>NZ_KQ033901.1:3360498-3691748 GCF_000969705.1 Nitriliruptor alkaliphilus DSM 45188
CGACCGCGACCTCGACGCGCTCGACCGCCGCCGCCAGGACGCCGCAGACGAACGCGACGGGGTGTCGGTCGCATCCGAACAGTCGCTCGTCGACGCACGCGAACGGGCGACGCTGGCCGCCCAGGCCCGTCAGATCGCCGCCGCCGCGCTCGCCGAAGCCAGCGAGCTGCTCGAGGTCAGCGAGGACCGGGTCCGCGCCACCTTGCGCGCGGTGCACCGGGTTGGCAGCGAGCACAGCCTGCCGACCGACGCCGACGCGCTCGACCGGCGCGAGCAGGCCTACCGTGACACCGAACGGCAGATCGACGTCGTCCACCGCCGCGTCATCCGCCTGTCCGGCGACGTCGAGAAGGCCTCCTCGGCGGCGAAGGCCGCCGCCGACGCCGAGGCCCGGCAGGCGGACGACGAGGCCGACGCCGATGACCTCGAGGGCAGTGCCGCTCGCGAGCAGGCCCGCTACGAGCAGACCGAAGCCACCTCGGGCGACGACGTGAAGAAGGTCCGCGACGACATCGAGCGCGAAGAGGCGGACCACAGGCAGGTGACCGGACGGGTCAGGACCCTCCGCGTTGATCAACGTCAGACCGACGGGCAGGTCGCAACCGCGACCGCGACGCTGAGCTCCACCACCGAGAAGCGCCAGGTCGCCGAGGACGAGCGCGACCAAGCCCATCGGCAGTTCGTCCACGCCGCCACCGACCTCGCCGCCGACGCCGACCTCGGCGTCGCTCTCAACGAGCTCGAGTCGGTCACCGCGAGCCTCGACGCGGCCCAGGCGGTGCGTGCCGCCGTCGGGAACCTGTCCAGGACCAGCGAGACGGTCGCCGGTGCCCTCTCACGGCTCGAGGAGAAGGTCTACCAGGCCCGCGAGAAGCTCACCGGACGTGCCGACCTGGTCGTCGCCGGGTCGGGCAGCTTCTCGGCGCTCACCTGCCGCGTCGACGGCGCCGCGATGCGCTCACCGGCGCTCGTCGCCGGGTTCGACGCTCAGCTGCAGCAGGCCCGACTCGAGCTGAGCGCACAGGAGGAACGCGTCTTCGAGGAGACGCTGACCGGAGCGGTCCGGGACCACCTCGCCTCGCGGATCCGGTCGGCCGCCACGACCGTCCGGGTCGTCAACGGGCTGCTCGAGCACATCGAAACCGCCGCAGGTGGCGTCAAGGTGCAGCTGCGCTGGGAGATCGACGGCAGCGAGGTCGACGACCGCGACGTGCTCAAGCGCATCCGCAACCTGCTGCTCGGCTCCCGCCACGCGCCCGACGAACGCGCCGACCTGCACACCTTCCTGCGCCGTCAGATCGACCAGGTCCGCTCCGCCGAGGACGACACCGGCAACTGGAAGGACCGGCTCGCCCGCGTCCTCGACTACCGCCGCTGGCACCGCTTCACCGTGCTGGTCCACCACGACCGGTTCGGCGACCAGCCGGTCCCGTTCGACTCACGGAAGGTGTCGCTGTCGGCTGGGGAGAAGACGGTCGCGCTCACCGTGCCGCTGATCGCCGCGATCGCCGCGCACTACCTGCCCCGCGAGGGTGAGGACACCCCCGACTGCCCACGTCTGCTGCTGATGGACGAGCTGTTCCCCAAGGTCGACCGGGCCAACAAGCGCCTCCTGCTCGGCCTGATCAACGACCTCGGCCTCGACGTGGTGTTCACCTCCGACAAGGACTGGTGCGACTACGACACCCTCGACGCGATCGCGATCCACGTGGTCCAGAAGGACGGTGACGCGTCGCTGACCACCCGGTTCGTGTGGAACGGCAGCCAGCGCGCGCCGGCGCCGCCCGCGGGGCCGTCCGACGGGACCTTGCACGGTGTCCTGGCCGGGGGAGGGGCGTGACCGGACCGAACGACGGTCCAGGTGAGCTGGCCGGCGAGCTCGAGGTGCTGTGGCGAGAGCTGCACCGCCGCTACGGCGCCAGCGACCGCCGCGTCACCGGTGTGAGCCTGACCGGGCTCGCGCCGGACACCCGCGAAGCGCTCGCTGACCTGCTCCGCGAGAGCGAGCTCCGACCGCCCGACACGCGCGTCATGACCGCGAAGGTCGCCGCCGCCCTCGGCGTCGACGAGAACGGGCTGCGCCAGCTGGTCGAGGCCCGGTACGGGCAGGCTGGCAACCGCGCCGCCGACCGCGACGCCGCCGCAGCCGCACGAGCGTCTACGGCCCGTCACCTCGAAGCGCTCGCTGGTGGCGACGCGGTACTTGAGGGGTGGGCCCGGCGTCAGGCGGTCGGTGTCGGCGACGTCCTGGCCTCCCGCGCCGCCGACGCCGGCCGGGTGCTGCAAGTGGTCGCCGCCGAGCGGGACCGTCCCGTCCCGCTGCCGGTCGTCGCCGCCGAGACGTTCGGCGACCCGCACGCTCTCGACCTGGACCGAACCGCAGGTCGGATGCTCGCCGCCTTGCTGGCCGAACGTGCCGGCCTGCAGGTCTGCGGCGCCCGCGAACGGCGTCGGCTCCTGCGCGAGGTCGGCATCGTCGCCGATGAGCTGTCCTCCACCGTGACCGTCTACCGGCTCCCGGTCGCCGCCGACCACCCGTACGCCGGCACGCTGCACGGGCCCGAACCTGCTGCGCTCACCCTCGGTCAGCTGCTGGCCCACCCGCTGCAGCTCGACGAGCCCGCCGACGTGCTCGTGGTGGAGAACCCGGCCGTCCTGTCCGCCGCTGCGCTGGCCGGCTCTGGTGCGCCGCTGGTGTGCACCTCGGGGATGCCGTCGGTCGCCGCGCTCGAGCTCGTCAGCCAGCTCGTCGACGCCGGCTGCACCGTGCGAGCACACGCCGACTTCGACGCGGCCGGGCTCGTGATCGTCTCGCAGCTGGTCGCCGTCGGCGCCGAGCCGTGGCAGATGGACGTCGCCGCCTACCACCGGGCGGCGGACGCGTCGGTCTGCCCGCTGGTCACCGAACCGGTCGCGGTCGACTGGGCACCTGGGCTGGCCGAAGAGATGCGGACCTGCGGTCGCGCCGGCTTCGAGGAGTACCTGCTCGACGAGCTGATTGCCCCCGTGTGATCGCGTTAGGAGGAGTCATGCCCGACCGGGCGCAACGGCCGTTATCGCCACCCCGGACGTGCCGGGATTCCCGCCCAGCGTGAGTGCGGAGGGATACGCTAGGGATCTCTGGCGAGCCGCGGGAGCCAGGCGGACAGGTGGGGGCCCACGTGACCTTGGTCAACGTGCTGGTAGGGCTGTTCGCGGTACTCGCGGTTGTCTACGTCGTCATGCTTCTCGGCGATCTTGGGGAGCGCCAGAACAACCGGGACCGGAAGCGAGCCATCCCCGACGATGGGGACCGTGCGCAGGAGACCCGGTCTTGGGGTGGGCTGGGGCGTCCTGGTAGCGGCTTCTGAGTCTCACCGAACCGGATCGCCACAACGCCCGGTATCGCTACCCATTGAAGACGGTGGGTCACACCCGGCGTGCCCCGTGGTAGGCCGTACACGCTGATTGCTACATCGCCGTGGCCGACCAGCTCAGTCCGGGCCAGGATCTTCGGCCCCGAACAGCTCGGCGAACAGCTGCTCGGCGAGGCGCGCTCCTTCGTCGGTGAACGCGACCGACTTGGCCTTGGAACGCGGGTCGTCGATGAGCCCACGCTCGTGAAGACCGTCGGCGGCTTCCCAGGGGAAGGTCTTCCACGCCCGCCAGCCGTAGGTGTCCTTGTGCGCGTTGAGGTGCATCAGCGCGAGCACGGTGTCCTGGACCCGCCGATCGCTGTACACGGCGCCCTCGATGGTCGGAACTCCTGGACCGAGGAGGCTACGTCGACGCGGACTGTGGGGCACTCGAAGAAGCAGTCCCAGCGCGAAAGCCGTGAGTATGCGCGCGTCACTTGCGGACGCGTATCGCCCATGACGGCACGGCGGCAGTAGTGCAGGCACTGGAGGAGGTGCGGCGTCGCTGCCGCCGTGACCAGCAAGATCCACGGCCATCGCGGTTACAACAGCGACCCGCTGTTCAGCCCGAAGCCCAGGTCGCTTCGCTCCCCGCGGCTAGCCTGCACTCATGAACGAATCGTTGGTCATCTCCGCCGACCGGTACAAGTACTGGCACATCGATTATCGGAACAGGTCCATCCGAATCGTATGCCAGGACGGGCAGGTCCACGAAGAGGAACTCGAGGCCAAGTACCGGCAACACAACTCCCAGGTCGCGACCTCGACGTTCGACTGGGAGAAGTGGTGGATTTGGTCGACCACCACCAGGAACGACCTCATTCTCACCGAAGGGTTCAACCCAGCCTCCCCGCCCACTCTCAACGGTCGATCGTCTGTCTACCTTGACCAGAACCGCTGGCGGATCGTCGCTGACGCCCTCCACGACCCGGCCCGAGTGAAAGACCTCGACGAGCGACGTGCCGCTCAAGATCTCCTCCGACTCGCCAACGATGGCGGCATCGTCCTGCCCCTCTCATCAGGACACCTGCTCGAGACCGCCGGGCTGCACGGCGACCGACGCTACGAGATCGGCGTAGCGATGGCCCACCTAGCCGGCGGGTGGCAAATCCGGAACCCGCTAGATCTGTGGAAGCACGAGGTCGACCTGTCCATCCGAGAGCGTCTGGACCTGATGGAGAACGCACCCGTGCTGCACCCCATCGTCACCGAACCCGGTGCGCTTTTCGGCAGCGACACGTCCCTCGGCATCACCGAGGACACTACGGACCTCGACAAGTTCATGGCGATGTTGACCATGCCGAGCGTCATCCTGGATGTGCTCATCGACCCTGAGCGGATACCGAAGCACCCGTTCACGAAATGGGTTACCCACCACGCGGCGATTACGGCGCAGATCCATGCGGAGCAGCTCCCGAAAGAACAGCGTCGCCGACTCGCACGACGTCGCTACTGGAACGAGAACATCGGCTACTACACCACGGCGTACCGACGGCTGACGAGCTCCACAGGCTCCCCTACGTTCAGCGATCTCGAGTTGGCACGACTGTTCGCCGACTCGCCCATGGTGGGGCTGGTGTCCGAGCTCTTCATCCGCCGATTCCTCGACCACATGGGCAAATGGGAGCGCAACGACCTGGTCGACATGTTCCACCTGTCCAGCGCCGCGGGCTACGCCGACTACGTGTGCGCCGAGACTCACACCGGCACGCAACTCCGAGACGCCCAGCGCGCGCTCGGGCGTCCCGAGACCGTCTTCACGACCCTGAACGACCTGGTCACCGCCGTTCGCAGCGACGGGGCCCGAGCCGATTCCGAGCGAGCCAGTCCCGACTAGCCCGACGTGCGGGTTCGAGCACACTTCTCCTCCACCAGCAGCGGTTCCGGGCCGCGGATCGCCAGTCGGAGCCGTGTCGGCGATGTGCGGCAGACTGGTGGTGGGCCCCCGAGCGGAAGTGGACCGTTGGACGAGCCAGAGTTCGCCAGGCTTCTAGACCTGGGCCACCAGAACGCTCGGATAATGGAGCTTGCTGCGAATCACCGAACGAAGGCCGCGATTGTGGGCGCGGTGGGGTGCGCAGCGTGGGGGCGCCCAGAGCCGCCCGGTCGATAGGGACCCTCCAGCCGCAACGCTGGGGCCAGCCGCAGGCGCCTGACGCTGGGTCTAGGTTCAGCCGAAGTAGGCGTTCGGATAGTCGGACTTGGCCAAGACTTGGATAACTCGAATGACCCTTCCGCACCGGCTCATCACGGACGTGATTGGGCCTTCTGCTTCCGGTCGGTGCATATTGACGTCGACTTCCGGCTCCGTCATCTCGATCTCGTACACGTAAAGTCTGTCACCGCCGTGACGGATCCCTCGTCCGTATGCCCAGTCGAGGGCTTGGTCGCGTGATGTAGTGGCGAAGCACATCTGACGATCGTCCTCCTCACCCTCTATATTGTTGACCACGTCTGTCAGAAGGCAGTCGCCTGGTTCGTACACCCGCCGACTGCCATGGAAGTACGGTCCTGGGGGAACATCGACCGTCGAGTCTCTGTCCAGAGGCTGCTCGCTCGTCAAGTGGATTCCCCTCCCAGGCCAGGTGAGGCATCCCAAAGTATGCCAGCTTACGGCTCAATTGGTGGGATCTGAGCTCGGCCGTCGTTCGCTGAGAAGCTCACGCAGTTCACTAGCGGAGTGGCGCATGTCCCCCGCCGCTACCGCCGCTTCGCTCGGGTGGTCGCCCGCATACTCGACGGCCCCGCGGATACGATTGCAGAGGTCCCTGGCGGTATCCATGGTCTCCGCAGGCACTTCACCCGAGGATCTCAACGCCGCCATGATGCGATTCGCCGCCTGAGTCGCAGCATGGCGATCGGCCTCCTTCGGCGCCCCTTCAACATCGTCCGCTACCCGTTCGATGAGGTCGAGCGCACGTGGGATGGATGGTGGTCGCGTCACGTGACTCCCTGTAGGTGGGTTTCGACAGCGTAGTCATCCCCGACTGGCAGCACTGGTTCGACGGCTGTCCTCCGATGCTCATCACTTGTGTGCCGACGAGTTTCGCGAGTCCGAACGACGTGGATCCCGTGGAGCGCTCGAAGCGGGTCGACGGCCGACGCCGATTGACGAGGTGGGTGCAGTTCTTGGTGGTTTCCGCTCTCCGCGACCCGCGCAGAAACGGGGACTCCGGAGCTCTAGGCGCTACGTACCGGTGCATGACACCCGGTAGTTCGCTCGGGGCAGTGGCCGAGGGCTTCAACGGGGCGGTGTGCCCGGCTCATCACTGCTCACCCACGTGCTCGCTGGACCTGGTCGGTCAGGCGCGGGAGGTCCGTGACGCTCTCGTACCAGACGCGTTCCTCGGACAGGTCGCCCGGCAGAGCATGTGCGAGCAGGCTCCGGAAGCGATGCAGCTCCGCCCACGGAGCCACACCGGTCTCGATGTCGGCAGTGAGCCGGTGCGCGTCGGCGAGGTTCCCGGCCGTGATCCACAGTCGTTCCACGGCGAGCTGTCGGAGTTCATCCTCGCGCCACGCCTCGAGCGAGTCGGGCACAAGCTCGGCGATGCGGCGCAGCGTCGCGAGCAGTTGGTCGAGGTGGTACCGGCTCACAGGGGGCCGGTAGCTCGAGCCGCGGGCGCATCGTCGGTGATGACGTGCACGTAGGCCCCCACCTCGGCCGCCGCCAGCCCCGCGAACTCGAGCACGACGCGGTACCCCGGCTCGGAGCTGCGGACCACGAGCGTGCCGTCATCGCGGAGCCGCGGGGCCTCGAGACCGCTCCGCGCAGCCAGTCCGCGGAGGGCCTGCGCGTGAGCGCGGACCTCGTCGGCGGTCGCCTTCCGGTCGGACGTCGCGGTGTTCACCATGGGCAGCAGCGTACCTCGCGGGTGGTGCTCGACGGCCGTGTGTCGCGACCCCTCGACCGGCGATCCCTTGCCAACATTCTGCCAACATGGATGTTGGCAACAGCGCGACATGGGCTGGAACGCCGGATCACGCGTGGGACGCATCATCGCAGGTCAGGGCAGGTTTCCTGGCGCGGGACGGTATCCGCGGGAACCGGCGGATACGGCGTCTCGGGGTCTGCAAATCCTCCATCACGGGTTCGATTCCCGTCCCCGCCTCCAACCGGAACCGGCCCCTGACCTGCGGGAACGCAGCAGGGGCCGGTCCGCCTCACGGGCTGGTCTCCATCCCGTCCGAGCGCATCCGGTCCGGGCCTACTCGTAGCCGATGCCGTCGTCGTCACGGTCGAGCTGGCTGCCGTACCCGGGATCACCCCGATGGACCGGAGCGGCCCCTGCGACTCGCGCGGCGGCGCGGTTCGCGAAGGGGGTCGTCGCCGCAGCTTGTGCGGTCCTATCGGTCGTCGCTCGGAGGACGGTTCGGTGAGCGAATTGACCCCCTCGGGGTACGCACCCACCGCCGTCAGTTCCTACCGTGGCGCAAGCAGCCGGCCAGCTCGACCCCCCTGTCGTCCAGGACGTGGGCTGCGGAGGCTGAGGGGAAAGAGGTGCTCATCGCCGTGACCTGTGCCGCGGTCCGTACGTGCGGATCCGGCCGGTGCGGGTCAGATGCGCGGGGGACCGGTCTATGAGAGCGGCGAGCGGGGGCCCTGTCCGCCCCGCGCTGCTCCTCATCTTCATCCTGCTGGTGGCGGCCAACCTGCGCGCCGTGCTCGCAGCGGTCGGGCCGGTGCTCCCCGACATCGCATCGGACCTGGACCTGTCGCCCACCGAGCAGGGCATCCTGACGGCGGTGCCGCTGGCGATGTTCGCGCTCTGCTCGCCGCTCGTCCATCCGGTCGCGGCCCGGTTCGGGCGCGAGCGCACCTTGTTGGGGACGCTCCTACTACTGGGTGTCGGGGTAGTGCTGCGTTCGGTGCCGCTGTGGGGCGATGTGCCCCTGTGGGCCGGCACGGCAGCCATCGGTGTCGCTGTGGCTGCCGCCAACGTCCTGCTGCCCGTGCTGGTCCGCGGTGGCTTCGACGAGCGTGGCGCAGTGGTGAGTGGCCAGTACGTGGCCGTCCAGATCGTGGTGGCGGCTACCGCATCGATGCTCGTCGTGCCGCTCATGGTCATGACGGGGTCGTGGCGGCTGGCCGTGGCGGTGTGGGGTGTGCTCGTGCTGGCGGCGCTCTGTGCCTGGCGTCCGCGGCTGATCCGACCGACCGGGTTCGGGGCGGACGGCGAGTGGCTGCCTGAGCCTTCGGTTCGCGTGTGGCGCTCACCGCTGGCCTGGCAGGTGGCCGGGTACTTCGGCCTTCAGTCGGCCTGCTTCTACGTCCTGATGTACTGGCTGCCGAGCGTGGAGCAGGACATGGGTGTCGGCGCGGCGACTGCGGGAGCCCATCTGGCGGTGCTGCTGGTGACCGGTGTCGCCGCGACACTCGTGGTGCCGCCGTTGCTCGCCAACCGACGGGATCATCGACTCGTCGCGGCCGCAGCACCCGTCATCCTGCTCGTTGCGATCTCGGGCCTGGCGGTGGCGCCGAGTCTCGCGGTCGTCTGGGCGGGGATCGCCGGGTTCGCGCTGAGCGCTTCGCTGGTGATCTCTCTCGCCCTGATCAACGACAGGACCAGCCGGTCGCACGTCACCAGCAGACTGTCGTCGATGGTCCAGGGAACGGCTTACACCGGAGTGGTCCTCCTCCTGATCGCCGCCGGCCTCGTGCGAGAGTTCGTCGGGCCCGGCTCTCACGTGCTCGGCCTGGTGGCCCTCGCCTCCGTGGCGACGATCCTCCTCGCGCCGTGGGTGGGGCGCGACCGCACCCTCGACGCGGCCGTCACCCGTTCATGACGCGGATCCAGACGATCGGTCGAGCTGACCGGGGAGCCGCGGTTGTACCCGGCTGAGTACTCGTCAGAGTGGGCCTCGTCCGCTTCAGTGTTGCAGAGCATCCCACTGCGAAAGGGACCCGTTCCATGGATCGTACGACCCGTCGTCCCCCCGCTGATCTGATCGTCCCCCGCAGGACTACCGGCGAGCTGAACGCACCATGAACCAGTCACCCCCCAACCGGTCGGTCACCGTCGCCATAGAACCCTACGACCGTCACCTGCCCCTCATCGAACGACCGTAGTCCACGGATTCAGGGACCACGCTGGACTTCAGGCTCGTCGGACAGCTAGCCCACCACCGGGACGGAGACGACCGTCACAGGCGATTCCTCCACGGGAGAGAGTTCGACATCGCCGAATTCTCGCTGTCGAGCTACTTCCTGTACCGGCAGACGCGCGACGACATCACAGCGTTGCCCGTCTTCCCCCGCAGGATGGCCAGCTTCTCCCACGTCTGGGTGCGACGAGACTCGCCGTACACCTCGTGGAAGGGCTTGGCATCATCGGTCGTCGGCGTCCCCGCGTTCCAGATGTCGCTCGCGGTGGTCGCGCGTGCGGACATGGCGGAGGTCGAGGGAGTGTCGTGGCACGGTCTCACGTGGGCCACGACCCAGCCTGAGAGCGTCGAGCTGGACGTACCGGTGCGTCCCATCGAAGCGCCGTCCCTCTTCGCCGCTCTCCAGTCAGGCGAGATCGATGCCATCCTGACACCTGAAGATGGCGCGGATGGCGAGGCATGGCCCCCCCGTTCCTCGTCCCCCGTTGTCGACCAACTCAGCCACCGTCGGGCGTCGCCGGCTAGGGCCGAAGATCCCGACGCGCGGCCTCACAGCGCGACGTATCGAGGGCTAGCCCTGACGACGGGGCCCCTGGTGCGTTCGATGATGCGGTTCGGGTGACCGAACGCGTCCCCGGCTGAGGAGCCTGCAGTGAACGGACCGATCCGTCGATCCACGTGGGTACTGGGTTGGACGCTCGCATCGATGCTCGGCTTCGCCCTCGGGTTCCTCCTGGTGTTCGTCGGGGGCACCGTGTTGGTGGAGGTCATCACGGGAGATGCCGATGGGATACTCGGGGATGTGGGGTGGGGCTTCTACCTCCAGCTGACCGCGGGGTTCGCGTTGGGTGGCGCCGGCGTGGGGGCGGCGCAGTGGCTGTTCATCCGCCGCCGTGTGCCGGCTGCGGGCAGGTGGGTCCTCGGCGGTCTCCTGGGGTTCGCCGTGGTCGCGGTCCTGTACCTCGTGCTGTTCGAGCGCGTGCCGGTCGTGGTCAACGAGCTCGTGCACAACCTCGCCGGAGGCGCGGTGCTGGGACTCGTGCAGCTCCCGGTCGTCCGCAGGCTCACCGGACGCTCGCGGCCGTGGCCGATCCTCACGGCCGGGGTCATGGTGCTCGCAGGAGCCATCGCAGCTGTGCTGCGGGGGTTCGGCCTGGGAGACGATCTGAGCGGGCCGATCGGTGTCGCCGGGCTCTCGCTGGTGACGGGGCTGGTGCTGAGTCGATGGATCAACGAGGCCCGTTCGACGCCGGATGCTCACGAGGCACGGGTCCCCTCGCTACTCGAGTGATCCAGCTATTCGATCCGGCCACGTCCGACGCTGGGGCTGTCGCGACCTCAGTTGCTGACGGCGGTGATGGCGTCGCAGACCTCGCGGAGGCTGCTGCCCTTCTCGAAGTACGCGTCCGCGCCGGCGGCGATCGCGCGGTCCTCCATCGCTGCGGCCGGGTAGCCCGAGAGCACGTAGATCCGGGACGCCAGCTGTCGTTCGCGGATCAGCTCGGCCGCCTGGAGGCCGTCGAGTTCGGGCATCGACAGGTCCAGCAGCACCAGATCGGGGACGTGTCGTTGGCACAGATCGACCGCTTGGCGGCCATCGGCCGCTTCGCCGACCAGTTCGACACCGTCGAGCCGTTCCAGCTGCAACCGCAGCAGCATGCGGAGGTCAGGCGCATCGTCGGCGATGACGACCCTGATGGTCCCTGGTGGCGCGGCCGTCGCCGGATCACGCTCGTCGGTCCGGTCGGGCGGCGTCCCGGCCGGCACGTCGCTGGTGCGAACCAGGGTGCCTGGCCCTTGTGCGAGTTCGTCGTGGAGGTCCTCGAGGAGGTCGCTCATCATGCTGCGGGCGGCCGCGAGGGTCCGCTCGGCGGCCTCCCGCGCGGATGCGGGCACCTCCTCCACGTCGAGGTGCCACAGCAAGGTGACGAGGCCCTGGACCACGTTGTCGTTGAGTT
Organism: Nitriliruptor alkaliphilus DSM 45188; assembly: GCF_000969705.1. Taxonomy (GTDB): domain Bacteria; phylum Actinomycetota; class Nitriliruptoria; order Nitriliruptorales; family Nitriliruptoraceae; genus Nitriliruptor; species Nitriliruptor alkaliphilus. The sequence goes on from NZ_KQ033901.1 coordinate 3,371,957, forward strand.
CGAGCGCCTGGCGGCGGCGGGACTGTGCGTCGGCGAGCAGGCGCGCGTCGAACTCGGCCTTGCGTCGCTGGGTGGCGTCCCGGACGAACGCCGCCACGACGCCGTCGGTGGCGTCGTCCAGCGGGGTCAGTGCGATGTCCACCGGCACCATCGAGCCGTCGGCCCGCAGCGCCATGAGGTCCGAACCTGCCGCCATCGGTCGCGTCGTCGGGTTCGTGAGGTACCCGGCGCGTAGCTCGCCGTGGCGTCCACGCGTCGGGGCCGGCACCAGATCGTCCACCGACATCGTCGTCAGCGTCGCGGCGCTGTGGCCGAACAACCGCACGGCTTGCTGGTTCACGGAGGTGATCCGGCCGTTCCGGTCGGCGACGACGATGGCGTCCGGCGCCGCCTCAGCGAGCGTCTCGAACCGCGAGGCGGCCCGCCTGGCGTCATCACGGACGCTGAGATCCTCGGTGACGTCGCGGCACACGCCGTGCAGTCGGACCGGCTGCCCGTCCTCGCCCGTCAGCACCATCCCGAGGGTGCGCAGCGTCCGGACATCGCCGTCGGCCCGCACGATGCGTTCGTCGGTCTCGAAGCTCCCTCCGGTCCGTACGGCCTCGGTGTGGACCGCGGTGAGGGTCTCGCGGTCCTCGGGTAGCACGTGCTCGAGGAAGCGCTCGTAGCTCGGCTCGAACGCGCCCGGTTCGTAGCCATAGATGCGGAAGAGGGCGTCGGACCAGGTGACCCGACCCGTCATCATGTCCCAGTCGTAGGAGCCCAGGCCGCCGAGTCGCTCCGTGGCGACCTGCTGACGGTGGACGACCGCGGCCTCGAACTCAGCGCGGTCCCGAGCAGCGCGCAGGGCCGCGAGGGACTCCTCGTCACCCTGATCGGTCGATCCGCTCGACATCCCTCACCGCTCCTGCCTTCATCCCCGTACTTCCCCGCCGGACCGTAGTCGGTCGGGCGGCCGCACCGGCCTCGAAGCTGCGTGCTGGGCTGACCGGCAGCACCTGCGGCCGTCCGCGCCCGTGACGGGGGAGCTTGACAGGTACTCCTGGGGAGTATTCCCTGGGTCGGGAACTCGATGACGGAGTTGGTGTGGAGATGCACGTGTCCGACAGCGGTGCACGAGCCGGATCGCCGGACGGCCGGGCAGAGGCGTCGGCGATGACGACAGGCGAGCACGAGACCCTCGGCACGAACGGCGACCACGGGGGCCACGGAGACCACGGAGGCCACGAGGGGCACGGTGACCACGCGGCCCTCTTCCGCGATCGCTTCTGGCTGACCCTGGTCCTGACGGTGCCGGTCGTCATCTGGTCCCACCACATCCAGATGTGGGCCGGCTACACCGCGCCCGAGTTCCCCGGTGCGGATCTGATCGCGCCGGTGCTCGGCTCGGTGATCTTCTTCTACGGCGGCTGGCCGTTCCTCACCGGTGGCCTCCAGGAGGCTCGTGACCGCCAGCCCGGGATGATGCTGCTGATCGCGATGGCGATCACGGTCGCGTACGTGGCCTCCATGGCGACCTCGCTCGGGCTGTTCACCCAGGAGGTGTGGTGGGAGCTCGCGCTCCTGATCGCGATCATGCTCCTCGGCCACTGGGTCGAGATGCGCGCCATCGGTCAGGCGCAAGGCGCGTTGGCGGCACTCGCGGAGCTGCTGCCGGACGACGCGGAACGGGTCAGGGCCGATGGCTCGACCGAGACCGTCGCGATCGCGTCGCTCGCGCCAGGTGATGTCGTCCTCGTGCGGCCCGGCAGCCGTGTGCCCGCCGACGGGACCGTGGTGGAAGGAGCGGCGGACGTCGACGAGTCGATGCTCACCGGGGAGTCCAACCCGGTGAGTCGCACCGTGGACGACCGGGTCGTTGCCGGCACGGTCGTTGCGGACGCCAGCCTGCGGGTCGAGGTCGACGCCGTGGGCGACGACACGACGATCGCGGGCATCCAGCGCCTGGTCGCCGAGGCCCAGGGGTCGCGGTCCCGTGCCCAGGTCCTCGCCGACCGTGCCGCGGCCCTGCTGTTCTACGTTGCGCTCCTCGCGGGCGCCATCACCGCGGTCGTGTGGGTCACGCTCGGACAGCCGGCACTCGCCGTGGACCGCACCGTCACCGTCCTGATCATCGCCTGCCCCCACGCGCTCGGCCTCGCCATCCCGCTCGTGACCGCCATCTCCACCTCGAAGTCGGCGCGGTCCGGGATCCTCGTCAAGGACCGGATGGCGCTCGAGCGCATGCGGACCGTCGACGCGGTGCTGTTCGACAAGACCGGGACCCTGACGCGCGGCGAGCACGTGGTCGCCGACGCTGCGGCCGCCCCCGGGGTGGAGCTCGACGAACTGCTCCGCCTGGCCGGTGCGGTCGAGGCCGACTCCGAGCACCCGCTCGCCCGCGCAATCCACGCCCACGCCGCCGAGGAAGCTGGTCCGCTGCCCACCGCCACCGGGTTCCGGTCGATGACCGGCCGCGGCGTCGCGGCCGACGTGGACGGCACGGAGGTCGCCGTCGGCGGCCCCGCCCTGCTGAGGGAACGCGAGCTCGCCGTACCCGACGAGCTGGCTGAGGCGGCCGACCGCTGGAAGGAGCGCGGTGCCGCCGTGCTGCACGTCGTGCGTGACGGCGAGGTCATCGGGGCGCTCAGCCTCGAGGACGAGGTCCGTGACGTCTCGCGGCGCGCGGTCGACCAACTGCACGCCGCAGGGGTGACCGTCGCGATGATCACCGGGGACGCCCAGCAGGTCGCCGACGCGGTGGCCGCCGAGCTCGGTATCGACGAGGTGTTCGCGGAGGTGCTCCCCGAGGACAAGGACGCCAAGGTGGCCGAGCTGCAGGACCGCGGCATGACCGTCGCGATGGTGGGCGACGGGGTCAACGACGCGCCCGCGCTGGCTCGGGCCGACGTCGGCATCGCGATCGGCGCCGGCACCGACGTCGCCATCGAGTCCGCCGGGATCGTGCTGGCCTCCGACGACCCCCGCGGCGTGGTGGCCATCCGGCGGCTGTCGGCCGCGACCTACCGCAAGATGGTCCAGAACCTGTGGTGGGCAGCGGGCTACAACCTGTTCGCCATCCCGCTCGCGGCCGGGGTGTTGGCCTGGGCCGGGTTCGTGCTGCCGATGGCGCTCGGCGCCGTGCTGATGAGCACCTCGACGGTGGTGGTCGCCCTGAACGCCCAGCTGCTGCGACGGGTACAGCTGCGGGAGGTCACATCAGTGGTCTAGTGGTTCCGCCCACCCCGCGGGACGATGGCCGCCTCCGGTCGCGTCAGCGTGCCGCGAGGAACAGGGACTGCAGCGCGGTACCGATCCGGCCCCGCTCGTCCGAGAGCGTGGAGGTGGTCAGCCCGATGCCGGACGGCTGCGCGACGGACCGGGAGTCGAGCGCGACCCAGTCGCCCACTGGCAGTCGGTGGACGTCCACGGTCAGATCGGCGTTGAGGTAGAGGTAGCGGTCGATCGGTAGGGGTGGGGCCAGCCCGTTACCGAAGTCCGACGCGGCCGCGACACGGGCGATCGGGGTCGTGTCGACGTCGTCTGCGATCGGGACACCGAGGCGGAACCACGCGGTCCCGGGCCCCGGTGTGCCGAGGACGCTACCGGTGGTCGGACGGACCTCGACCGCGGTCCAGAAGCCCGTTCCCCACGCCTCACCGGCGCGCTCGACCTGACCGGCGGCTTCGGTCGGGCCGGGGGAGGGCGGCGCCGCGTCGGCGTCGGTGCCTTCGGGGAGCTCGACCTGGCCGACACGGACGCGCAGGGCGCGGCACCGCACGAGCTCGGTGCCGTCGGGGGTGGTCAGGTCCGCTTCGACGACCTGGACGCGCTTGCCCTCGCGCACGACCCGCAGCGAGGCCTCCACCGGTGCCAGGGGGACCGGTCGCACGATGTCGTAGGTCAGCCGGACGACCTGCATCGGGGCCAGGGACGGCGACGCGTCGATCAAGGCGGCGAGCAGCGCGGCGGGTGCCCCACCGTGGCAGCTGCCCGGGTCCCACGGCCCGCGCGAGAGCTCGGTGGCCGTGAAGCGGCCGTGCTCGTGGTGGAACAGGACCTCGGACACGCTGGGCTCCCGGCAGGTGCCGTCGCAGGGTAGGTGGGGTGTGCGCGGACCCGGGCCAGGTTCGCTGCCTCCCTGCGGCGGTGCTACCTTCCCGCCCGCACCGGCAGCGCCGGTGCACCTCGGGGCGTTAGCTCAGTCGGCTAGAGCGCTTGCTCGACACGCAAGAGGTCGCAGGTTCGATTCCTGCACGCCCCACCCGGAGAACCGGCCCTCGCGGCCGGTTCTCTGCGTTCTACGGCCTCCGCGGTCGTTCGTGGCAACGATCTGGCAACGAACCGTCAGTCACCGGCCAGGATCACGCGGGCCAGGGTGTTCGCGACCGACACGTCGGCGGCCGGCAGCACGTGGGAGTCCAGTTGGTGGCGTGGTACGAGCAGGTCACCACGCGGCTCCCGCGCGGAGCGTCCAGCTTCGGTGTAGACAGCGATGCCGGCGTGCTCGTCCTCGTCCTCGTCCTGCAACCCGATCACGACGCTGAGGCCGTCCAGGCGCTGCTCGATCAGTTGCCGGCTGATGCTGTCGTGGTCCGGATCTCGGACGAGCGCTGGTACGCGGGCGAGAGCGCGGAGGCGAACGAGCCGTAGGCACCATGCCCGTACAAGTCGAAGGAACCGGAGCGGCTCCGGAACGTCTCACCATCGACCGAGGAGCGCGCGTGCGACCGTGGCGTGGACCGACCTTGCTGACGGGGTTCCTCCTCCTGCTCGTAGGTGGGTGCACTAACGACGGCGAGGCCCCACCCGGGCAGACGGTCGAGCAGCCTTCGACCCAGCGCGTCGAGGCCGGTGACTCCCCGTCGGTTCAGGAGGCCTCGGATGACGTGCACCCGCTGCTGGAGGTCGAGGCGGTCCAGGGCGGCACCGTCCGTCCGTTCGAGTGGCAGCTGGTGGGTGTCAGCCCTGACGAGCGAACGCTGGTCGTGGGGACGTCCTTCGGTGGGTGTGAGCGGCTCGAGGGGTGGGAGGTCGCCGAGGAGGGCTCACGTGTGGTCATCGCCGCGCGCATGTTCACGCACGAAGCGTCGAGCAGGGACGTGTCGAACTGTGATGACGTCGGGTACGAGGAGCGGCTCACGGTCGAGCTCGACGCACCGCTCGGTGATCGCGAGCTGGACGGCTGCCAGCTGGCCGACTGTCGCCACGGCCCGTTCACCCGCACCCTGGTGGATGTCGGGCACGAGGTCGCCGCCGCGGAGAACGCGCTGGTGGTCAACGGAGGGACCGAGCAGTGGAGTCTCGATCCGGCGGACGGGATCGAGCGGTGGCGGTGGACCGAGCGTGGGATGGTGTGGGCGCTGGCCGGGCCCTCCCGCCTGGTCCGCTACGACGGCAACTACGGCATCGACCTGCTTGACGCTGCTACCGGTGACGTGCGTTCGTCGATGACCGGCACACCGGTCGGGTTCGCCGGTGACACGCTGGTTTCGTGCCGCGAACGTGATGAGGATGACCCCGCCGGCGTCGCTCGGGTCACTGAGGCACGAGACCTCTCGACCGGGGACCTGCGGTGGGCGATCGACCTCGGCTGTGACCACGAGTTCGGGACCGACGGTGTCGTCGTGAGCTTCGGTGGACGCCAGAGCGGCGGTCCGAACCAGCAGACGATCGTGCGCATCTCGGACGGGACCGAGCTGGCACGCGTCGACCTCGGGGTCCAGTGGGGCGGCGTGCCCGTGCTCGTCGGTGGCGAGGTCGTCGTCCGTCATGCGGGCCGAGGACTCATCGCCATCGACGTGGCAACGGGCGACCTCCGCGATCTCGAGCTCGAGGTTCCGCTCCTCGGCGCAGCAGAGGAGACGCTCATCGCGGTGGACGAGACGGCCCTGACCGGGCGGTCCGTCGCGGACGGCGAAGTGGCGTGGGAGATCCCGGTCGATCTGGTACAGGTACGTCCGATCGTGACCGGGGGTGCGGTCTTCGTCAACGACGGGGCAGCCGGTGAGGTTGCCCGACACGACCCCACCACGGGTGAGCTCCTCTGGACGGCAGATGTGGGCCGGAGCAGCAGCATCGACATCGCTGTCCACGACGGGCTGGCCTACGCCGCGACCCCGACCTCCCTGGTCGCACTCGATCATCGCACCGGCGAACGACGCTGGTGGGTGCCGACCGTCGTGGACGACACCGCATCACGGTGACCCGAACACCGCGGCGGGCCGACGCGCCACTCACACACAACCAGGAACCGCGATGAACACCGGTAGGACCGGCTCGGCCTTCGCCCGACGCCTAGCGCGTCGTTGGACCTACCTACCGACCACCGCCATCACCGATGCTTCTATAGTCGTCAAGCGGCGGGGACGAGGTCGGGTTCTGCTTCGGTGAGGGCCTCGACGATCAGGGGGTAGAGCTCTCGTGCGGTGTAGCGCTTGAGGCGTCGGAGGATGTCGAGGTTGGCTTTGGTGCCGCCGGTTCGCTTCTTGACGTAGGCCTTGGAGCGGGGGTCGCAGAGCAGCCGGTTGACGGCGATCAGGTGGAGCGCGGCGTTGGCCTGGCGGTCACCGCCGCGCGAGAGGCGGAACCGGTCGGTCTGTCCGGATGAGGCGGGGATGGGGGCGGTGCCGGTGAGGCGGGCGAACGCGCCTTCGGAGCGCAGCCGCTCGGGGTTGTCGCCGGCGGTGACCAGCAGGGTGGCGGTGGTGTGGATCCCGACCCCGCGCAGCGCGACGACCTTGGGTGCGGTCGTGGTGACCAGGCGGGTGAGCTGCCGGTCGAGGTCCTTGATCTCGGCGTCGAGCGCACGGAAGCGCTGCGCGAGCTTCTTCATCGCGTAGCGGGTCGCGGCGAGCACGGTGTCGGGTTCGTCGCCGGGTCGGAACTTGGCGGCGATGGCGACCCGCTTGCGGGTGGTTCGGCCCTCGAGCTGTTCGCGGAGCGCGGGGGGTGCGGTCACGGTCAGCGCGTGTAGCTGGTTGGTGACCTGGCTGCGGGAAACGACTGCGGATCGGCGGGTGAGCCGCAGCACCCGGATCATCTCGACGTTCCCGGCCCCCGACTTCGGAGTGACGGTCGCTTCGCCCGAGAGCACCTTGCGGGCGGCGGCTTCGGCGTCGATCGGGTCGGACTTGCCGGCGTTGCGGCGCAGCTTGCGGTCAGGCCGTTCGACCTCGACCACCGCCAGGCCACGGTCCCGTAGCCAGCGGCACAGCCCCGCGCCGTACGCGCCGGTCCCTTCGATCCCGACCGTGTCGATGGTGCCAAGCTCGCTGGCCCAGGCGTACAGCTGGGCGAACCCGGCGGTCGTGGTGGGGATCTGGAGCTGGTCGAGCCGGCGGCCGAGCTGGTCGAGCGCGACCGCCAGATGGGTGTGCTTGTGGGTGTCGATGCCGAGGGTGACGAACACCTCGGCCTCTGGCATCGTGGGCATCGCACCGTCTCCTCATCGGTTGATGGCAGGACGGTGCGGCGGGGTCGGGTCGTGCGGACAGCACCGCGACGAGACCGCAGGGCAGGCTTCTATCAAGTCACGGCGGCCCGGCTCTCGCCACACCTCGACGGGGCCGCGCACCGGCCGACGGATCGGTTACAAGACACGAGGTCGGTGATTATGTGAGGCAGACCGGTGGCGGCCACCGCTGCTGCCCACCCTGGCAGGACGAGCAGCTGCAGTCATCCTCGCAGTGATTGCGGGCGGTCGCCTGTGGCGGAGCAGACGCACATAGCCGCTACGGCAGCGGCGGCCCTGTGGGGAGCGATCGAGGGGGCGACGGGCAGTTGGCCACTGCGATCCTTCGGGCCAAGGACCGCGGTCGGTATCCGGGGATTCCGTAGGTCCACGAACTTTCCAGCCCAGGGGATCCCAGGCGTTCGACAAGCCCATGGGATCCGGGGATAGTGCCGGTAGCCGTATCCCTCCCCGCGCTCGGGTTCCGTAGCATGGTTGTCGTTGTGGGAGTTCAGCGCAAGCTGTCTTGCGTAGATGACCGGGCAGCCCAAGCGACCTACTTCAAGTGGCCGGTAGGCGGCTGAACCCGGTGACGAGGTACTTGATGGTCACGGCAATACCGGCGCTTCTTATCCGTTCCATCGTCGTGAGGATCGTGTCGCTGGGCTCGCCACAGATCAGGATCTGCATCTGGCTCGAGTCGATGTACTCCTGCCATTCGAAGCTGCGGTCTCCGAGCACGGCGAACTGCTGGTCCATGGACTCTGCGTCAGGATGCAGTTGCACGCTTGTCGCCTCGCTCCGGCCTTCATCAACGTAGACAGCGGAGTGGATGACGCGAGGATGGTTCGCCTCGATGAATGCGAACCACTCCGGAACCGCCTCCTTGAACCGGTCGACCATGCCGGGTTTGACCGGGTAGGTGGTCACAAAGAGCAGGGGATCGGCCATGACAGTTGACTCCTCGCTGGATGGGGCTGAATCGCGATTCGTCCCGTATGAGCACATCATGCGTCGGTTCGGGCGAACACGCGGGCCTGGTGCTGCAAGTTTGACAGTGAGCCGCAGCCGCTTCCGCTACTGCGACCAGAACTCCATGGCTGCTTGAGGGTCACCGAGAAACCCCCAGTACTCGATCACCCGGCCGTCCTGGAACCGGTAGACGTGGACCTGACGGTCTTCGTACTTCAGATCGCCGCGGGCTGCACGAACCGTCGTGAGAACCATGCCGTACTCGTCGTCGGCCAAGAGAGCGTGAATCTCGCGCGCGATAGTTCCACCTGCGACGTTGTCCGACTCAGCCAGCATCGCCAGCACCTGCTCTGGACCCTGCAGATCGCCACCTTCGGCGTGCCACACAACGTCGTCGTGGATCCACTGACCGACCGGGCCGACCTCAGCCCGATCCCGAAGCCCGTACGCGGTCCGAAGGAGTTCCTCGTTGGGATGGACCATGCCACCACCCTCCTACCGAGCCGGCCCCTTGGGCCGAACCCGCTCGGCCGTACACCGACGGCCATCCCGATCCTAGACAGGAGATCTCCACTCCGATAGCGGTCGTGGCCCCATCGAGGACCTGGAGATCTCCAAGAAGCCTGCACAGATCCCTCCGGTGGTCGGTGATGGCAGGTGAGACGCACTCGCCGGCGTCTGCCCAGCATGAGACACGCGTGGGCGGAACCCCTCTTCACGCCCCTTTGGTATTCGCTGATACCGGATGCGGTCCTTGCGGAGGCGAAGGATCGCAGTCCCGGACCGGCCTACGGGGTGAGGGCGACGGCGGTTCCGCTCGTGAACCGCAGTGGCCGTGTGCGTCCGGCCAGTTGAGGGTCAACCGCGCCGCGCATAGCCGCGGGCGCTGATTCTGCTTCAGCCCCTGGCTCGCTTCCAGATCGATGGCCAGAGCCACACGTGACCTGTGGCTCCTGCCACGATCGCCAGGGCCATCACGGCGAGCGTGAGCGGCAGGTTGGCGTCAAGCACCCGGGTGTAGTCGCGGTCCGGATTGGTTCCCTCGACCACGGCGACAACAAGCTGGGGGCCGATCCAGATCGCCGGCCCGAACCCGGCCGCCCACCAACCCGGGCCGCGAAGCGGCGTGCGGGGTCCAGGGCTCCTACCGGTCTGGTCATGCATGGCGAGCGGTGGGGCGTCATCCGGTCAGCATCGACACGAGCCGGCCGGTCAGGTAGGTGGGTTGTGGGGTGACGAAGTAGTGGAAGGGGACGGTCGCAAGCGCGAGCAGCAGCCAGGTGACGGCCAGTGCCGCGAGGGTGCCCAGCGCTGCGGCAGTCATCGGGCGAGACATGGCGGTTCCTGTCGGTCGATGTTGCGCTGTATGAGGTCGAGCCAACACACCGGCTCGGGAGTGCACATCAGTGCGTCCACTGGGTCGGGTCCCGGCCGTGCCGGTGGATGCACGGATGGCACCGGTGCGGCGCTGGGCGCATACTGGGTCGACGTGAGGTCCGGACATGGGTCGAAACGAGCTGGCCGTGGCTGCTGCCGGTCTCGCTGCGGCCGTCCCTGTCGTGGTGCTTGGCCACAGACCACCCATGGGCTTCGAGGGGTTCACGACACCGGTCATGGCCACGACGGTCGGAGTGGGGTGGATCTACCTGTTCGCTGGTGTGCTCGTACGTCGACGCCGCTCTGATGACCCGACGGGGACGCTGCTCCTGACCGCAGGGACCCTGTGGTTCGTTCAGTTCCTGTTCTTGAGTCCGGTCGGCTGGCTGTTCGTGGTCGGGATCGCCCTCGGAGACCGTCACCTCGTTCCCATTGCGCACCTGCTGCTCGTGTTGCCCGACCGGCGGCTCGGGGTGACAGCACGTCGGCTGGCCGTCGCCGTGTACGTGACCGCCATCACCTTGTCGTTGGCGACGCCCTTCGTGCTCGACCGGGCCTGCCCGCGACTCCCATGCCCGAGCTCACGACCGACCGTCGCGGCCCCGACCTGGTTCCAGGACGTCGTCCTGGTCGTCGACCAGTTCGGGACGACTCTCCTCGCGCTGCTAGTCGGCGGCTACGTCGTGATACGGCTGGTTCGAAGCGATGGCGCGGCACGTCGTGCGATCGCGCCGGTGCTGCTCGCTGGGTCACTCCTGGTGCCGGTGTATGCCTCGAGCCAGCTCGGACTCCTGCCGGAGCCGACGGGCACCTGGCTGTATCTCGCGGCCACCGCGGCTGTGCCTCTCGCGGTGCTGAGCGGTCTGGCGTGGGCACGTGTGCACCGCGGCGCGGTCGCCGATCTGGTCGTGGCGCTTGACCATGGCGTCGGCGGCGATGGCCTTCGCGAGGCGCTTGCCCGTTGTCTTGGCGACCCGAGCCTGCGGCTGCTGTTCCCCCACGACGGATCCGACGATGGGTACTTCGATGCAGACGGGCGAGCGGCACGTGCCACGCCCGGCCCTCGACGCGCGTCCACAACGGTCGCTCAGGACGGACGTGCCGTCGCGGTCTTCGATCACGACCGAGCGCTGTTGAACGAGCCCGAACTGCTGGATGCTGCGGTCGCTGCCAGCCGCTTGGCGTTGCGCAACGCCCGGCTGACCGCGCAGGTACGGGCACAGCTCGATGAGCTGCAACGCTCGCGAACACGCCTTGTGCTGGCGGTGGATCAGGAGCGACGTCGCCTTGAGCGCGATCTCCACGACGGCGTCCAGCAGCAGCTGCTCGCCGTCGCACTGGAACTAGGGCGGCTCCGTCGGCAGGTGGCCAGCGACGGGCACGACCAGCTCGGACGATCGCTGGAACGAACGCGGCAGGCCCTCGAACACGGCATCGACGAACTGCGGCGCTTCGCTCGCGGGATCCACCCCCAGGTGCTGACCGACCGGGGCGTACCCGCAGCGCTCGAGGCACTGGCACAACGCGCCCCGCTGCCCATCACGATCGACACCGAACTCGAACGGCTCCCCTCCGCGATCGAGTCCACCCTCTACCTCATCGCCGCTGAAGCGGTCACCAACACCATCCGACACGGTGACGCGACCCACCTGCGCATCCATGCCCGCTGCGAGAACGGCCACGCCGCGCTCGACATCTCCGACGACGGCCGAGGGGGTGCCCAGACCAGCGGCGGCAGCGGCTTGCAGGGACTCGAGGACCGCGTCGCGGCACTTGGCGGCACGATCAGATTGGATTCACCGCGCGGACGGGGAACCCGCCTGCACGTCAACCTGCCGCTCAGTTCGACATGACCCGCCGGGTGCTCATAGCCGACGACGCCACGCTCTTCCGGCAAGGGCTCGCGAGCCTGCTCACCGATCAGGGCTTCGACGTCGTCGCCACCACCGATCGTGTCCAGCACCTGACCCAACTCGCCGAGGGGCACCGACCGGACCTGGCCATCCTCGACATCCGCATGCCGCCAACGCACACCACCGAAGGGCTCGAAGCCGCACTCGAGCTCCGCCGCCACAGCCCCGGCATGGCGATCCTCATCCTCTCGCAATACGTCGAAGCGCGCTACGCCACCGAGCTGCTCACCCAGGAGCCGACCGGCGTGGGCTACCTCCTCAAACAACGGGTCAGCGACGTCGATGCGCTGCTCGCGGCCCTCCACCGGATCCTGGCCGGCGGATCCGTCATCGACCCCGAGGTCGTGTCCCTCCTCATCGGACGCAAGCGACGACCCGGTCCGCTCGAACGCCTCACCGAACGCGAACGCAGCGTGCTGGAACTCATGGCCCAAGGGCGCGCCAACCCCGGCATCGCCGACCAGCTCGCTCTCTCCCTGCGAACTGTCGAGACCCATGTCCGCAGCATCTTCACCAAGCTCGACCTGCCCAACGCCTCCAACGATCACCGCCGTGTCCTGGCCGTCCTCACCTACCTCCAACAGCTCGACCCCTGACCGACGGCAACACCCCTAGCCGCGGACTCCACCGAACATCACCGTGACGATCCGCGGGTGCGGTGAGAGTCGCTTCCGCCCATAGCTGCTCCGCGCGTGGGTGGCGGCTGGCGGTGGGTCACTCAGGGTGAGACTGCGACGGCACCCGCAGGCTCGTCAGATACTGAAGCGCCGGGTCTCGTGGGCCCAGATGGCGATCTCGACGCGGTTGCGTGCGTTGAGCTTGCGCATCAGGGCGGCGAGATGGGTCTAGACGGTGCTGATGCTGATGTGATCCGTGCCACGTCGAAGACGATCAGCGTGCCGAACGCGAGCCCGACCGCAGCCAGCGGGCGGGTCCGCCGCCACAGCAGAGCCAGCGCGACCACGATGCCGGCGACCAGGGCGGCCCCGAGCCACGCCCGGCCCGGCCGCAGCGCTGCCTCGATCAGCGACGCCGGGACGGCCACGCCGAGAAGTGCCCAGTCGCGCCACACCCGTGCGGGTGGCTGGGCGGGGCGAGGTTCCTTCCAGAGCGCCCGGAGGCTGTTGGTCACCCATCGGCCAAGCGTTGGGGCGCAGTGCCGCGACTCAGCCGAAAGCACGAGATGCGACACATCCGGGAGGCCAGCAAGACCGAGCCGGCAGACCGATGGCACCGACCCGCAGTTCCGTCAACGTGTGGTCAACGACCTGATGACGAACGAGGTCCGGCGATCGAGCCGACCGAGATGAGGACCAGCCATGATGATCGATCCCCGATCCCACCTGCGTCTGCTACGCCAGGAACAGGACGAACGCGACCGCCACCTCGGCCACCGGGCCGCGATGCGCGCCGCGCAGGACACCGCAGATGTCGGGGCGTCCACCAGCCTCCCGTTGCCGCCGTGGCAGCTGCTGCGAACCGGCCGCCGCCCCGCGCGAGGATCGCCGACCGGCTGATCAAGCACGCCCGAGATCTGGGCACAGGCCCACCCCCACCCTCACACGACCGAGAGACCCTTGAGCGCAGACACCAAGACCACCACAGCACTGCACGATCCGCCGGCACCCGTCAGAGCGAAACTCGCCGCCGCCTGGACCAGCTTCATGTTCCTCTACATCTACGTCGACTACCTCCACCTGTACAAGCCCGGCGTCCTCGACGACATCCTGGTCGGCGTCGTCCATGAGTTCGACACCGGCCCAACCTTTGTCGCCCTTGGGCTCACGCTCATGGCCATCCCGATCCTCATGATCCTGCTCTCCACGACACTGCCCGCCCGTGTCAACCGCGCCACCAACCTCGTCGTAGCAACGCTCTACATCCCCGTCACGATGTACAACGCGGCCGGCGAGTCCTGGACTTACTCCTACTTCTACGGCCTCTCCATCGGACTCGAGCTGCTGCTCCTGGCCTTCATCCTGCGCTCCGCCTGGACCTGGCCTCGCACGTCCTCACCATCGATGCCAGACGCCGGCACCGGATCACACCGACCGCAGATCCAGATGGGGCGGTAGGCACATGGCTTCGATCCGAGCCGCCGGCTTGACCAAGGCCTTCGGCGACCTGCGGGCCGTCAATCAGATCGACCTCGACCTGCCCGAAGGTGGGGTGGCGGGGTTCGTCGGTCCCAACGGTGCGGGTAAGTCCACCACGATCCGCATGCTGCTCGGCCTGATCAGGCCGACCAGCGGTGACGGTGAGGTGCTCGGGCACCCGATCGACCGGCGCGCCGCCTATCTGCATCGGGTCGGTGCGTTGATCGAAGCGCCTGGGTTCTATCCGTCGCTGACCGGGGAGGCGAACCTGCAGGTGTTCGCGAGGTTGGGCGGCCACGACCGCGGTCGGATCGCGGAGGTGCTGGATGTCGTCGGTCTGCGTGAGTTCGGTGGCGACCGGTACAGCAACTACTCGCTCGGGATGAAGCAGCGGCTCGGTATCGCGCTGGCGCTGCTGCCGGATCCGGACCTGCTGATCCTCGACGAACCGACCAACGGGTTGGACCCCCAAGGGATCGTCGAGATCCGGAGTCTGCTGATGCAGCTCGGCGCCAGCGGCAAGACCGTGTTCGTCTCGAGCCACCTGCTGGCGGAGATCCAGGCCGCCTGCGATGCGATCGTGATGATCGATCACGGCGGCGTGGTCTTCGCCGGGTCGATGGCCGACCTGCTCGCCCGCAACTCGCCCACCATCCGTGCCGCAGCACACGACGTCGCCGATACGGCCCGCCTCATCGAGCTCGCCGCTGACGCCGGCTACCCAGCGGCACGGGTCAACGGCGCCGTAGAGATTGTCGCACCTGCCCACTTCACCGCCGAGCTCAACCGTCTGGCCTGGCAGGCCGGCATCACCCTCGGCGAGCTCCAGGCCACCTCCGCCGACCTCGAGCAGGCCTTCTTCGCCATGACCGGTGACACCAAGAAGGGGGTCAGCTGATGCGGGCCTTCACCTCCGAGTGGGTCAAGCTGTCTCGACGCACCACACTGGTCGGGTTCGGTGGCACGATGATCGGCGTCACGCTGCTGTTCACCACCCTGGCGTTCGAAGGCGCGGGCGGCCGCAGCATCGACCTCGACGGCAGCGGATCCGACGCGTTGGTCACCACGGCGATGCTGTCGATGCCCGAGGGATCCATCCTCGTTGCCACCGACATGGCCGGCTTCTTCGGCGTGGTGGCGTTGGCGCTGTTCGCCTCCAACCTCGCCGGCGAGTTCCACAAGGGCACCATCCGGATGCTGTTCGTGACCGAGCCGAACCGGCTCAAGGTGCTCGCCGGCAAGCTCCTCGCGCTCAGCTCGTTCGTCGCAGCCGGCATCGCCGCCACACTGGCCGCCAGCATCGGTAGTGGCGTCCTCATGGCCGAGAGGGTGGGCGTCGAGACCTCCGCCTGGTGGACCGCGGACGGCCTGGCGGCCATCGGTGCCGCCTACATCAACCTCAGCGGAGCTGCGCTGGTCCCTGCCCTCATCGGAGCCACCCTCGCTGTTCTCACCCGGTCGACCGCGATCGCCGTCTCCGTCGGCCTCGGATGGTTCATCCTCGCCGAACCGCTCATCGGTGCGTTCTGGGACGGGTTGAGCCGCTGGGGCCCGGCAGCTGCAAGCGACGCCCTCGCGGCAGGCGCTGCCGGTGCGGCTGGGATGTTCGGTGGTGCCACCGCGGAGATCAGCTACGCCACCGCCACCTTGCTCGTCACCGGCTACAGCCTCGCCGCGCTGACCATCACCGCCACCCTGCTGACGCGACGCGACGTCACCAGCTGAACTGCACCTGCCAGTCAACTCGCGATGCGCGCACCGTGACTCCAACGAGACGGAATCGGACATGACCCCGACGAACCCCACGACGAGAACGACATCGTCGGCGACGGTCCAAGACGGCCGTCACACGCCCGACGCCGGCTTCGACGAGCGCAGGACCGACCGTCTGGTGATCCGCCGATTCCTGGCGGAGGATGCCTCGACGCTCGCCGCCTACCGGTCCGACCCAACGGTCGCCCAGTACCAGAGCTGGGACACCCCCTTCACCGACGCCCAGGCACAGGCGTTCATCGGCAACTTCCGTGCCGCGAACCCGGACACGCCCGGAGAGTGGTTCCAGTTCGCGCTCGTCGAGGCAGGGACCGGGGTCCACGTCGGTGACGTAGCCGCCGGCGTCGATGCCGCCGACCCCCGGCTGGCGACGATCGGGGTGACCCTGGCGACGTCCGCGCAGGGCAACGGCTACGCGAGCGAAGCGGTCGCCTGGCTACTCGATTACCTGCTCCTCGAGCGAGAGAAGCACCGCGTGACCGCCGACTGCGACGTCCGCAACGAGCACGTCGTTGCGCTCCTCGAACGTCTTCAGATGCGACGTGAGGCTCACCACCTGCAGAGCGCCTGGTGGAAGGACGAGTGGGTCGATGAGTACGTGTACGCGCTCCTCGCCCACGAGTGGCGGGCGGCGCGCCGGTCGACGGCCTGATTTGGGGGGGCACCTTTGCCCTGGCTGAGTACAGAGCGGATGAACCAGCCGATTGCCGCCTCACGAGAACCGTGATTGTCGCGCCGGCCATCGAGGACCCCAAGCAGCACAGAGCGACCCGGTGTGAGCGTGCGACGGTCATAACGATGTGCTCGGCATCCAAGCCCGGACCGCCGCGACGTACTCGTCGGTTCGTTCGACGGGCAGGAGGTGGCCGGCTCCGGCGATCGGGTGAGGGGTCCAGCCCGGCCGCTGCGCGTGGAGTCGGTGAGAGGGCTGGTCGATGAGCGGGTCGTCGGTGCCCCAAAGCAGCAGCACCGGGACCGTCACCCGGTCGAGCAGCTGCACCGTGGACCGCTGATCGACGAACATCGCAGCCGTCGCCGATGCGAACGCCGTGACCGTCCCGGCGAACCTCCGTGGGTCGATGCCCTGGAGCTCCTCGGTCCAGACCGCCACCTGCTCTCGTGACACCAGCTCGGGGTCACCGCCCGCCGTGCTGGCACGCTCGCCGGTGAACATCTCTCCGGTCTCGACCTCGCGACGCAGGGACGATCGTTCACGAACCCACGGCACTCGCAGAGCGAGTCGAGCCAGCGGCACGCCGACGGCGAGGGCGGCACGGCCGACGGTGTGCCAACCGAGCGCCTCGAAGCGGGCAGTGCGCCGCCACGGCAACGTCGGAGCGGCGAGGACCAGCCCCGACACCCGCGAGGGTGCGAGTTCGGCTGCCGACAGCGCGACGAGCCCGCCCATCGACCAGCTGTGGAGCACCACGCGGCGGAGGTCGAGATGCTCGAGCAACGCACGGACGAAGGCAGCGTCAGCCCTCGGACGAGATCCTCGCCGGTACGGCGCACCGGTGTGGCCAGTCAGCGTCCCGGGCGGATCAGCCGACACGACCGGGCCGAGCTCGCGCATCGCTGCGACCAGATCGACCCAACCAGCGGCACTCGCGGTCATCGGTGGCACCAACACGTGCGTCGGTGCGTCGTCGACAGGTCCAGGCGGGTCCCCGACCAGGTAGTGCACAGGCACGCCGGCGACCGACGTCAGCACGCTGCGAACACCCGCCCACCGCGGGCACCTGTCGCCCCAGTCCTCGTAGCGCACCAGCCCTCGACTCCGACCGCCCGGACAGTACAACGAACGTCGTCCACGGCCGGCGACCGGCGGCTGAGCGCTTCAGAGGAAGCGCTCCGGCCGCCCGCATTGGGAAACTTCGGAGCGCCCAGGGTCGGCCGCGTCGGCGTAGGGACAACGCCCGCTATTGCTACCCACTCGAGGCCGTGCAGCATCCGCGTTGCGTGCTACGTGGCTGCCCGCCCTCGCGGGCTGCGAGTCCGTGGCCGACTCAGCCAGTGCCGGCATCCTCGACCCCGAACAGTTCGGCGAACAGCTGCTCGGCGATGCGAACTCCTTCGTCGGTGAGGGCCACCGACTTGGCCTTGGAACGCGGATCGTCGATGAGCCCTCGTTCGTGGAGTCCGTCGGTGGCCTCCCAGGGGAACGACTTCCACGCCCGCCAGCCGTACGCGTCCTTGTGCGCGTTGATGTGCATCAGCGCGAGCACGGCGTCCTGGACCCGACGCTCGTCGTACACGGCGTCCTCGATGGCTCGAATCTCTGGTTCGACGAGGCTACGCCGACGCGGACCGGCGGTCACTCGCAGGCGTCGCGCCCCGGCGCGAAAGCCGTGACTGGGCGGGTAGGTCTCGGCTGCTACCCGCGCGAAGCAGCGGCCTGATCGGGGCGGTCGTCGACCATCCACACGGGCTTCGACGTGACACTGGTCAGCTGCCAGCCGTCGTCGCCCCGTCGCGCGGAGAACCGGTAGCGCTCACCGAGTTGGAGGACTGGAGCGGGTGGCGTCGCGTCGTCGATGAAGATCGCGAGCAGGTTGGCCGTGACGTCGGCGCGGTCAACGTCGAGATTGAGCTCGATGAGTACGTCGGTGATCAGGTGCTGCACCGCTGGTGTACGGGTGTGTGATCGCTGGGCCTGCGTCACGAGGGCATCGATGCCCTCGGCACGCCCGCCCGGGGTCTGGGCGACGGCATCCTCGGCGTAGAGTTGACGCAAGCCGTCGAAGTCGTGGTCGTCGAGGCAGCGGCCGACGCGGTGGACGAGTCGGCGGATCTCCTCGCGGTGGGCGAGGTCCCGAAGATCAGCGGGCACGATGTCGGTTGTGGTCATGAGGCTTCCGATCCGGCAGAGTATGTTGGCGGGACCAACGATAGCACCAGACCGTTGGTGTCACCAACGGTTGTCCGCGACCTCCACGTGGCGGTGACATGTCGTCCACCGATGCCGTTCCGCGCCTTGAGCGCCTGCCAAGCCGTCTGCTGTCGCGTGCTGCCCTGTTGGCCTCACGCCTCGTCAACGAGGCGCTGGACGAGCTCAACGGGCACCGTCATGAGTTCGCCGTCCTGGTGACGCTCGACGAAGCGGGCCCAGCGAGTCAGGCCGAGTTGTGCCGTCGATGCGGCCTCGACCGCAGCGACATGACCGCGCTGGTTGAGTCCCTGGCCAACATCGGTCATGTCCTCCGTCTCACTGATCCCGAGGACGGCAGGCGCAAGATCGTCCACCTCGAACCGGCAGGACGCACCCGGCTCAACGAACTCGAGGTAGCAATCAACGCGGCTCAGGACGCGCTCCTGGACGGGTGGAAGGCGGCCGACCGAGAGCGGCTGGTTTCCCTGCTGCTGCCCCTGGCGAGCAGATCAGGACGCTAACCGCCGCCGGACACTGCCGACCTCGAGCGTGCCCACGCAAGAAGAGCTTCTACTGCGTTGGGGTTGGCAGCATAGGCCACCAAAGGGCCGTTTATCCGCCGCGGAGCTGCGGGGCGCTGCTACCCGACGAGCACTGGCTTGCGCGCGAACCGATGCTTCTATAGCCGTCAAGCGGCGGGGACCAGGTCGGGTTCGGCCTCGGTGAGGGCTTCGACGATCAGGGGGTAGAGCTCTCGTGCGGTGTAGCGCTTGAGGCGTCTGAGGATGTCGAGGTTGGCCTTGGTGCCGCCGGTTCGCTTCTTGACGTAGGCCTTGGAGCGGGGGTCGCAGAGCAGCCGGTTGACGGCGATCAGGTGCAGCGCGGCGTTGGCCTGGCGGTCTCCGCCGCGCGAGAGCCGGAACCGGTCGGTCTGGCCGGATGAGGCGGGCATCGGGGCGGTGCCGGTGAGCCGGGCGAACGCGCCTTCGGAACGGAGCCGCTCGGCGTTGTCGCCGGCGGTGACCAGCAGCGTGGCGGTGGTGTGGATCCCCACCCCGCGCAGCGCGACCACCTTGGGTGCGGTCGTGGTGACCAGGCGGGTCAGCTGGCGGTCGAGGTCCTTGATCTCGGCGTCGAGCGCACGGAAGCGCAGCGCGAGCTTCTTCATCGCGTAGCGGGTCGCGGCCAGCACGGTGTCGGGTTCGTCGCCGGGTCGGAACTTGGCGGCGATCGCAACTCGCTTGCGGGTGGTGCGGCCCTCGAGCTGTTCGCGCAGCGCGGGCGGTGACGTCACGGTCAGCGCGTGCAGCTGGTTGGTGACCTGGCTGCGGGAAACGACCGCAGATCGGCGGGTGAGCCGCAGAACCCGGATCATCTCGACGTTCCCGGCCCCCGACTTCGGGGTGACCGTCGCTTCGCCCGAGAGCACCTTGCGGGCTGCAGCCTCAGCGTCGATCGGATCCGACTTGCCGGCGTTGCGGCGCAGCTTGCGGTCGGGGCGTTCGACCTCGACCACAACCAGGCCACGCTCGCGCAGCCAGCGGCACAGGCCCGCGCCGTACGCGCCGGTGCCCTCGATCCCGACCGTGTCGATGGTTCCGAGCTCGCTCGCCCATGCGTAAAGCTCGACGAACCCGGCGGTCGTGGTCGGGATCTCGAGCTGGTCGAGTCGGCGACCCAGTTGATCGAGCGCGACCACCAGATGGGTGTGCTTGTGGGTGTCGATGCCGAGGGTGACGAACACCTCGGCCTCTGGCATCGTGGACATGCACCGTCTCCTCATCGGTTGATGGCAGGACGGTGCGGCGGAGTCGGGTCGTGCGGACAGCACTGCGACGAGACCGCAGGGCAGGCTTCTATCAAGTCACGGCGGCCCGGCTCTCGCCACACCTCGCGGGGCCGCGCACCGGCCGACGGATCGGTTTGAAGACACGAGGTCGGTGATTATGTGAGACAGGCCGGTGGCGGCCACCGCTGCTACCCACCCTGGCAGGACGAGCAGCTGCAGTCATCCTCGCAGTGATGATGTGCGGTCTCGGTCAGGGGCGCTTTCGCCCATAGTTGCTCAGCGCCTGGATGGAAGTCGGCGGCGCCGGCCTGGGCTGTCAGGTCGGCTTCGATGAGGCGGTTGTCGTCGCGATCGCGTGCGATCGTGAGGGTCTCGGTTGGCGTGACCCCTCTGCCAGCCCGGGCCAAGAGCGCGACGTGCTGGTCGCGTCGCCGACCGCTGCCTGCGGCTTGGGGTAGGCGAGCACGCGGCGCAGTTCATCGAGCAGGGCCGGGGTGTTGAGGCTCTCGAAGTAGCCGGCCAGTGCGGCGTCGAGCACGGCTCCTGGGGTTCCGTCCCACCCGAGTCCCGACACGATGGTGTTGGTGTCGAGGACGGCGCGGGTCACGACACCGTCCGCGCCATCTCGTTCGCCTCGTCCACGGTGGCGGGATCGAGCCCGGCGTCGGTGACATGTTCACGCACCTGCGTCAGCCGGCGTCACAGTTCGTCGCGAGCATCGGCACGACGCAGGTGCTTCAGCGCCTCCCACTCGTCACGGTTGACCAGCACGGCCACCGGGCGTCCTCGCTTGGTCAGCGAGATGACGCCGCGGGCCACGTCATCGACGCGTCGACCAAGCTGCCCGCGGGCCGGTTCAACCCTCGATGAAGCGTTCTGCATCGCTGACCTCCGAACCTTGCGGCTCTTCTGAAGACATCGGGTGGACGCTGCTCTGACCTCAAACCACTGACCGATGTCCGACGACCGCATGTAGACCTGGACGCGCACGATCTCCAGGCGCGCGGTCTCTGAGGACACTGCCGAGACGACGGCCTATGGTTCCGCGAGGAGCAGCTCGTGGATACCTCGCATCCTCCGATGGTGGGCCGGGTGACTGCGGCCCGAGATCTTGTCGAGGCCGTGGATCGCGCCTGCACCGGAGCAGGCTGCCTCGTGCTTGTCACGGGAGAGCCAGGTGTGGGCAAGTCCCGATTGGTCGCGGAGATCGCCGAGGCCGTGGCGGACCGCATGGACGTTGGGTGGGGGGCGGGCGGAGCGGCGGGTGCTGCCGGGTCGTTCCGCGCCTGGATCCAGGCGCTCGGATCCCTCGACCCCGATGGGACGGCCGTGGGGCAGTTGGCTTCCGCCGTCGAGCCGGCCGAGGGAATCCCGGTCGAAGGCCGCGAATCGGCCCGCCTCCAGCTGTTCGACGAGGTGGCAGGCTTCCTGCGGGCACGCGCCCGGCAGCGGCCGATCGTCGTCGTGCTCGATGATGTGCACCTCGCCGAGCGCTCGACGTTGGCGTTGTTGGCATTCCTGGCGCCGCCGCTGCACACCGCGCCGATCGTCATCCTGGCCACCGCGTGGCCGGATGATCCCGCGCTCGACGAGGAGCGCAGCGAACTGCTCCGTCTGGCGGCGCGGCACGCGCAGGTGATCGCGCTGGCCCCGTTGGAAGCGTCGGCGACGGGTGCTCTGATCGAGGCGCTCAGTGGCGTCGCCCCGACCGACACCGTCGTGGCCGCCATCCACGCGCGGACCGGTGGCAACCCGCTCTTCGTGACCGAGCTGGTGCGGTTGCTGGACGCCCGCGGCCAGCTCGATCTGTCGAAGCCGGCCGAGGGGTCCGTCCCCGCCAGTGTCCGTGAGATCGTCACGCATCGTCTCGCGACGATGTCGGATGCCGGGCGGACGCTGCTGAAAGTGGCGGCGATCCTCGGCCTAAAGATGGAGGACGACCTGCTCGAGGCCGCCGCCATGGCAGTCGACCCTGACCTCGACGTGTCATGGGCACTGCAGGCTGCGGAGAAAGCGCATCTGATTGCCCGCGACGGCCCTTACGCCCACCGGTTCACACACGCGATGTTCCGCGAGGCCATCCACGACCAGATGGGGTCCGCCGACCGCCGCGCGCTGCACGCAACCGTCGCGCGGGTCCTCGAGGCTGCCCGCGAGGCCGGGCGGGACGTACCGCCGGGCCAGATCGCCGCCCACCTCGCCGCGACCGGCGATCCCGCGGACCGGCCGCGTGCGATCGAGCTGCTGCACGTGGCCGCGGAGGCGGCGGCTGCGGTCCACGCGCACGAGGACGCCACCACGCAGCTGGACCAGGCGCTGGCTCTTGCTCGGCACGACACCGGCACCGACGCGATCCAGGCGGAGCTCCTGCTGGCTCGAGGCGACGCCTGTCTCGCGCTCGGTGACCTGCCAGCCAGCCGCGAGGCCTTCCGGGCGGCAGCCGACCGGGCCCGCGCTGCCGGTCGTCCGGTCCTGTTGGCTCGCGCCGCGGTCGGCCTCGGCTCGGGCGAGGTCGGCTTCGAGGTGCCGTTGTTCGACCAGTTGCAGCTTCGGCTGCTCGAGGAGGCCCTGGCCGCGCTCCCGTCGCTTGAGCGTGCCTGGGCGTCCCGGATCCGGGCGCGCCTGTCGGTCGCGCTGTCCTTCACCGAGGACGAGGCACGTCGGGTCGAGCTGTCCACGTCCGCCATCGCCGCCGCACGGGCGTCCGACGACGACGGGGCGCTGGCGGCTGCGTTGGCGGCACACTGCGACACCATGGCCGGGCCAGCCGACAGCGAGCAGCGGGAGCAAGAGGCCGGCGAGGTGATCCGTCTCGCCCGACGCCGCGGTGACCTCCGCACCGAGCTGCTCGGGCGTCGGCTGCGCCTGGTCGCCCGCCTGGAGCAGGGGGACATGACCGGTGCGGGCGCCGATATCGAGACCTTCACCGAGTTGGCCGATCGGCTCGGCGAGCCGCTGTTCTCGTGGTATCCGCCCCTCTGGCAGGCCATGCTGCGGCTGCTGGTCGGCCGAGCCGACGACGCGGGGCGGCACACCGAACGCGCCCGATGGATCGGTGCACAGGCCCAGAGCGTCAACGCTCAACAGCTGAGCGAGACGCAACGCTGGTGGCTGGCGATCGAGACGAGTGACCACGAACGGCTGGAGCAGGTATCTGCCGGGTTCGATGGGCAGCTGCCGCCCGCCACCTGGGCGCGGGTGGCTGTGGCCCTGACCGATGCGCTGCTTGGTCAGGGCGCGGCCGCCCGGGTCCTGTTCGACCGGCTGGTGGAGGAGCTGCCGTCCGAGCCGCTCGACTCCGAGTGGCTGCCGATGCTGGCCCAGGTCGCCGAGGCCGTCGAGATCGTGGGACCACATCCCGTCGCCGCCTGGGCGTATTCGGCGCTGCTCCCGTATCGGCAGCGGCACGTGGTCGAGGGCATCGGCGCCGTCATGCGCGGGTCGGTCGAACGGTTCCTGGGCATCCTGGCCGCGGCGGCGCGTGACCCTGCCGCGGCGGAGGGCCACTTCGACGCCGCGTTGGCCGCCAACCGCCGGCTGGGAGGTCCCGGGTTGGTAGCGCGCACGCTCCGCGACGCCGGCGTGGCACTCGACCGCACGGAGATGCTGGAGGCTGCCGCCAGCCTGTACGCCGAGCTGGGCTGGCACCACCGGGTCCAGGAGGTGCGTCAGCAGCTCGACCAGCGCGCCGCCGACCAAGCGGTGGGTCGGACCGGCGGGCAGGACACGAAGGTGCCTATAGGCACCTTCCGCCTCGAGGCGGACGGGTGGCACCTGCGTTGGCACGACGTGTCTGTGAGGTTGCGCGACGTCAAGGGGCTCCACGACATCGCCTGGCTGCTGGCTCGCCCCGGCCGCGAGACCCCGGCCCTCGACCTGCTCACGGCCACCGCCCCCGGCCGGTGGGAGCCGCTGTCCGGCGATGACAGCGCGATGGCACCCGAAGGCGATCTCGGCGAAGTGGTGGACGCGCAGGCACGGGCCAGCTACCGCCAGCGACTGGCCGAGCTCGAGCAGGAGATCGTCGACGCCGACGAAGCCTTCGACCGCCCGCGACGTGAACACGCCGAGGCCGAGCGGGACTTCCTCGTCCGAGAGCTGGCGACGGCCTACGGGCTGCATGGCCGGATCCGGCGACCCGGTGCTCCCGCCGAGCGTGCCCGGACCACCGTGACCTCCCGTGTCCGGTACGCGATAGCGCGTGTCGCGACCGCCCACCCCGAACTCGGGCATCACCTGACCAACTCCGTGCGGACCGGCCGGTTCTGCTCCTACATGCCCGAGACCCCCGTCGACTGGGAACTCTGAACGCCCCTGGGCGGGCACTCCCACATCGTGAGACGTTGTCCCACGCATGTACGGGTGGAGGCCACCAAGGGCCGCCCACATCAAGGAGCAGGACCATGGCAACGACGACGACCCTCACCAGCGCGATCACCGAGATGCTGACGGAGATGTATGCGTCGGTCGCGTCCGGAGATCCGACACCGTGGGCCGGCCGGATCGCCCAACATCACCCGCCGGTCGGGATCGGCACCGACGCGCTCGAGTACTGGATCGGCCACGACAAGCTGGTTGAGGTCACCACCGCCCAGCTGCACGGGATGTCCGCGGCCGGCATCACCTTCACGCCGGGACAGATCTGGGCCGACAGCCACGGCGACGTCGCCTGGGCCACGGATCAGCCCACGCTGCGCATGCCCGACGGGACGGCGCTTGCGCTGCGCCTGACCGTGGTCGCGGTCAAGGAGGACGGCGAGCTGCGCTGGACCCACTTCCACCTCTCCGCGCCGGCCGCGGCGAACGACGAGGTTCTCGACCTCGACCTGGACACCTGACCGAGCGGGCCCCGTCGACTCCGGGAGCGATAGCGCCGTGACCGCGACGACCGCACTGCACGTCCACGGCCACCTGTTACCGTCGGGGCGGTCGGGCAGCCTCTGGGTGACCGAAGGCCGCCTGTCGTTTCACGAGGTGCCGGATGCCCTGACCGTCGCCTCCAATGGATGGATCCTCCCGGGGCTCGTGGACGCCCACGCGCACCTCAGCCTGCACAGCCCCCGCCCCAATGGCAACCCCCGACAGCGGGCCGAGGCCAGCGCGCACGCGCACCGGGACGCCGGAGTCCTCGCCGTCCGGGAGCCGGGATCTCCGGACCACGTGTCCGCCACGCTCGAGAACGGCAACGGGCTGCCCAAGGTCGTGACCGGCGGCCGCTTTCTCGCCCCCCCGGGCGGCTACGTCCCGGGCCTTGCACGCGAGGTCTCCGCCACCAACCTCCCGGCCGCCGCGGCTGAGGAAGCCCTCGTCAGCGGCGCCTGGGTGAAGGTCGTAGGCGATTTCCCCGCCCCGGAACAAGGCATCGTCGCACACTGGGACCACGAGACGCTGCTCCACACCGCTGATGCAGCCCATCGCGCCCATGCTCGCATCACCATCCACGCTACGCGCCCCGACGTGATCGAGGCCGCCGTGCTGGCCGGATTCGACGCCGTCGAGCACGGCACGGGGATGCGCCACGACCAGGTCGACCTGCTCGTCGAGCGCAACGTGGCGTGGATCCCCACGCTCATGATCAGCGACCACATCCGTGACCTCGCCGGGCACCTCGGGGGTGCGACCGCCGTCACCGACGTCGACGCCTGGCTCGACCGCCTTCCTGAGGTCGTGGGGCACGCCACCCGGGCCGGCGTGCCCGTGTTCGCCGGAACCGACGCTGGTATGGGACCCCACGGACGCGTCGTGACTGAAGTGGCACAACTCGTCGCGGCTGGCCTCAACGGCGACGACGCTCTCGGAGCCGCGTCTTGGCGGGCACGGTCCTGGCTCGGCCTTCCCGTGCTCGAGGACGGCGCGCCCGCCGACCTCGTGGTCTATCCCACCGATCCCCGGGCTGACGTGGACACCCTCCGACGGCCGACGGTCATCATCCTCGACGGCTGTCTCGTCCATCCAGCCCCTGGGAGCATGGGGGCCGGCATGCCGAGTCCGGCTGCGGGTCGGGTGTCACCTGCTGCGGATGGCGGTGATGTACCCGCACGTGCAAACGGTGGGGTATGACCGGGACGAGCGTCACTGGCGTCGTTGTTCGTTCCACGGATCGAAGTGCGTGGCGAGACCGTGGTCGCGGCCGAGCGTGGCTGGCTCCAGAGCCGTGTGCCGATCGAACCGCCCATCTGGACATCGACCCCGCCGACGTCAAGGACATCTTCGAACGGTCGTTCCTGCGCGGGGCGGCATCGGAACTGGCAGACGACCTGGTGGAACTCAGCGGAGACGTGCAGCCTGACGTGCTGGCCAGGGAATCGATCGAGTTCGTGGGCTCCGCTGCCGCCGAGCCACGGTGACGCGAGTTGATGGCGTTGACCTTCGACGACCACAACGCACCCGGTTCCTGAAGACGTCCGAGCTTCGAAGCAAGCCTTCCTGGCGCAGAGCACCCGACGGAGGCAGCGGCTAGGGGCGGGTTCGGCTCCAGGAAAGCCGTGCACAACGAACCCTCTGTGTGTCAAGGGGCGAGGTCGGTGGGTCGGGCGAGGGCAGGGCGAGGTGGTCCGGCGACAGGTGGCCGGACCCTCTGTAGGGTTGTTGGTGGATCCGGGTGTGACTGAACGTCAGCCCTCGAGGCTGCCGTGTCCCCCGGGTCCGCTCATGCCGCGGCGATCTCTTCGGTCGTCGCGGAGTCGGCGAGTAGCTGCCGGTAGATCACGTTGCACAGCTGCCGCTTGAGGGCGCGCATCGCTTCGCGGCGGGACTTGCCTTCCGCGAGACGCCGGTCGACGTAGGCACGGCCGGGGCTGGTGTGCGAGAGCTGGCTGAGAACGACCATGTGGATGGCGGCGTTGAGCCGCCGGTTGCCTCGTCGTGAGAGCCGGTGACGCGAGACGTCTCCGGACGAGGCTTCGATCGGTGCGGTGCCGGCGTAGCTCGCGAAGTGGGCCCGGCTGGGGAACCGGTCGATGTCGCCGGCATGGCCGATGATCGTGGCCGCGAGGATCGGTCCGATGCCTACGATGTCGGTCAGGGTGGTCTTGGAGGCCGTGACGGCTTCGACGATGCGACCGTCGATGTCGACCAGCTGCCGGTCGATCTTGCGCAGGTCGGCAACGAGCTCCCTCGCGAGCTGCTTGCGCTGTACCGCGACGACGCCTTCAGGGCGGATGCCCTGTAGCAGTCGGCTGGCCCTCTCGGCTGTGAGATGTAGCGGAGCGCCGCCTGGACGCAGATGCCGCAGATGGTTGTGCAACCGGCACACGATCCGGTTACGGGACGCCGACAGCTGATCGCGCCGATCGGAGAGCATCCGCAGCACCACCGTGACGTCCTCGGGCCCGACCTGGCGCAGCTGGCGTCCGTGCAGGGCAGCGATCGCGGTCGAGCGGGCATCGTGGCTGTCGGACTTGCGGGCCGACCCGCCCGAGAGCAGACGCACCCGAGCCGAGAGGGTGGCGGGCACGTCGGTGACCGGCTCACCAGCGGCGATCAGCTGTTGGGCCAGCAGCCGTCCGAGTCCGTTGGCGCCCTCGACCGCCCACCGACGGTCCGGCCACGCCGCGGCGAAGGTTTGCAGCTGATGGATCTGGTGCTTGCCGGCCGTGACGCGTAGCTCCGCTAGGACCTCTCCGGCCGCGTCGAGCGCGACGGCGGTGTGCGAGCTCTTGTGGGGATCGATCCCGATGATGACGTCCATGCTGGTCTCCTCGTTGGTGAACGTGCAGGAGCCGCTACGGACAGTCCTGATGCGAGTTCAGACATCCCTCTGTCGAGTCACGTGGCGGCGGCCTCGGCGGGCGCACCTCGTTACCAAGTCAGCCGGAGGCGACAGGGGATTACAGAGCGTTCCCGCCGAGGCCATCGACGCTACGGAAGGCCATCCGTCTCGTCGCCCACCACCGAGTCTCCATCAGGGGATTATGGTGCGGTGGTGACTTGCGTCCCGCCTGTCGCTGCTACGCGCTCTCGCGTTGGAGCGTGAGCTCCCACAGGTCACCCCTCGTGGGCCGTCACGGTCGCCGAGAGGTAGGTGACGTCGCCGTCGTGGACGAGGAGCCTGGCACCGACCTGAAGGTTCTCGTCACCGTCGACCGGCCGTGGTCCGTCGAGCCGAGCGAGCAGCCGTTCGAGTTCGGGTAGGAATCGGTTGCGCAGGTCTCGTCGCTGAGCCGGGGTGCCGGTCCGGTCGGCGAGGCCGTCGAGCGGGATGTCCCGCCGGATCACGATGTCGAAGTGGACCGGGGTTGGTGGGGTTCGCTTCGTCGTCGGTGAAGGTGTCCGTCGCCCACACCTCGTAGCCGAGGTCACGGACCGTGCTGACACCGACGGTGTAGTAGTTCGTGTAGCGGGTCCCGACGGCGAGGCGGCCGGGCGATTCCTGCACGCCCTACCCACAGCGCCCCATCCACGGACGGGGCGCTCGTGTGTCCGCGCCTGATGCAGGCATCGGTGCGCCGCGGCCCACAGGTCGGGCCGGGGGAGTGCGGGACGCGTCCCCGGGTCCTCGCGTCGGCCGACACGAGGACCCGGCGTCCACTGCGGACCGGGACGACTCGGTGCCCTCGACCGGAGACCGAGTACGGTCCGCCGTCGAACGATCGTGAGGGTGGAACCCGTGACCGAGGGCACGGAGGTCGAGGGGCTCGCGACGCCAGCGCGCCGGAGGCCGGGTCCTGCGATCACCGCGGTCGTCGCGGCATCGCTGATCGCGGCGCTCGCGTGGTGGGCCACCACACCCGATGCCCTGTCGGACGCGGCTGGTACCACGGTCGGGATGGCGGCACCCACCGACGGCTCGCTGTTCGTCGGCCAGTACGGGACGGCCAGCCACGACGTGGTGATCGAACGCGTCGAACCCGTGGTGGTCGACGGTCTCGCTGCGACGGTCTGGATGTGTCACCCGGTCCATGGCTCCGACCCGATCGGCTCCATGCGCGCCGCCGACGTCGACGAGTTCTGCACCGATCTCGTGCCGGTGGAGCGAGGTACCGTCCTGCCCGGGTACTCGGGAACACCACCCGACGAGACCCTGGCGTATCTGCTGGTGGAGCTCGAGCCCACCGCCGATCACCCGCAAGGCTTCTGCGGTCTCGACGTGACCTACCGGGATGGGTGGCGCAAGGGACGGCACCGCCAGGCCGGAGGTCCCCAGGCCATCACCAACGCACCCACCGAAGACGACGACCTCTTCGGCGATGCCGGCGACCTCCTCGACGCCTGTCCGGTCGCCCTCCGCGAGTAGCTGGGTCGCTCGCACGAGACCGCCCGAGGGTCCGGGTCGCCCAGCGCCGCGTCGGACAGCGAGCGCGTGCTCGTTGTACGGTGAGCGCCGAGCGGGCCGGGGGGCACGGTGGAGCGGGAGCGGGAGCCGACGGGCGCGTCCCGCCTGCTCGACGGCGTCCTCACATCCGCCGGGCGGCTGGTGGCGCCCGCCGATGTCGTCACGGGCCGACTCACCACGCTGCTCGCGACCCTGTGGCTCACGGGTGGCTCGTGGGTGATGTTCGCCTCACTGCTCGGCGTCTACGACGAGGGGTGGCTGCCCGGCGTCCTTGGGATCGCGGGCGGCGCGATCGTCCTCGGCGGGACCCTCCTGGCGCTCCGCCGACGGCGTCTCGGCACGGGCTGGCACGTCGCGCTCACCCTGGTCGGGTCGGTAGCGACCGCGCTCGTGACGCTGTGGGCGGGCCCGCGTGGCGCCGGGGTGACCGGTGTGCTCTTCGTGTACGTGACCAGCTTCGCGGCCGTCTCGCTCCTCCGTCAGTCGCTGTCCATCGTGGTCGTGTCGGCCGGGATACACCTGGCGGCTCTGACGGCGGCCGGCTACCCCGCAGCGTTGGGGACGTGGCTGCTGACCTGGGGAACGGCCATCGTGGCCGGTGCGGTGGTGGGCGTGGCGGTGTACTGGCTGCGGCAGTTGGTCGACCGGCTCGAGGAGTCCGATGAGCTCAAGACCCGCTTCGTGGCGACCGTCTCGCACGAGCTACGGACACCGCTGACGGCGATCATCGGGTTCAGCGAGCTGCTGCTGAAGGACTGGGACCGACTCGAAGACGTCGAACGGCGCCGGTACATCGCGGTCGTCGAGCGTCAGGCGCAACGTCAGCTGCGCATGGTCGAGGATGTCCTGACCATGTCGACCATCCTGCGCGGCACCGTGACCGCGGCCCCGGAACTCGTCGACGTCCGCGACCTCGTCATGAGGGTGGTCGAGGGTCTGCGGTTCGACGTGGCGGTCGAGATCGACGCGCCCGTGACCGCAGCGGCTGATCCCTCCCAGCTCGAGCAGATCGTGGAGAACCTGCTGGTCAACGCCGATCGCTACGGCGCGCCACCGGTCGTGGTGCGGGCGGAGCCGGCGGACGGCCACGTGCGGATCGGTGTGATCGACCACGGCGAGGGCATCGCCGGTGGCCTCGACGGCGACCTGCTCGAGGCGTTCGTTCAGGGCGACAGCGGTGATCGACGCAGCTCCCGCGGCGTCGGTCTCGGCCTGACCATCTGTCGCGACCTGGTCGCACTCAACGACGGGCAGCTCACCTACCGGGACACGCCTGGGGGCGGGGCCACCATCCGGGTCACCCTCCCGCACGGTTGAGCGATCCGGCGCGTCCGCGCGGACCGGTCCATGGTCGGGCACGCTGCCTGCCACCGTCCGGAGCTCTCGCCTGCGCCATCTGACCGTCGTGCTCGCCGTCGCCGCCCTCGGGCTGGCGGCGACGTCGTGCGGCTCGAAGCTCGACGACACGCCGCCCGACGACCCGGCGGCGATCGAGTCTCCCGCGCCGACGCCGACCGCACCGGCCGAGCCCCCACCCCCGGACGAGCCGGAGGAGCCGCCCCCGACGGCCGAGCCGGAGCCGGAGCCGGACGCGGAACCGGAGGTCGTGCGGGGGGCCTGGGTGCACCTGTTCGACGACGCGCTCAAGAGCCGAGCCGGCATCGTCGCGGTGGTCGACGAACTCGCCGGCGCGGGTGCCAACACGATCGTCGCCCAGGTCGCGCGGCGCCACGACGCCTACTACCGGTCGGCGTACCTACCACCGACGGCCGACCCGCAGCTCGAGGCGGACCTCGACGTCCTCGGTGAACTGCTCCGCGTCGCCCACGACCGCGGGCTGGCGGTGCACGCCTGGATCGCAGTCGCGCCGACCTGGCACCCGGTCTACGACGACCTCCCGCGACCTCCAGGTTGGCTGCCGGCCGACCACGGCCTGGCGGCCGTCGAGGAGCAGCGTTGGGTGACCCGCGCCGCCGACGGCACGTGGTCCGACTACCTCGACCCCGCCCTCCCCGAGGTGCAGGACCACGTGGTGGCCACCGTCCTCGACATCGTGCGCAACTACGCGGTCGATGGCATCCACCTCGACTACGTGCGTTACGCCTCCGAGCAGCACGGCTACCACCCGCGGGCGCTGGACCGCTTCCGGGCCGAGACGGGTGCCATCGGCACCCCCGAGCCGCGGGACGCTGCCTGGTCGCAGTGGCGCCGCGACCGGGTGACCGAGCTGGTCGCGGGTGTCGCCGACGCCGTGGACGAGGCAGCTCCTGAGGTGCTCCTGTCGGCGGCGCTGATCGCCTGGGGGGAGGGGCCCGGCGGCAGCGGCGTGACGACCTTCCACGACACGCGCACCTACCGGGACGCGTTGCAGGACTGGGAGTCGTGGGCCCGCGACGGGCTCGTGGACGTGCTCATGCCGATGGTGTACTTCCGCGAGGCGGACAGCCAGCAGGCCGGTTGGTTCACCCGCTGGACCGACTACCAGCGGGCCCTCAACGCCGAGACCGACGCACGCATCGTCCCGGGGGTCGGCGGGTGGCTGAACGCCCCCGCGGCGACCGTCGATCAGACCGTGCGGTCGATGGGGGTGGGCGACGGGGCGATGGTCTACTCCTACCAGCAGCCGACGGCCGATGAGAGCCGCGAGGTGTGGCGCGAGCTCGCGGACCGGCGGTGGGGGCAACCTGCCCCGTGAGGCCCGGCCGCGGCCGGCGTCAGACGGCGTTGGCGAGCAGCGCGAAGGCCACGGATGCCACGGCGGCGACGATGGCCGTGGCGATCACGAACCGGGTCACGAGGGTGTGGCGCACCGCGTCCTCCTCACAGGAAGTCGAACCGTTCGAGGTTGACCTTCTCGCCGGGGATCCCCCGGTCGTGCAGCGCCTCCTCGACGGCGTCCATCATGGGGTCCGGGCCACAGACGAAGTGTTCCAGACGGTGCTCGTCCTCGGGCAGGTGCCGGTCGAGCACCTCGGGGGTGATGAAGCCGGTCTCGCCCGCCCACCCGTCGGGTGGGTCGTCCAGCACGTGGACGATCGTGAGGTCCAGGCGCTGCTCGAGATCGTCGAGCTCGTCGAGGTAGGCGACCTCGTCCCAGCTCGGGTTGCCGTAGATCAGCCAGACCGGACGCTGGTCGCCGCGGTCCGCCAGGGTGTGGAGCATGCTCATCACGGGGGTGATCCCGATGCCGCCGACCACGAAGACGAACCCCGGTGCCTCGTTGCGCTCGTAGGTGAACGCGCCGTGGGGGCCGTCGAGGTAGGCCCGGGTCCCCGGCTCGTAGGTGCCGATCGTGCTGGTGAAGTCGCCGAGCTCCTTGATCCCGAAGGTGACCGTGTCGGTCCGTTCCGCGCTGGAGCAGAACGAGAACGGGTGCTCGGTGATCGCGTACGGGGACCGGGCGAGGGTCAGCCAGGCGAACTGGCCGGGCTCGAAGCGCATCCCGTCGTGGCCGTCGGCCCGCAGGTGCAGCTCCCAGGTGTCACCGGGGAGCTCCTGGACCCGTTCGACCACCCACGGGCGGCGACGCAGCTGCCAGGGGCGGATGAGTCGGACGTGCGCGTACATCGAGATGAACAGCGCCGTCATCACGATCCAGAGCCCCCGGCGGATCGGTCCGTCGACGTAGTAGCCCGCCAGCCAGATGTGGACCAGCGCCATGATGATGATGGCCAGGCCCAGCAGCCCGTGGGTCACCCGCCACAGCTCGTAGCTCAACCCGAGGCGCTCGCGCCAGATCGAGGCGGCGATGATGAGCACGACCAGGCCGAGGGCGAGGATGCCGGTGATCCCGTCCGCCTCGGCTTCGGACGGATCGAAGATCGCGCCACCGAGCTCGGTCACGAACACCAGGATGATGGGGTGGATGAGCAGGAAGCCGAACGCGACGTAGGAGATCTGCTTGTGGTACTTGAGCACGAGGTCGAGGCCGTACGGGGCGGAGACCGGGTGGAAGCGCGCGGTGGTGGCGAACTGCAGCCCCAGCATGGACAGCCCGACGAAGCCCAGCGCGATGGACAGCTCCATCCAGAACCCGCGGGCGGGCGGGGGATCGCCGACGATCATGAAGAACAGCGGCGCGACGACCATGATCAGGTACACGACCGACCAGAGCATGCCGCGGACGGCGAGGGTCACCTGACCTCCTGGTGGTGGGTCCGGTCAGGAACGTACGGGGTGGGTCGGACCGCTCACGGGGACGGACGGACGGGCCCCGAGCGTCACCGCAGCTCGGTCAGCATCTCGATCGAGTGCTCGAGCGTGGCGTCGCTGAGGGTGTGGTCAGGTGCGGCGTCGGGCGCCCGCGACGGCAGCCAGGGTCGCCAGCCCGAGGAGTCCGAGGACGCCACCGGAGACCGGCCGGGTTGCCGCGCCGGCCGGTTCGGCGTGCAGGTGGCCCGGCGGCACGTGACCGCCGGGACCGCCCGGCGCACCCGGGCCGCCGGGACCCCCGGGACCGCCGGGTCCACCGGGCTGCCCGGGGGTGACCGGACGGTTGGGCGGCGCGGGACGGTCGGGCTCATCGGGGTCGGGGTCGCCGGGCGCGTCGGGGATGGGCTCCGAACGCGCGACCACGTTCGGGATGGGCGTGGGCTCCTGCGCGGTGTCGGTGCCGAACGACAGCCAGCTCCGGCTGTGATCGACCTCGCCGACGCCGGGCTGCGACCAGTCGCAGACCCCGTCGGGGAACACCGCCAGGAGCCGCTCCCACTGCCCGTCGTCGAGCCCCGCCCCGTCCACGGCGCGATCGGGTGCCCGCAGGGAGCACTTGATCACGTCCTCGGCCAGCGGCCCGCCCGCGACCGTACGGGGGCTGCCGAGCGGTCGGAACACCTGCTCGCAGACCTGGTCGCGGTCGCCGCCGAGCGGCACGTTGAGCGCGAGCGGGCTGACCCCCGCCGTGGTCACGACGCACCCGTCCGCCGCGTCGATCGGCCGGGTCGCGGCGACGGCGTCGGCCCACCCGTTGGTGGACGTCCCGCCCGCGGCTGCTCGTGCGTCGGCCAGCCCGGTGATCCAGCGGTCGATGGTGTTCCACGCATCGTTCGGCAGGGGCAGCCCCGACCAGATGGCGTGCGTGTCGATCCGTCCCTTGCGTGCCTCCAGCCGGTCACGGACCTGGTAGGCGCGGACAGCGTCGTGGAACCCCAGGATCGGGATGGGATCGACGTAGGTGGACGTGAAGATCAGGGGTGCTTGGTCCAGCGCGCCGCGCCCGGACACGGCGCCGATCTCGTACATCTTGCGGGCCAGGTCGGGGGACATGGCCATGCGCTCGTCGACGATGTTGCCGTCGATGTCGAAGCCGCCGATCGCCTCGTTGAGCGCCACGAACTCCTCGGCGCTGATGCGTCCGGCCTCGAAGGCGGCCCGGCCGTACTGCAGCCCGACGTTGTCCACGGGACGGTGGGCGAACCCGGTCTCCTCGTCGATGCCCATGATGTTGACCATCGCGTCCTGCAAGGTGCAGCGCACGCCACCCGGGTTGGTCTCCGGGTGGTAGATCAGTTCGCGGGGGACCGATCCGTGGCACCCGGTCGCGGCCTCGAGGTGGCCGGCGAACATGTCGTCCCAGTCGTGACAGATCTGGGTGGTGAGGTGGCCGCTGACCGCCTGGCGCTTCGACATCGTCCAGGTGCCCGGGTCGGACTCGAAGACGTTCAGGAGGAGGCGGCAGTCCGCCGGGCTCATCGCGGTGGTGACCACGTCCGGGAAGGTGACCATGGGCACGCCGCCGTCGAGCAGCCCCGGGTAGGAGTCCATGGTGGTGATCTGCTGGATGGCCCCGCCCGAGGCGCCGCTGCCGAAGGCGAGTTCCACCGGTCCGTAGGTCTCGTGGACGTGCTCGCGGATCATCATGAACGTCTCGGCCGAGATCACCTGGTTGCAGTGCACGCCGAGCGTGGTCATCGTCGAGTGCGAGACGAGGTAGCCGTCCCCGACGGGCGGCTGCGGCACCGCGGGCAGGCCATCGAACGACGAACCGGTCCCGTCGACGATCCCCGTCAGGACCGAGTCGACCGAGTTGGTGCCCTGGTGGTAGCCGACACCGCAGGATGCACCCCACTGGTGGAGCATCCGCCCGTTCCACGCCTCGGTCGGCTCGTACGGCGCATCAGGTCCGCGGGCGGCCGGGTCGTCGAGGACGGCGATGCGGGTCACGCCGCGGTTGATGGTGCTGGTCTCGACGCGCACGACGTAGGGCACGACCTCGCCGTCGGTGGTGACGGTGGTGACGGTGTCGCTCGGGTAGCCGCCGTAGGGGTCATCGAGCTCTTGGAAGCGTGCCCCGTCGAGGGCGGAGAGGGAGAACCATTGGACCCGAGTCTCGATCGAGCAGTCGTCGTCGATCGGCTCGCCGAGGCCCATCGCCGTCGTCCGACAGATGAACGGCTCCTGGTGCGGACCGGAGAACACCGGGCCCGTGATCGGGTGGCTCCGGACCGGCAGGGTGGCGCCGCGGGTGCCGTGGTCCGGGTGGTGCGCCTGCAGCGCCACCAGGTTGTCGCCGTCGACGAGCCCGTCGACCAGGCCGAGCAGCGGGCCGTCCTCGTCGGGGGAGAAGCGGTCGGTGACGTCCTCTCCGTTGCGCGTCACGACGAGGTCGTCGGCCTCGTCCAGGCCGCGGATCGCGAACAGCGCGTCCCCGCCGGTGACGGTCGCGGCGCGGGTGGAGACCACGGCGAGTTCGAGCTCACCGTCCTCGAGCGGCCCCGAGACGCCGGTGAAGTCGTCCACCTCGACCAGACGCCCGGGAGCCGTGTCACCGGGCGTCTCGGCGGACCACGCGGGTGCGACCAGCGCGGCCACGAGGGCCAGGGCGGTGACGACCGCCGGCAGCAGGCGAGCAGGTTCGGACCGAGCTGGTGACATCGACGCTCCCGACGACGAGGGTTGCCCTTCCTCGTCGTTCCGCGTGCGCGTGCCCGGTGCCTGCCGAACCTCGCGTACTGGACGGTACGCGCGCGCCCCCGTCGGCAGGCGCACACGATGCTCCGGGTCGGAGCGGCGAGCGCTCGGACGATGTCGACGCCCCGGGGGGCGAGCCCGGTGCGGATCGGGGGTTGCCGTGACCTGCGGCCCTGGACGGGAGGCGTTCCGACCCGCACCATGGAGACCTTGGATGAGGAGCTTCCATGGTCGAGGTGCTCGCGGTCCTGGGGTTGGCGGCGCTCGCCGCCGTGCTCGTGTGGGGGTGGCGGCGGCTCAGCCGTGCGGCCGAGCCTGGTCCGCGGCGCACCGCGTGGGGCGGTGACGAGGACCGCGGTGGTACCCGCATCGTGCTCGACATCGAGAGCTCCGACCCGGACGACCCGGCCGTGCAGCGGCTGGTGCAGGAGGCTGCCCACCGCGTCCTCGCGCGGGACCGGGACCTGGTGGAGGTCGA
Source organism: Nitriliruptor alkaliphilus DSM 45188 (assembly GCF_000969705.1). Classification (GTDB taxonomy): domain Bacteria; phylum Actinomycetota; class Nitriliruptoria; order Nitriliruptorales; family Nitriliruptoraceae; genus Nitriliruptor; species Nitriliruptor alkaliphilus. The sequence continues at coordinate 3,408,839 of NZ_KQ033901.1, forward strand.
GGTCGTGGCGCGTGACGGCACGGTCCTCGGCGTCGAGCACCGACCCGAACCGCTCCCGGCGGACGTCGAGCTCCCGCCCGCGCTCCGTACGCCCCACGCCCCGGCCCGGCACACCCCGTCGCCGGTCCCGCAGAGCGATCCGGGCCACCCCCGGTACGTGGCAGAGCCGGCCCCCGAGGTGCGCGCGACGCCGCTCGCCGAGCGGTTGGACCTCGCACCGGCGATCCGCAGCCGCATCGCCGACCCGGACCGTGCCCTCGACGTGCTGCGGGCGATCCTGGAGGCGTCGGATCGCCCCGTGGAGGTCGACGGTGACCTGCTGGTGACCGGTGACGTGGCCGTGGCGGTGGTCGACCCGCGTGGCGACACCGAGCGGGCGCTCAACCACGCGTTCCTCCGCATCCAGGGGACCGATGTCGCGCGCGGGATGATCGTGCGGCTCGGGTACGTCGACCCGACGCTGACGCGTCGCCGCGAGGCCGCGGCACCCCACGTGCGTCACGTGGGGGCGGACGCGATCCAGCGGATGGCCGACGCCGTCGCCGCGGGTGCCGACCCGATCGCGTTCGCGGCCGGGCCCGTCACGGTCGGTTGATCCGTTGGCTCGGTCGGCGCGTGCCCAGATGGGGAGCGTACGCCGCGGTCAGTCGGGGGCATCCGGTCCGGTGAGCGGGGCGTCGCGCTCCACACGCCGTCGACGCAGCGCGGACGGGGCCAGGACGTCCTCGCCCGCCAGGGCTCTGCGGAACAGCGCGACGTCGGTCGGCAGCAGGTCGGGGAGCTCGAGGATCGTCGTCTTCTCGTAGTAGACGAACGCGCCAGCCACCAGGACCTCCTGCTCCCACCGCTCGGCATCCAGGCCGGACAGGGCGGCCAGCATCGTGGTGGGGCCGGCTCGTAGCAGGCGAGGGATCACCTCGATGCCGCTCTCGCCGCTGAGCAGCACGTCGAGCAGCAGCACATCCGGCTTGGTCTCGGTGACCAGATCGACGGCATCGTCGCCGGTCGCTACGACACCGACCAGATCGACGTGATCCTCCAGCACCCGGCGGACGAGGCCCCGGAAGGCGGGATCGTCGTCGCAGACACCGACCCGGAGGGCTGGCTGCGTGTTCGACACGTGCGCCACCTCCTCACCGTCCGGCGCCGCCCGGAGTCTAGGCCCCTCGCCCGTCGTGGTGCCGCCTTCACGGAGCGCTAGCGACAGAGCTGCGCGAGCGTCGGGTAGGGGTTGATCCACCGTCCCCCGTGGTGACGCTGGATGTGGTTGTGCGGTGGGGTGGTGCGCGCGTTGCCGGTGCGTCCGACGGTCGCGATCTGCTGGCCGGCCACGATCCGCGTCCCGACCTCGATCCCCGGGCTGATCGTGTCGAGGTGCGCGTTGTACCAACGTGACCCGTCCGTGGTCTCGTAGGTCACGGTGATCCCGCCGAGGCGCGTGGGTCGCGAGGGCGGGTCCATGCGGGTCACCACACCGTCGGTGATGGCGATCACGGGGGTCCCGGTCGGGGCGAAGACGTCGTTGCCCTGGTGGCGGCGGCCACCGGAGCGGGGGAAGCCCCAGTCGTTGATGAAGTCCCGTCCGGCGACGGCACCCTGCACCGGGCAGTAGCCGCCGTCGACGGGTGGGCCGCCCCCGCCGTTGGCGGCGGCGTCGGCCGCGCGCTGGGCGGCGAGGCGGGCCAGCAGCGCCTGGACGTGGCCCTCCACCTCGGCGTGGAGGTTGGCGGTCTGGGTGCGGTCGAGCTCGAGCTGCCCGAGGACGGCGCGGACGGTGGCCTCGTCGCGGGTGATGCGGTCGGCGACGAGGCGTGCGTCAGCGGCGAGCTGTTCGACCTCGGCGGCGACCTCGGCTGCAGCCCGCGCCGCGTCGGTGGCGGTCCGCGAGGTGATGACGATCTGGTGTTGGGCGTCGGCCTGCTCGCGGGTCAGCTGGACGGCCTCCTCGATCACCTGGGCCTGCTGGCCCACGACCCGCTCCAGCTGACGCATGCGGTGGAGGAACTCGTTCGGGTTGGTGTCGGGGGTGGTCAGCAGCCGCAGCACGCCCGTCGCTCGAGGATCGGTGCTGCCGTACTTGAACCGGGTGGCGAGCTGTGCGGCCAGCTGGTCCTCGGCCACGCCGAGGACCGTGCGCGTCCCGTCGAGTCGCTCGGTCGCGGCGGCGTGAGCGGCCCGTGCCTCGAGCGCCGTGGCCGTGGCCTCCTCCGACGCGGCACGCGCGAGGGCGAGCTGGCCCTCGGCGACGCGAAGCTGGGCACGCGCGTCGTCGAGGTTGGCGGTCAGGACCGCGAGCCGGCTGCGAGTGGTGGCGATGTCCCCGTCGAGGGTGCCGAGGTTCGAGGACAGCTCGGCGGCCTGCCGTTCCAACTCGCTGAGGTCGCTGGTGCCCCCGACGGCGGCGGCCACCGTCCCGAAGGTGAGCGCGGCCACGAGGGCTCCGACCGCGGTCAGGGGGCGCAGCCGCACGGTGAGGCTCCGGGCTCGAGGGACGTCCGGCCGCCAGGGGCGACCGTGGCCGGGGACGGCCGGTCCCTCAGGACGTCGACCGATGGCCTCGTCGCCTTGAGCCACGCACCCCAGCCACCGAGACGGTCAGGCCGGCGTCCGGGCAGGGTGGGTGTGGTCGTGGTTGGCCAGATGCTGCCGGGCGTGGGCGATGGCCTGATCGGTGTCGTCGAACAGGTGATCGCCGTGGCGCGTGACCTGGGCCAGGATGCCGGTGCGTTCCAGCACGCTGCGTGGCTGCTCCTGCACGCCGGACAGCATCACCACGATGCCGCGGCGGCTGAGCCGGGCGACCAGCGCCCGTAGGGCGGCGGCGCCGGTGACGTCCATCACCGGGACGCGCCGCATGCGCAGCACGACGATCCGGATGTGACGGTCGACACGGAGCAGCTCCTCGAAGAACCGGTCAGCAGCGCCGAAGAAGATCGGTCCCTCGATGCGGTAGACCACCAGATCGTCCCGGCGGAGCGCATGCTCGGCATCTGCGGCTGCGCGGCGCTCGTGCAGCGGTAGCTCGTCGCCTCCGAGGACCGTCGTATCGACCTGGAACAGCTGCGACATGCGGGTGACGAACAGCGCCCCGGCCGCGATCAGGCCGACTTCGATGGCCAGGATCAGGTCGAACGCCACGGTGACGCCGAGCGTGAGCAGCATCGTGGCGGCGTCGGACTTGGTGGCGCGCAGGATCTCGCGGAACTCGGCCAACTCGACCATGCGTGCAGCGACGACCATCAGGATGGCGGCCAACGCCACCAGCGGGATACGGGAGGCCAGCGGCGCGAGCGCGACCATGATCGCCGCCAGGATCAGCCCGTGGATGATCGCCGCGAGCCGGGTGCGAGCACCCGAGCGGACGTTGACGGCGGTGCGCGCGAGGGCGGCGGTGGCAGGGATACCGCCGACGACGGCGCTGCCGATGTTGGCGATGCCCTGCCCGAACAGCTCTCGTTCCGGGTCGTGCCGCTCGTCGATGGTCATGCCATCGGCCACCACGGCGGACAGCAGGCTCTCGAGCGCGGCGAGCACCGCGATCACCAGCGCCGCACGGACCAGTTCGGTGGCCCCGAGCCCGGCCACGCTCGGCAGCGCCGGGACCGGCAGGCCGGTGGGGATCGCGGGGATGCGGGCCACGGTGGCGAACACCGGCAGCAGCGACAGGCCGGTGCCGGCCAGCAGCGCTGCCATGCTGGCTGGGAAGGCCCGTAGCCGTTCGATCCGCCCCCAGCCGACCATGATGCCCACGGTCAGCAGACCCAGCAGCGGGGTGGCCGAGCCGGGGGCGTCGGCGAAGGCGCGCAGGGTCTGCCAGCTGGCAACGACCACCTGCTCGCCCTCGCCCTTGGGCGCCCCGAGGAACCCGGGCAGTTGCTGCAGGAAGATGATGACCGCGATCCCGATGGTGAACCCGGTGATCACCGGGTAGGGGATGTAGCGGATGAACCTCCCGATCCGGGCGGCGGCGAAGACCAGCAGGAACAGCCCTGCCAGGAGCCCCACCGGCGCGAGCGCAGCGACCCCGTAGTGCGACACCAGTGGCAGCAGCACGACCGTCATCGCGCCCGTCGGCCCCGAGACCTGCAGGTTGGACCCGCCGAACACCGCCGCGAGGATCCCGGCCGCCATCGCCGTGTAGAGCCCGGCCGCCGCCCCGGCACCGGAGGTGATCCCGAACCCGAGGGCCAGCGGGAGCGCGACGACCGCGACCGTGACGCCGGCCAGCAGGTCGCTGCGGAAGACGGCCAGGTCGTAGTCGGCACGGCGCGGCAGGAAGCGGGCGAGCGAGGACGGCATCGGAACCCCGGGAGCGGGCCACGCCGATCGGGTGGCTGGCGGAAGGTTACACCGTTGCGCGGATCCACGGATACACGAATCCGCGCTAACCTTCTCCCGAAGCTGATGGTGCGAGAGGCTGCCGGATGACCCGACCCGTGTACGAGCGCAAGGCCGAGCTGTTCAAGACGCTCGGGCATCCGGTGCGCATCCGCATCCTCGAGGTGCTGCGCGCCGGCGAATCCAACGTGGCCGACATCGCCGAAGCCGTGGGCGTGGGCGGCTCGACGCTGTCGCAGCACCTGACCACCCTGCGCCGCTCCGGGGTGGTCACGTCCCATCGGGAGGGTTCGCTGGTGATCCACCAGGTCACCGACCCGCGGGTGTTCCAACTGCTGGAGGTGGGACGGCAGATCCTGACCACCTCGCTGGAGGGCGACCAGGAGCTCCTCGCCGATCTCGGCCGGATGAGCTACGAGGCGTGAGTCACCGTCAGGTCACCGCGTGCGGTTGCGGAGCTGCTCGCTGGCTCGCAGCGCCACCTCGACGTCGAGGCGGTCCTCGAGCAGGGAGCGCCCGGTGAGTTCCTCCACCTTGCGGACCCGGTAGCGAACGGTGTTCTTGTGCATGTGCAGCTGCAGGGCGGCCTGCGTGTAGCTGCCGTTGCAGGCGAGGTACACCCGGACGGTCTCCCGCAGCTGCGCGAGGCTGGCATCGTCGCCGAGCAGCCCCGGCAGTTTGCGTTCGACCCACCGATGCAGGTCGGTGAGGTCCGACGTCAGCAGCGCCGTGACGGCGACGTCGTCGAACCGCGTCACCGGTGACGGATGCTGCATCCTGCCGACGATGGCACGGGCGCGCTGCGCCTCACGGAGCGATCCGCGGAAGCCGTCGAGGCCCCGGCCCGGCGCGCCCAGCGTCATCGTCACCTCCGGCAGTGACCCCAGCCCCTCCCGGAGGGCGGTGACGTCGAGCTGCGGCGGTGTCGGGCCGCTGACCCACGCCCACAGCGTGCGGTCATCGGCCATCATCGTCAGCGGCGCTCGGCCGGCGACGTCTGCCAGGACCCGGGTCACCGCCTTCAGCGTGCCCGTCGGCGGCTCGTCGGCCGGCACCCACGCGATGGCGGCCTGGTGGTGGCCATCGAGGGGCACGTCGACCAGCTTCTGAGCGGATTCCTGGCTCACGCCCTCGGCGTTGAGCAGCGTCCGGATCTGGATCGCGCGGTCGGCCCCGGCGCGCCCGTCCCACTCGCGTCGCTCGGCCTCGTAGATCGTGATCAGTCCTTCGATCACGTGGTCGATGTAGCGGTTCACGCGCCGGGTCAGGTGGGTCACGGCCGCGAGTGCCAGCCTGGTATCGACCTCGTGCGCGCGAGCGTCGAGTGCGCTCACACCCCACGTCACGAAGCGATGCTCGCCGAGCCGGTAGGCACGCAGCAGCGCCTCGAGCGACAGATCGTGTTGTGCGAACAGCCGCGCGTACTCGGCGGCAGCCGCCGGCACGGCGATCTGCTCGAGCGGGATGTCGTGCACCAGCATGTCGACGATGGCGTTCAGGTTGGCTGCGGTGCTCGACACCATCAGCCGGCGCACGACCTCGTCGTGGCGGAACTCGGGGATGACCTCGATGAACCAGTCGGTCATCTCGGTGGTCAGCGCCGGCAGGTCGTCGAGGATGGCCCTCGCGACATCGACGACCACACCTGCGGGATCCGGCTCCATGAGGCGGACCGTAGCCAGCACACCGAGCGAGCGACATGCCGTCCGTGGAACCGCCCGAGCTTCTGTCTCGGTGACACAGCGCAGACCGCCGCCGCTGTGTCGCGGCACCAAGCGGCCGCCGCCGGTGCCCCGCGCTTTGGCTCGAGGACACAACCACCGGGCGCAGGTCGGTCACGCGACGCCATGGTCGTCCATCCCGGGCCGCCGTAGCGTCCTCCGAGAAGAGCTCGCCGGGAGGGCGAGTTCCGGAGGGAGATGCGTCGTGACCGTGCTGTCATCGTTGCCGGATCGCCGAGCCGCGACCGCTCCGTCGGGATCGTGCCTGACCGATGACGTCACGACGCTCGACAACGAGGCCTTCCTCGAGGCGGTACGGCGAGCTGCCGGGACGATGTGGTCGCTCGGCGTGCGACGGGGCGACGTGGTGGCCGTCGTGCTGCCGAACCGGATCGAACTCGTCGTCACGCTCTTCGCCGCCTGGCGGCTCGGTGCCACGGTGACGCCGGTCAACCCGCGTTTCACCCAGACCGAGATCCGGGCCCAGCTCGACGACGCCGGCGCGTCGGTCGTGGTCGGCGAGACGACGACGCCGCACGTCACCCTCGACGTCGACGAACTCCGGTCGGCCGTGGGGCCCGAGTTCGAGCCCGTCGACGTGACCGCCGACGACCTCGCGCTGCTGCTCTACACCAGTGGGTCCACCGGCCAACCCAAGGGTGTGATGCTCGATCACGGCAACATCGACGCCATGTGCCGGATGATCGTCGGCGCGCTCGAGCTCGACGAGCGGGACGTCAGCCTGCTCGTCCTGCCGCTGTTCCACGTCAACGGCATCGTGGTCAGCGTCCTGTCCCCGCTGCTGGCCGGCGGTGCGACGCACATCGCCGGCCTGTTCGACCCCGCGACCTTCTTCCCGCTCGTCGAACGGACCCGGCCGACCTACTTCTCGGCGGTCCCGACCATCTACGCGACGCTGCTGGCCCAGCCCGACACCCACGACACCTCGTCGTTGCGTGTGGCGATCTGTGGGGCAGCACCCATGCCGGCCGAGCGCATCCGAGCGTTCGAGGACCGGTTCGCGATCCCCGTCGTCGAGGGCTACGGGCTCAGCGAGGGGACCTGCGCGTCGACGATCAACCCGCTGCACGGCCCCCGGCGTCCCGGCACGGTCGGGATCGCGCTGCCGGGGCAGCGGCTGCGCGTCGTCGACCCGAACGGGGACGACGTGCCGGCCGGCGAGGAGGGCGAGGTGCTGATCGCCGGCCCAAACGTGATGCGCGGCTACCTCGGTATGCCGGAGGAGACCGAGCGAACGATCGTCGATGGCTGGCTGCGCACCGGTGACGTCGGCCGGATCGACGCCGACGGCTACCTGGTGCTGGTCGACCGGCTGAAGGACATCATCATCCGTGGTGGGGAGAACCTGTACCCCAAGGAGATCGAGAACGCCCTCCACGCGCACGTCGACGTGACCGACGCCGCGGTGGTCGGGGTGGCGCACGAGCTGCTCGGCGAGGTGCCGGTGGCGTTCGTCACGGTCCGGCCAGGCAGCGATGTCGCTGCGGACGAGCTCGAGGCGCGCTGCCGCGAGCGCATCGCCTCGGTCAAGGTGCCGAGCCGCATCATCATCGTCGATGCCCTCCCGAAGAACCCGGTCGGGAAGATCGACAAGCCCGCACTGCGTCGGGTGGCGGCACCCGTGGGCTGACCGGACCCACCGCAGGAAGCATCACGACCACCCGTCGCGGGTGGCTGACCAGCCGTGCCCGCAGAGCGTGGGCCGGCGATACCTGGGAGGAGCTAGCCAGATGGGATTCAAGGAGGGGGACTTTCCCCCGGTCGACCCCGGACCGTTCCTGGAGAAGCCGTTGTTCGAGCGCACCAAGACGCTCGCGCTGCACTGGGTGGAGTACGGCTTCGGATCGCCGAAGATGATCCCGACCACCTACGTGGTCAAGGTCGTCCTCGTCTACCTCATCGCCGGCACGGCCATCGCCACCCACTCGTCGGGGGTCGGGCCGTTCTGGGACATCGGGGGCTGGTGGGATCAGCCGATCGTCTGGCAGAAGCTCGTGCTGTGGACCGTCCTGCTCGAGGCGATCGGCATCGCCGGATCGTGGGGCCCCATCGCCGGCAAGTTCAAGCCGATGACCGGTGGGGTGGTGTTCTGGGCACGTCCCGGGACGATCCGGCTCCGACCGTGGAAGCGCGTCCCGTTCACCGACGGCAACAGGCGTACGGGTCTCGACGTCGTCCTCTACCTCGGGCTACTCGTGTCCCTGCTGATCGCCGTCGTCTCGCCAGGTCAGATGGGCGCGGGACTCGACGTGGCCCGCCCCGAGGTCAGCTCGGGGCTGGTGCCCCCGGTGCTGGTGGTCGCGTCGATCGTGCTGCTGGTGCTGTGCGGGCTGCGGGACAAGACGATCTTCCTCGCCGCGCGCGGTGAGCAGTACCTGCCGGCCATGATCTTCTTCACCTCGCTCGGCTTCGTCGACATGATCGTCGCCGCCAAGCTGCTCATCGCCATCGTCTGGATCGGGGCCGGGATCTCGAAGTTCGGCTACCACTTCACCCACGTGGTCGCACCGATGGTGTCCAACAGCCCCTGCGTCCCGTCCTGCGCGCTGAAGCGGGCCAGTTACCGGGATTTCCCGCGCGACATCCGACCGTCGCGCAGCGCCTCGCTGCTCGCCCACGTCGGCGGGTCCGCGGTCGAGATCGTGACGCCGCTGGTGTTGCTGTTCTCCACCGACACGAGGCTGACCCTGGCGGCCGTGGCGCTGATGGTGGTCTTCCACCTGTTCATCACGTCCACCTTCCCGCTCGCCGTGCCGCTCGAGTGGAACATCCTGTTCGGCTACCTCACGGTGTTCCTCTTCATCGGGCACCCCAACGCAGACGGGTTCGCGGTGTGGAACATCTCGTCACCGCTGCTCGGCGTCGCGATCGTCGCCGGACTGGTGTTCTTCCCTATCCTCGGCAACCTGCGGCCGGACCTCGTGTCCTTCCTGCCCTCGATGCGCCAGTACGCCGGCAACTGGGCGTCAGCCTTGTGGGCGTTCGCACCCGGCGCCGAGGCCAAGCTGAACACCATCCCGCACCGTCCGACCGTCAACCAGGTCGATCAGCTGCAGGCGATGGGCTACCCACCGGAGGTCGCCGAGATCACGATGCAGCAGACGATCGCGTGGCGGTCGATGCACAGCCAGGGCCGCGGGCTGTTCAGCGTGCTCGCCGCACGCCTCCCCGATCTCGAGGAGCGAACCGTCCGCGAGGCCGAGTTCGCTTGCAACAGCCTGATCGGCTTCAACTTCGGTGACGGTCACCTGCACGACGAGGACCTGATCGCCGCGGTGCAGGAACGCGTCGGGTTCGCTCCGGGGGAGTGGATCATCGTGTGGGTCGAGTCGCAGCCGATCCACAAGCGCACCCAGAGCTACAAGGTCATCGACGCCGCACTCGGTGTGATCGAGCGTGGTACGTGGAAGGTCGAGGACGCCGTCGATGCGCAGCCGTGGCTGCCGGACGGGCCGATCGACCTCGACGTGACCTGGCGGGCAGCAGGTCCGGCGGCAGACGCCGCCTCCGCGGCTGGTGGTGGCGAGGGCGACGCGACCGCCGGCTCCGACGTGCCCTCCCCGGCGGCTCGCTGATCGTGGCCACCGCGACCGTCGTCGGCAGCGGGCCCAACGGGCTCGCTGCCGGCGTCGCCCTGGCCCGCGGTGGCGTGGAGGTGACCGTCCTCGAGGCTGCATCCACGCCGGGCGGGGGGACCCGTTCCAGTCGCACCGCCCTGCCCGGGCTCGTGATCGACCACTGCTCGGCCATCCACCCGATGGCCGTCGGCTCACCGTTCCTGACCGGCCTCGGCCTCGAGCGGTACGGGCTGCGGTGGCGGCAGCCGGAGATCGACTGCGTCCACCCGCTCGACGGCGGCACCGCCGGGGTCCTGCACCGGTCGGTCGAGCGGACGGCCGAATGCCTCGGAGCCGACGGTGACCGGTGGTTGCGGCTGCTCGCCGGGCCGTCGGCCGGCTACGACGCGCTCGCCGAGGACATCCTCGGCCCCCTCCTGCGCGTGCCTCGCCACCCGCTGCGCCTCGCCCGGTTCGGTGTACCAGCCGCGCTGCCCGCGACCGTCCTGGCCCGGTGGTTCCGGACCGAGGAGGCGCGGGCGCTGTTCGGCGGCGTCGCGGCCCACGCGTTCCGGCCGCTCCATCGCCCCCTGTCGAGCAGCATCGGGCTTGGCATCCTGGCGGCCGGGCACCGTCACGGCTGGGCCGTCGCGGAGGGAGGGTCCCAGCGGATCGCCGACGCCCTGGTCGCTCTCCTCGGCGACCTCGGTGGCTCGGTCCACACCGGCGTGGAGGTCCGGTCGCTTCGCGATCTGCCTCCCGCCGACGTCACGATCTGGGATCTCGCGCCGGATGCGGTGACACGCGTCGTCGGTGACCGGCTGCCGCGCCGTACCCGCCGCGCGTACCGCCGCTTCCGTCGCGGCCCCGCGGCCTACAAGGTCGACTTCGCCGTCGAGGGTGGCGTGCCGTGGACGGTCGAGGCAGCCCGCCGTGCCGGCACGGTCCACCTGGGAGGCACGTTCGACGAGGTGGCGCAGGCGGAGCGTGACGTGGTCGCCGGCCGGATGCCCGCCCGTCCGTTCGTGCTCGTCGGCCAGCAGTACCTCGCCGACCCGCAGCGCTCCTCCGGTGACCTCCACCCCCTGTGGGCCTACGCCCACGTACCTCACGGTCACCCCGGGGACGTCGCGCCGGCCATCGTCGCCCAGATCGAACGGTTCGCGCCCGGTTTCACCGACCGGGTGCGCGGCACCGTGGTGCACACGCCAACCGACTTCGCTGCAGAGAACGCCAACTTCGCCGGTGGCGACATCATGACCGGCTCCAAGGACCTGCCCCAACTGGTGCTGGGTCCTCGGCCCACCCTCCACCCCTACGACCTGGGCCTCCCCGGTCACTTCGTGTGCTCGGCGGCCACGCCGCCGGGGCCGGGCGCGCACGGCATGTGCGGGGCTCACGCCGCAGCGCGAGCGCTCCGCCACCTGCGGCGCCGCGGCGTCCTGACCGCCTCGCCGACCCGACCTCCCACCGACACGACACCGTCGGCGGGATGAGCCAACACACCTGGTCACCGCTACCTCGCGGCGGTGCCGGCGTCAGCCGAGCGTGGCACGTAACGCCGAGCCCTTCGCGGGAGCATGTCCTCGTACCTGCGGCTCTGCCCTTGCCCCTCGACGTGCTCGCCTGGCAGGTCCACGCCCGGCTGCGAGGCAGCGTGATCATCGAAGCTCGGCGAGACGATGGTCTCATCCACCACACCCGTGTTCGTCAGCGAGACGGAACCGCGAGCGCCGTCGATGAGGTACGGCGACGACTCGCTCAGGGACACGTACCACCGAGCAAGCTCTGAGGTCACCGCCAGGGAGCACGAACCGCCCGACGGCCACCGCGGTCAACAGGAGGATCCGGGCGTTCGGTAGCGGCTAGGTGGGTTGCTCGCCGGTGAGCTCCAACGGTGCCCACTTGGGCCAACGAGTCTCGCCCAGCACGACTCCGTACTGGTAGCGGGCCACCTCCACGAAGTCCTGGCCGCTCTGACCCGAAGAGTCGTACACACGGGTCTCGTAGGCCCTGTCGATGGCATCGACCACGTGGGTCGAGAGCCGCTCGTGTCGCTGTCGGATCTTGGCTTCGGGGACGTCGTGTCCTCCTTCGAGGACACGTTGAGCCACCCGAGCTACCGACAGGTCCACCGGCACGATCAGCACCCGTAGGTGCACCCGATAGCCAGCCTCGACCGCCCGCGTGACCAGATCGACCTTCGACGGATGAGAGAAGACGGACTCAGTGATGAACGAGCGCCGGTCGGCGAGGTAGCGCTCCCGCACCGCAGCCGCTTCTGCGGCTGCGTCGTAGGCACGGGCTACCTCGTCGCCAGGCCAACGCAACGCCGCGATCCGATCGGCGTTGATGAAGTCAAGACCGGTCGCTGCGAGCACCTGCTCGTAGAAGGTCGTCTTGCCTGCTCCGTTGGGGCCGGCCAACAGGTACAGGTCGGGAGACGAGCTCACAGCTGTTCGATGGTCCCGTCAGGCAGGTGCCGGACGACGTTGCCGTCCTCATCGAGGGTGATGACTGGCTGGCCGGCTGCGCGCTTGTCGGCCGCGATGTCGGTGGAGGCCAACGCAGCGTCCATCTCCTCGTCCCAGGCCGTGCGCACCAGCGCCTGCTCATCGGCAGGCAGACGGTCGTAATCCCTCCCGGCAAGGAGCTCCTGCGCCGTCCGACGGCGCTGACGGAGCTCGAGCAGCGCGATGGCCTCGACCTCGCTACCGACCTTGGCCCAGTGCGAGAGCTGCTCGGCCACGGTGCGACCCGTCAGAGACGCTGCGGCCTTCGCGGCGGCGTACACGTCCTTGTTGACCCGGGTCGGGGTTGCGGCTGCCGAACCCATCGCCACCTCCGCGTGTAGCAGCGTGCTACACACGTTACCCGCAGAGGTGCTGATTCGCCAGTGGCCTGTTCGGGATGACAGCGGTGTGCCTACCGGGCGTGTTCCACTGGTCGTCTGGGTCGCTCGGTGACGTGAGAAGACGACGGTGACGGCAGACGGCGGCCCAACGCCGTTCTGGCGTCACCGTCCAAGGCTGGCGTCACCAGACATCGGTGGCGCGAACCGCCGTATCTGCACGATGCCCGTCGTGGCTGAGATGACGACGGACCCCCCCCGTCCGGTTGCGCCTATCCAGCAACACCCGCTGACGAACTCAGCCGAGGGTGAGGTCGCCGAGGTCGAGGACCTGGCCGCGGCGGACGACGAACTCCCGCGACGCGCCCAGCCCACCGGCGCGAGCGGCGAGGGTGTAGGGCTCCTGCCCGCCGTCGAACTCGATGGCAGGCTGGGTCGAGGGGTTGACGTGCCAGACGAACCGGCCGTCGGGCGCCGTGGTCATCGTGGCGGTCAGCTGCTCGGGGATCGAGATCTGGCCGAGCGGGTTGGAACCGTCGCCGCGCTTCCACAGCCGCGTCTCGAACCGCTTGGCGAGCTCGAGCACCGCCTGGACGCCCTCGGGCCCACCCGAACCACCGCCGTCGTCGGGTCGACCCTTGCCGTTCTTGTTCCTGCCGTTGCCGGGAGCCGGCGCGGGGGCGTCCGCGGTACCGGCGCCGACGACACGTCCGGTCACGATCGCGTGGTGCAGGCCCGCCGGGTCGGCGAAGTCGGCGAGCCGCGCGAGCGCATCGGCGCGGTAGGCCGACAGGTCCCGGTCCTCGGGGGGCAGGCACGTGATCTCGTTCAGCAGGCGGAAGGTCTCGCGGTTCTTGTCGTACATCGCCGGCACGGTGCTGGCGTACGCGGGGTGGAAGGAGGACCCGGCGTGCTCGAAGGTGTACGAGATGGTCCCGAGCGCCCCGTACGCCCAGTCGAGCGTGGTGCCCGTGGTGATGTACAGGTCGACGGCCTTCTGCGGCCGGTAGCCGTTGTAGATCGCCATCGCCCGGCCGAGCCCCTCGAGGACGGCGTTGTCGGGCGCGTCGTCGCGGGTGTCACCCCACGGCCACAGGACCAGATCACCGGAGGTGTGGTGGGAGTTCGCGCCGAGGACCTGCCGTCCGGTCAGCAGCCACCGGACGTTCATCGCCTCGGGCTCGCTGAACGGGCTGGCCCCGCGGTAGACCGCCGACAGCACGTCGCCGGACGAACCGCCGGTGTCGTCGCCCCACTCGTAGGCGTAGTTGCGGTTGACGTCGACGCCGTACGCGTCGATGTTGACTGGCTTGCCAACGGCGGGTCCGAGGCCCACGCCGACGTGGCTGCCGAGGAAGCTGCGCTTGTTCTTGCGCCAGTACTGACCCTGCCCACCGAGGACGATGCCGCTCGCACCGCTGCCGAGGCCGGGGATGTTGTCGTCGATGGGGAACTCGCGCGAGTGGTGGAACCCGTCGGGGTTGACCACCGGGACCACCAGGTTGCGCGACCGCTGCAGGAACCGACGGTTGGCCGGGTCGTCCTGGTTCTCGAGCAGGTCGAACGCCCACATGATGACGACCTCGCCGGCCGGCCACTCCCGGGCGTGGGTCAACCCGTCGTTGTAGAAGGTGGGTCGGCCGTCGGAGGCGTGGACGTCGTCGGCGATCTCCAGCGCCAGGACCGTGCGCCCCTCCAGCGTCCGGTACGGCAGCTCGATCAGGCGGGTCTGCTCGGGGAACCGCTCGGCGAGCAGCCGCAGGTCGGCCTCGTAGTCGGCGAGGCTGCGGTAGTCGCCGGTGGTGGTCTCGCCCGGCTGGCGCGCGACCGCGGAGACCTGCGGCGCCTCGCGGTCGGCCAGGACGTCGCGCAGCACCAGGTCGGGCACGGTGATCTCGAACGGCAGCCCGGTGGCGACGAGCTTGGCGAGGTCGCCCGGCCACAGCAGGACCTCGACCCGACCGTCGTCGGTGACGTGGTGGGTCTCGTCGAGGTCGGCGATCAGGTGCTGGCGGCCGGGGGTGAGGGTCACCAGCGCGAGCTGCAGGACCTCGTCGGCGACGTCATCCAGGGTGTCCTCGGTACCGGACAGCCGGCCCGACACGGTCTCGACGACCCGCCCCACGAGCCCACCGAACGCGAGCGTCCCGGTGCTGCCACCGGCAGCCCGCAGCAACGCACGACGAGTCATCCCACCCACAGCGGCACCCTCGACACCGTGACGCGCCGGTCGCGTCATCCCGGGTGGTATTCGACGTGCGCGCCCGTTCCCCTCCTCGGCCGCGTCACCAGGACGCGAGGCGCGCCACGAAGCGGTCGAGTTCCTCCTCGGTGGTCGTGGTGTGGACGCTCGCGCGCAGGACCGCGGGCAGGCCCCGGGCCCCGAGGGCCCAGCGTGCCGCCGACGCGTCCATCGCCGACAGGTGGATCCGCTCCGAGCGCAGCTGGGCGACCAGCTCCGCCGCGTCGACACCGTCGACGGTGAAGGTGACGATCGCCGAACGTGGCGGGCCGGTGTCCCGGACCGTGATGCGAGGCAGTTCCGCGAGCCGACGGCGGAGGTCCTCGGCGACCGCGGTCACGTGGGCCTCCACCGCCGCGGGCCCGAGGGAGAGGAGGTGGTCGACCGCCGCGCCGAGGCCGAGCTCGAGCGCGACTGACCGCTCCCAGGTCTCGAAGCGGCGGGCGTCCGGGAACGGGGTCACCTCGCCGGTGGGCGCCCAGCGCGACGATCCGAGCTCGGCGAAGGGTGCGTCGAGGGTCGCCAGGAGTTCGCCCCGGACCGCCAGGAAGCCGGTGCCACGGGGGCCGCGCAGGAACTTTCGACCCGTGCCCACGAGCACGTCCGCCCCCGTCCCCGGCAGCGTCACGTCGAGCTGACCGACCGACTGGCAGACATCGAGGACGAACGGCACACCCGCTGCGCGGGCCCGTCGGCCGACCTCCGCTGCGGGTTGGACGACGCCGTCGATCGACGGCGCGTGCGTCAGGGCGATCATCGCCACACGGTCGTCGAGGGCATCGTCGAGGGCGTCGAGGTCGACGCGGCCCTGCGCGTCGTCCGGCAGGACCGCCACCTCCACGTCCCGGCGGCCCGCCAGCGCGAGGGCTTCCATGACGTTGCTGCCGTACTCGGTGCGCCACGTGAGCAGCCGCCCGGCGGGGCGCCAGCGGCGGGCCAGCGCCCCGACGGTCAGCTGCCAGGCCCGGGAGGCGTTCTCGACGATGGCCACTTCCTCGGCGGTGACCCCGAGCAGCCGGGCGAGTGACGTCCGCACCTGTCCGCGTCGGTCGGCCACCGCGTCCGCCGCGGCGTACCCGCCGAGCTCCTCCTCGCGACGCAGCTGGGCGATGATCGTCTCGGTCACCACACGCGGGGGCAGCGATGCGCCGGCGTGGTCGAGGTGGAGCACGCCCGCGCACCCGGGTGTCGCGGCCCGTTCGGCCACCACGTCGATGCCCACACCCACCTCCGGTCCGGTGCCGGAGGCTAGATGCACCGCGGCCCGTCGGATGGACGGGTGGGAATGTCGGACCCAGCTGGCAGGGTTCTTCAGCGGTGGGTGCGGCGTCGCCGGCCACCCCGCCGAGGGTGTGGCTGCCCAACTCGACGCTCCCCAGCCCGACGGAGACGCGATGCCGACCCACGACGCGGACGTCGCGGTCTCGCACGCCGACGTCGTGCACCTCGTCGCCGAGGCCGTGGACGGTGGGCCGACCACCGGCTCGGGGGTGGGGCTCGAGCTCGAGCTCCTGCCGGTCACCCGCGTCACCCCGACGCGCCGGCTGCGGCTGAACGAGCCGGTCGGCTCCGTGCCCTCGATCGCCGAGGTCGTCGCGCTCGGACGGGCGGATGCCGCGGCGCACGGCTCGTCCCTGACGGTCGAACCTGGTGGCCAGGTCGAGATCGCGACCAGCTGCTGCCAGCGCGTCCCGGACGCGCTCGACGAGCTCACCCGCACCGCGGGACGGGTGGCAGCACGCTTCGACGCGGTCGGCGGGTCGCTGCTGGCCGCCGGTCTCGACGTGTGGCACGACGTCGCGACGGCTCCGCAGCAGCTGCCCGCGCCCCGGTACCGACGGATGCACGCCCACCTCGCCGCCCGGGGGTCCGACGGACCGCTGATGATGCGCCACACGTGCGCGTTGCAGATCAACCTCGATCTCGGCACGGGCGCCGAGGCCGACGCCCGCTGGGCGGTGACCAACCTGCTCGCCCCGCTGGCCACCGCGACCTTCGCGGCCAGCCCTGCCGGCGTCGCCGGGCGACGGGTGCGTTCGCGCCGGAGCCTGGCCTGGCAGGCGCTGGACCCGACGAGGACCGGGTTCGCTCCCGGGTTCCTCGCCGACCGTGGCGACGTCGCCGACCACGTGCTCGAGCTCGCCCTGACGGCCGACGTCCTGCTCCTGTCGGCGCTTGGACCCTCGGGGGGGCGGCCGGACGTCCGCAGCCTCGACGACTGGCTCCGGCACGGGCACGCCGTCGGTCGCCCCACCGAGGCCGACGTCCGTGAGCACCTGACGACCCTGTTCCCGGAGGTACGTGCCCGGGGGTTCCTCGAGCTGCGCGCCATCGACGCGGTGCCCGCCCGGTTCCGCCGGGCGCTGGTGTTGCTGGTGGCGGGAGCGGTGCTCGACGCCCGCGCGCGCGACGCCATCCTCGGACTGCTCGAGCCGTACCGCGCGGGCCTGCCCGACCTGGCACGCCGCTGCGCGACCGAGGGGCTCAGCGACCCGCGCCTGTGCGCCCTGGCCGTCGAGGTGTGGGCCTACGCTCGTGACGGCGCCGCCCGGCTCCCCGGGGTGACCCGCGCCGACGGTATGGCCGTCGAGGGTTACGTGGACCGCTTCACCGTCCGCGGCCGCGCCCCGGCCGACGAACTGGCCGAGCTGCTCGAACGCGACCCCCTGCTCGCCCTGGACTGGGCAGCCGAACCGCTACCGACCACCGCCGAGGTGCACCGGTGACCACGCCGCTGATCGACCGGTTGACGCGTCTGTTGACCGACACCCGCGCCCGGACCGAGCGCCTGGTGGCGCCGCTGACCGACGACGAGCTGCACACCCAACCGATCGACTTCCTGTCACCGGTGGTGTGGGACGTCGCCCACGTCGGCAACTTCGAGGAGCTCTGGCTCGTCCGGCAGCTCGGTGGCGCACGCCTCACCGAGGAGGAGTTCGATCGGCTCTACGACGCCTTCGAGCAGCCACGCGGCGTGCGGGGCGGCCTGCCGCTGCTCGATCGGTACGAGGCCTCGGCCTACCTCGACGAGGTGCGGGCCGAGAGCCTGGCCTTGCTGCACCGGATCGAGCTGACCCCTGACGACCCCCTGGTGCGGGACGGCGCCGTCCACCGGATGATCGCCCAGCACGAGAGCCAGCACCAGGAGACCGTGGTGCAGTCCCTGCTGGTGCGTGACGGCCTGGAGACGCCGCTGCCCGACCATGCCCCGCCGTCGGCACCCCGCAGGGTCGACGACGAGGCGCGGGTCGTGGTCCCCGGTGGGCCCTTCGTGATGGGCACCGACCACGACCCGTACGCCTACGACAACGAACGCGGGGCCCACCGCGTCGAGGTCCCCACCTTCGCCCTGGACCGCTACCCGGTCAGCTGCCGCCGGTACGCCGCGTTCGTCGCCGACGGCGGGTACCGCCGGCCCGAGTGGTGGACCGACCGGGGCTGGGCCTGGCTCCAGCAGACCGGCCACGCTGCGCCCCAGGGGTGGGTCCCCGACCTCACCGGTGGCTGGCGGGTGCGTCGTACCGGCCGCGACGTGGCGCTCGATCCTCGCGAGCCCGTGCAGCACGTCAGCTGGTTCGAAGCGGACGCGTTCGCGCGGTGGGACGGAGGGCGCCTGCCCACCGAGGCCGAGTGGGAGAAGGCCGCCTCGTGGGACCCGGCGACGGGGACCAAGCGTCGCTTCCCGTGGGGTGACGCCCCCGTCACGCCGGCCCGAGCGAACGTCGGGCTGCGCCGCGCCGCGCCCGACCCGGTCGGCAGCCACCCGGCAGGTGCCTCGGCGTACGGTGTCGAGCAGCTCGCCGGGGACGTCTACGAGTGGACCAGCTCGGGGTTCGAGGCCTATCCCGGCTTCGCGGCCTTCCCCTACCGCGAGTACAGCGAGGTGTTCTTCGGCGGGGATTACGCCGTGCTCCGGGGCTCCTCCTGGGCGATCGCCGAGCCGATCGCCCGGACCACCTACCGCAACTGGGACCACCCCTACCGCCGGCAGGTCCTGGCCGGGATCCGCGTCGCCCGCGACGTCCCCGCGACGCGGGGGGCCTGAGGTGTGCCGTTTCGCGCTGCGCCTCGGGCCGGCCCGCCCGATCGGTGACCTGCTCACCGCGCCGCACGGCCTGGAGGTCCAGAGCTACGCGCCGCGCCAGCAGCAGCACGGCAACGTGAACGTCGACGGCACCGGCATCGCGTGGTGGCCGGGCGACGGCGATCCGACGCCGCTGCGCTACGCCACGCTCGCGCCGCCGTGGTCGGACCCGAACCTGCCGGACCTCGCCGCACGCCTGACCGCCGGCACGGTGCTGGCGGCCGTCCGCGGGGCGACCCCCGGGATCGGCCACGGCGCCGACCTGGTCGCCCCGTTCGTGGTGGGTGACCTCGCGGTCGCCCACAACGGCTGGCTCGGCGGGTTCCGGACCGGGGTGGCCGCGACGCTGCTGCGCGAGCTGCCCGACGACCTGCTCAGCGGCCTCCCGGCGGTGAGCGATTCCCGGGTGCTGGCCCTGCTGATCGCGGCCCACCGTCGCCGGGGTGCGGACCTGGCAGCGGCGGTCGAGCTCGCCCTCGTGGATGCCGTGGTCGCCTGTCGAGCCGCCTCTCAGCCGGCGACGTTGAACCTCGCCGTCACCGACGGGACCGAGGCCGTCGCCGTCCGAGGGTCGCTGGACCTGCCCGGCAACAGCCTGTGGGTGGCCACCGGCGCCCCGGGCTGGGACGGTTGTACGGTCGTGGCGTCCGAGCCGCTCGACCACGCTGACCCCGGCTCCGCGACCGGTTGGACGTCGGTACCCGACGCGACGCTCGTGCACGTTGGACGCACCGGCGCGGTGGCGACACGACCCCTGACCCTCCTCGAGGAGCACGCGTGAAGCCCGTCACCATCACCATCACCACCCTGTCGATGCTGCGGGCACCACGCGAGGAACTCGCCGACGACGCGCGGCAGGGCCTGATCTCCACACCCAAGCACCTGCCACCCAAGCACCTCTACGACGCCCGTGGCTCGGAGCTGTTCGAGGTGATCACACAGCTGCCCGAGTACCCCGTGACGCGGGCCGAGACCGCCATCCTGGAGGACGCGGCGGACGCCATCGTCGCAGCGGCGCAGCCGGACGAGCTGCTCGAGCTCGGATCGGGGTCGTCGCGCAAGACGCGGCTCCTGCTCGAAGCGATGCACCGGCAGGGGACCGGTGACCGCTACGCACCGCTCGACGTGTCGGTCGCTGCCGTCGAGCAGGCGGCCGCCGAGCTGGCGGTCGACCATCCGTGGCTCGAGGTCCGCGGCGCCATCGGGGACTTCTCCCGCGATCTCGGCAAGGTCCCCCGGGACGGCCGACGCCTGGTCGCCTTCCTCGGTTCGACCATCGGCAACCTGCTCCCACCCGCCCGAGCTGAGCTGCTGACCGCGATCGCGGACAGCATGGCACCCGAGGATCGGTTCCTGCTGGGCGTGGATCTCGTCAAGCCGCGCGACGTGCTCGAGGCCGCCTACGACGACGCGGCCGGGGTCACCGCGGCCTTCACGACCAACCTGCTCGTGATCCTCAACCGTGAGCTGGCCGGTGATCTGCCGGTGGACGCCTTCGTCCATCGCGCCCGGTGGGACGCCGAGGCGGAACATGTCGAGCTCACCCTCGAGGCCACCCGCGAGGTCCACGCCCGCCTCGAGCGGCTGGACCTCGACGTGCACTTCGCCGCTGGCGAGCACCTCCTGGTCGAGCACTCGTGCAAGTTCCGCGTGCCGGGCATCCGCGCCGAGCTCGCCGCCGCCGGCCTGGAGGTCGAGCAGGTCCACGGCGGCGACACCCACGGGTTCGCGCTCCTCCTCGCCCGTCGCACGGGTGGGGCAGACCGGTGAGTGGGCCGGGCGGGGACGTCGCGGGTCCGCCGGACGAGGACGTCGCGGGTCCGCCGGACGAGGACGTCGTAGAGCCGTCGGACGAGGGCACGGCGGCGAGGGCCCCCTCCCCGCGGTGGGATCCGTCGAGCAAGATGACGGCAGGCGTGGGTCTGGTGGTCGCGGGGCTGATCGGGCTGTACCTGGCCCGCAACGTGCTGACCGTGGTCGCGCTGGCGGGGCTGCTCGCCTTCCTCATGGCACCGCTGATCCGCGTGCTGCAGCGGCGTGCCCGGTTACCGAAGGTGCTCGCCCTGCTGGCCAGCTACCTGGTGGTCGGCCTCGCGTTCCTGCTGATCGGTGGGTTGATCGTCGGCGGCATCGTCGCCTCCTTCTCCGAGATCGATCCGGCAGAGGCTGCCGACACCCTCCGCGACGACGCCGTCGGATGGCTCGAGCGCGTCCGGAGCATCCAGCTCGCGGGCTACGAGCTCGACTTCAGCGAGTCGGTCGACCCGATGATCGAGCGCCTCGAGACGGCGGAACCGTTCGACGCCGCCGACACCGATGGCGTCGATGACGTCGATGGCGTCGATGACGTCGATGACGTCGATGACGGTGAGGCCGACGCGACGATCCGCATCGGGGGCCGGGAGGTCAACGTGCTGCTCGGCGGCCTGGTGACCTCGGTCCAGGCCCTCGGTGGGGTGCTGATCACGATGCTGGTCACCTTCCTGATCGCGCTCTACCTCAGCGCGGACAGCCACCGGTTCCACGCCGCGTTCCTGGCGAACGTCCCGCAGGCGTACGCCGACGACAGCAAGCGCGTGAGCCGGCGGATCGGCGGGATCTGGCGCGGCTACCTGTACGGGCAGCTGGTCAACAGCCTCGTGACCGGTCTGCTGGTCTGGGGGGTGCTGTGGGCCGTCGGGCTCCCGGGCGCGTTCGTCCTCGGCCTCATCATGGCCCTGCTCAACATGATCCCGACCTTCGGTCCCATCATCGCCGCGGTTCCGGGCGTGATCGCCGCGATCGCGTTCGGGTCGACGCGCCTCGACTGGTCGAGGCCCGCCTTCACGGTGCTGGTGATCGTGATCTACATCGTCGTGGTGCAGCTCCAGGCGAACCTCATGGCGCCGTTCATCACCGGGGTCGCCGTCCAGATGTCACCGGCGACCATCCTCATCGGCCTGCTCGTCGGCTTCCAGGTCGGCGGCCTGGTCGGCACGTTGCTGGTGGTGCCGGTCCTGGCGACGCTGAAGGAGGTCGGCCGGTACGTGATCGCCAAGCTGCTCGACCGCGACCCGTTCGACGAGGATGCCAGGCTTACTCGATCCCGGCCTCGCGTTGGCGCTCGCGCACCCAGGCGGTGATGTCGGCGACGTCCGCCGCATCGAGACCGCTGATCGGCGGCATCGGGCCGAAGTCCCAGTGGTGGGGCTGCACGCCGCGTTGGACCGCGATCAGGAACGCGGCGTCGCTGTGGTGGGACGGCTCGTAGATCTCGTGCACCAGCGGTGGACCCGCGGCCGTGCCGTCGGCCGCATCGCCGTGGCAGACGGCGCAGTTGGCGGCGAACAGCTCGGCCCCACGGTCGACGTCGACGTCGGCAGCCGCCCGGCCGCCCGCTCCGTCGTCCCCGGTCCCGCCCTCGCAGGCGGCCAGAGCGGCGACGGCGAGCACGGCCAGGGCGGTCCGTCGTACCAGACGCCTCACGCGGGTCCTCTCACGCGGGTGCGAGCTCGACCGGGATGCCGTTGAGCACCGCGGTGCCGCTGACGCGGTCGACCTGGAAGCGGTCGGTGAGCACGTTGGTGTTGGTACCAGGTCGGGAGCGTGCCAGCTGGAGCTCCACGCCCTCGAGGTCGTGACCGAACCCGTGCGGGAGGCTGACCACCCCGGGTCGCAGGTCGTCGGTCACCTCGACGTCCACCTCCACGGTCCCGGCGGCCGAGGTGACGCGGGCCCGGGCACCGTCGATCAGGCCATCGCGGGCCGCGTCGTCGGGGTGGACCTGCAGGACGCACAGCGACCGGCCACGGCTGAGGCTCGGCACGTTGTGCGACCAGCTGTTGTTGGTACGCAGGTGGCGGCGGCCGATGAGGACCACCGGTGCCGGGTCGGCGTCGAGCACGGCCGCCAGGGCCGGCAGCTGCGCCAGGAAGGGCTCGGGGCTGAGGTGGACCCGGCCGTCCTCGGTGGTCAGCACGTCCGGGATCCGGGACTCCAGCGGACCGTGATCGATCCCGTGCGGTGCGGCCTCCAGGGTCGCCAACGTCAGGCCATCACCACCGGTGAAGCCGTCGCCGTAGGGGCCGGCCCGCAGGACGAGGTCGAGCATGCGCTCGGGCCCGTGACGATCGCCGACGGCAGCCAGCAACGCCGCAGGATCCCGCTCGATGCCGATGCGGGCGTGCGGGTCGGCGACGAGCGCTTCGGCGGTCTGCTGGGCGACGAAGGCATCCGCAGCGGCGACGTCGACCTCACCGGCGTCGTCCCTCGGGACACCCGCACCGAGCGCGATCGATGCCAGCGCGAGCAGGATCTCCCACTCGTCGAGCTGGTCGTCGGGCAGCGGCAGGGCGGCGGGGGAGTAGTTGATGACGTTGCGGATCGACAGGCCGGCGAACACCAGGTCGCAGTGGCTGCGCTGCAGCGCTCCGGGCGGAGGCAGGACGACGTCGGCGTGCCGGGCGGTGGCCCCGACGTAGGGGTCGACCGCCACCACGAGCTCGAGTCCGGCGATCGCGGCGTCGAGGCGGGCGGCGTCGGGTGTCGACAGCGCGGGGTTGCCGCCGACCACCACCAGCGCCCGGACCTGCCCGTCCCCGGGGGTCTCGATCTCGTCGACCAGGGTCGCGACCGGCAGCTCACCGATGGCTTCGGGCAGGTCGCGGACGCGTGAGCTCCAGCGGCCCATGCGGAACGGACGCCTGGAGCCGGGGCGGTGGTGGGAGGGCTTCGGGAACATCGCACCCCCGGGGCGGTCGAGGTTCCCGGTCAGCACGTTGACGACGTCGACCAGCCAGCTGGCCACGGTGCCGTGCTCGACGGTCGTGGTGCCGAGGCGGCCGTAGACCACCGCGCGGTCGGCGGTCGCCAGGTCGCGCGCCAGCCCGCGGATCGCCTCGGCCTCCACGCCGCAGGTCGCCGCGACGCGTTCGGCGCTGAACCCGCGGAGCGCGTCGCACGCGGCGTCGATCCCCTCGATGTGGGCCGCCAGGCCGTCGGGGACATCGACGAGGTCCTCCTCGACGAGGGTCGCCACGATCGCGGCCAGCAGGAGTGCGTCGGTCCCGGGGCGGATCGCGAGGTGCTGGTCGGCCTTCTTCGCCGTCCGTGAGCGACGCGGGTCGACCACGACCAGCCGGCCACCGCGGGCGCGCAGGGCGTCCAGGCGCCCGGGCAGGTCCGGTGCGGTCCACAGCGACCCGTTGGAGGTGCGCGGGTCGCCGCCGAGCACGACGAGCAGGTCGGTCCGGTCGATGTCCGGCACCGGGATGGCGAGCGGATCGCCGAAGGTCAGCCCGGCGCTGACGTGCTTTGGCAGCTGGTCGACCGAGGACGCCGAGTAGACGTTGCGGGTGCGCAGCGACTTGATCAGGGCGCGCAGGTACAGCTGACCCGAGAGGGTGTGGGCGTTGGGGTTGCCGACGTAGATCGCGACGCTGTCCGGCCCGTGCTCGTCGACGATCGGGCGCAGCCGATCGGCCACCTCCGAGAACGCCTCGTCCCAGGTGGCGGGCTCGAGCGTCCCGTCGCGACGGACCCGTGGGGCGGTCAGCCGGTCGGGGTCGTGCTCGAGCTCACCGATCGTCGCGCCCTTGGGACACAGGTAGCCCCGGCTGAAGACGTCATCGGTGTCGCCGCGGACGCCGACCACGCGGTCGTCCTCGATCTCGATCGCGAGGCCGCAGGTGGCCTCGCACAGCGGACAGGTCCGGATCGCGGTGCGCCGGGTCACGTGGTGCTCTCCCTCATCGACTCCCGACCGGCATGTTAGTGCGCGTTCACCTGAGCGCGATGACCTGGGAGGTCAGGCCGCGGCGCGGGCCCCGGCCAGCTGCACCGACGGCGAGGTCCCGGTCGCGATCCGCATGACGGCCAGCGCCGCGCCGGCCCCCTCGACCGCCAGGCCCGGGGCCGGTCGTCGGAGGGTGATGTCGAGCGCGCGCCGTTCCCGTGGCTGCAGCGACCCCACCGCCCCGCCGAAGAGGGTCAGGTAGCCGGCGCGGACCGGGGCGGGCAGCGGCGGCCACCGCAGGAAGCGCAGGGCCTCGCGACCCTGGTGGTTGACCCCGAGCTCGGGCGCGTAGGCGTCCAGGATCGCGTCCAGCTCGGCGACCGAGCGCGGGAGGGTGCCATCCTCGACCATGGGGAGGGACAACGAGCCCTCGCGGATGGCCACGGAGGTGGCGGCCGTGTCGACACGCAGGTCGGCCAGGTCGACGCGCGGGTCGAGCAGCGCCGCGATGCGTGACTGCTCCAGGATGAAGCGGTCCTCCTCCGCGGCGGTGAGCTGCGTGGGTGCCCAGACGCGGTGCGCGGTCAGGAAGGAGGAGGTGAGGGCGATGCCGACCCAGGCGAGCAGGTGCGGGTCGTCGGCGCGGTAGGGGCGCCCGTCGGGGGCGACCCCGCGCACGTGCGGGTGCACGCGCCGGACGACCTCGGCGAACTCGATCGCTTCGCGGGTCGAACCGAAGACCGAGCCCGTGACGTACCCCGACGTCCGCTGCAGTCTTCCGAGCGGGTCCTCGCGGAACGCGGAGTGGTCGTGGACCCCGGCCATCGCCAGCGGGTGGGCCACCTGCAGCAGCAGGCCCCGGATGCCGCCCGCGATGGCAGCGGGCTCGGCGATCACGCGCCAAGAGGATGACCCCGGGCCGGTCACCCCCGGGTCACCGGGGTCCGCAGCGGGGTCGAACGGCGCCGGTCCGAAGGTGCGCGCCAGCTGGCGGCGGACCACAGCCCCCACGCCGGGGAGGCCAGCGGAGCGCCGGGACAGGGACAGGGACAAGAGGGCACCTCGCGCGAGGGTGGGACGGCGCCCCCGCGGTTCGGACCTGGCAGGGGAGGGGTCCCGGTCGCTGCCGCCCAGTGTGCGGTACCGCGCAAGATCGTGACCCGACCTCAGGGTCCGCCGAGGAGCCTCGACCACCGCGAGGGCGTGGGGGGTGGGAACAGGTCGTCGGCCATCGGCTCGTCGACGGCCTCGATCGCGATGTCGTGACCGGTGCCCGCACGGGAGCCGCCGAGCTGCTCGTTGGCGACGCAGACCCCGGTGCCGACGTCGAGTCTGATGCGTTGCGCGTCCGGGTAGGTGAAGCTGCGGTCCTCGGCTCGCGGCTCGAACCCGGCATCCTCGATCAGCTCGGACAGCAGGAGCGAGCAGCACGTGCAGCGAGGCTCGTAGACGGCCGTCGGGCGGAGGATCGCCTCCCACGTCTCGCGCCCGTGGTGCTCGACCGCGCGAAGATCGTCGATGGTGGCGCCGGGACCTCCATCGTGGCCGTCGGCGAGCTCGACCGGGTCGAGCGTGGCGACGTCGTAGTAGTTGCCGATCATGGCGGTGTCGGTGTCGGTCTCCCACCGGTCCGGGCGTCGGCGGACGAGCCCGTCGGCGTCGAACTCGACCGACGCGCTGGAGCTCCCGGGCAGCTCGACCGGCCCGGCGTCGCCACCCCGGCTCAGCGGCGTGACGGTCCGCGGCTCCTCGCGGAGGATGCGCACGAGCGTGCCATCGAGACGCTCGATCCGAGCCAGCTTCGGGCGGCGGACCAGGACCCGCAGCGGCGAGCCGTCGGGGTGCCAGTCGGGCCGCTGCTCGGTGTACCGCAGGGTCGACCAGCGCCACGGCGATGACCGGGCGAGTCCACGGAAACGTTCGACGGTGGGTTCCATCCCGCCAGCGTACGAGCCGCACCTCACCATCCCGTGCTGCCACGGGCAACGGGTGCGGCCTCGACGGGGTGGCTGCGGCAGATCGACGCGGGTCGTCCGGGTGCCGCTCGACCATCTGCTCCACGATCTGGCCCTCAACCTCACGGACCGGTCGACGGGGCCCGCCCTCGGCTCGACGCACCGGAGCCTCCACGCGTCGCTCGGCTGGAGCGCCGACCGACCGATCGAGTAGCCGCGGTGCTCGTCCTCGCGAACCGCCCGGGTAGCTCCCACGGGCGTGTTCCACTGGTCGTCGGGGTCGCTCGGTGACGTAAGAACACGACGGTGACGGCAGACGGCGGTCCAACGCCGTTCTGGCGTCACCGTCGAAAGCTGGCGTCACCAGACAAGGGTGGCGCGCACCGCCGCAAAGTGGGCACGACTGCCGCGTGTTGTGGGTACGCCGCAGCGAGAGCCTCCCGGGCGATCTCGCGTTCGGGGTCCCGAGGGGCTGCGGCGCGCGTCCGCCGACGGCTACCGTCCCGGTGACCGGTCCGGTGCGGGGCTGGACGGTCCACCCGACGTCGTGAGGCAGGTGTGGACGCAGCGGATCCGGGCGGGTGGCAGGTGGCGCCGGTCGACGCCAGGACGCTGCACGACCGCTTCGTGGCCACCGCCCACACGTTGCCCGCCCACCGAGGGCTGGATGCCGCGCTGGCCCACGTCGTGGCTGGTCTGCTCGACCTCGACACCGTCGGTGGTGATCGGGTGTCGCTCCACCTGGCGACCGGATCGGACATCGAGGTGGTCGCCATCCTGCCCGCGACCCGGCCGCGGACCACCTCGGTGACGGCCCGGCGCGCGGTCGAGCGAGGCGCACTGGTCAGCGGTGACGACGCCGACGGCAGTGTGGTGGCCGCTCCGCTGGTCATCGACGGCAGAGGCCGGGGCGCGCTGGTCGTGCACCGTCCAGCGGGACGTCCGCCACCCGATCCTGCGGCCGTCGAGCTGGCGGCCGTGCTGCTCGCCGGCGCCACGCCCACCTCGGGCTGGCTCGATGCGCAGCGCGAGCTCGAGGTCGCTCGGGCCGACTTCGTCGCACGGGTCTCCCACGAACTGCGGACACCGCTGACGATCATCTCGGGCTTCGCGAGCACCCTCGGCGCGCAGGGCGAGGGGCTGACCGAGGACGAGCGTGCCGCCATGCTCGACCGCATCGTGACCGCCGCCGTTCGGCTCGAACACCTCGTCGAAGAGCTGCTGACGCTGGCGAGCGTCGAACTCGGCCACCGCGCGCCCGAGCCGGTGGCGTGCGTCGTCCGCGACGTGCTCGACCTGGTCGTGCGTGACCAGGGCGGCGCTGGGTGCACCGAGGTGGCGTGCTCGCCGGACCTGCGGGTGGTCACCGACCCCACCCTGGCCCGACTGGTCCTGGGCCCGGTGGTCGAGAACGCCCTCCACCACGGCGACCACGTCGCGATCCGCGCGGTACGGGTGGCCGGCGCGGTGCGCATCACGGTCCACGACGATGGTCCGGGTATCCCGCGGGAGCTCGGCGACCGGATCTTCGACCGCTTCGTGCGCGGGGACGATCGCCGGCCTGGCCTCGGGCTCGGCCTCGCGACGGCCCGTCAGATGGGCCGGTTCATCGGTGCGGAGCTCACCCTCGACGACGTCCCGGTCGGTGCGCAGCTGCGCGTCGACCTCCCGGACGTCCCCACCTGAGCCGGACCCGCCGCTCGGTCAGCCACCCCAGCCCTGGTTGACCTCGTCGAGGGTGAGCTGGGCCGGTTCTGTCCGTTGCCGCGCTGGGACCTCGGACGCTGGCCGGGGCTCGGGTGTCTCGCCCGTGAGGACGCTCCACCACCACCGCATGCCGCGCGGGGCGTTGGGGACCCCGAGGTCGGCGAACCGCCCGGAGGTCCTGCCGAGGAAGACCACGTCGGTCACGACCCCGTGGACGACGTTGCGCACGAGCGGATCGCGCTCGTAGTCGGTGCGCAGGAGCGCGAGGACCTCGGCGCGGGTGTCGACGGCGTGGTACCGGCTCGCGACGGGGGACGCCAAGGCCGTCAGGCGGCTGCGAGCCTCTCGCCACAGCAGGCGTTGGCGTGCGAACCAGTCCCAGGCGTAGGCCGGGGGGCCGGAACGGGCCACGGTGCGCTCCCCATTCGGGCTCGCCGCGCATCGGCGACCCTGAGAGGCGATCGTAGGGGCTGCCAGCGGGTATGGTCGGGCGGTCGCGCTCGAGCAGTGGTCGCGACGTAGGACGTCCCGCGTGGGGGAAGCCGGTGCGAGACCGGCGCTGACCCGCAACCGTGAGGCCTGCCACCCGTTCGGGTGCGTACGCCGAGCCGGAACGCCTGCTCGGGACGAGCGGCTCCACACGTCCGTCGTGGTCTACGGGACGGAGCCGGTCGAGCAGGTCCGGATCCGAGCTCCCCGCGAGCGTCGGCGTCGACCTCGGGACCGGTCCGTCACGGACCGCTCACCCGGGAGACACCTGGACATGCACCTGCTCACACGATCCCGGCGAGGTGGCGCTGGCCGCCGCCTCGCCACGCGCGGCCCGCTGGCCGCGCTCCTCGCCGTGGGGCTCATCGCCCCCGTTGCCACGGCCTCCGCGGCCGCCGACGTCCCGACCGGCGACCCGATGCCCGCCGCCGCCGGTTGGGTGGCCCGTCAGCTCGACGCGACCTCCTCGCCGTCGGCGGTCCAGCTCGCCGACGCCATCCTCGCCTTCGCCGCCTCGGGGTCCGCACGTGACGCCGGCGACGCCGCCCTGACGAAGCTCACGGCCCTCGGTTCGGGCGCGCTGTCCACCCCGGGGGATGCGGCCAAGACGCTCCTGGCGCTGCACGCCCAGGGTGCGGGGGGCAGCCCCCTCGCAACGGACGCCGAAGCCGCCCTCCGCGACGCCGTCGACGGGGATGGCAAGATCCCCTTCGGTGCGGACCAGACCCAGCTGTTCGTGCAGTCCCTCGCGATCCTCGCCCTCGAGACCACGGCCGGTGGTGCGCCTGAGGCAACGGTCGACTTCCTCGAGGCCGAGGTCTGTGGTGACGACGGCTCCTACCGCGTCGCCGGTGGCTGCCCGGGCGGTGACGTGGACACGACCGCCGTCGCCGCGCAGGCGCTCATCGCGACGGAGCGGGGCGCCGCTGACCAGATCACCTTCCTGCTCGGCGCGCAGAACGCCGATGGTTCGTTCGGGCCGGCCGGCGACGAGAACACCAACTCGACCGCCCTGGCCGCCCAGGCCCTGCGCTACGCGGGTGAGGACGACGCTGCCGACGACGCCCTCGACTGGGTGCTCGGCCAGCAGCGTGGCTGCGAGGCGAAGGCCGCCGACCGCGGCAGCTTCACGACCTACACCGACGCGCCGGGCAACGTCCGTATCGCCACGACCCAGGCGGTGTTCGCGGGCAGCGCTGCGCTGCACGAGCTCGACGCCTCCACGTCGGCGTCCGCCACCGCCTACCTCAACTGCACGGACGCGTTCTGCCCGCCCGGTGCCGGGGTGAGCGTCGTGGTCGACTTCACCGCCCTGCTGCCGAACAGCGCGCCCACCGTCGCCTGTGCCCCCCGCATCAGCAGCGGCATGAACGGTTTCGACGTCCTGGAGGCGGCCGGGTTCGACATCACGACGTTCGAGTTCGCGTTCGGCGAGGCGATCTGCGCCATCGAGGGCCGGCCGAAGCTCGCGGACGGTGAGTGCTTCCACAGCTCCGGTGGCTTCTGGTCGTACTGGACCGCCGAGCGCGGCGGCGCGTGGGACGAGTACCAGGTCGGCGCCGCTGACAGCACGCCTCAGGTGGGTTCCATCGAAGGCTGGGCGTGGGCACCGAGCTGGCCGGGTGATGCCCCCCGGGTGAGCACCACCCCGCTGCCCGACGCACCGCTACCCGCGCCGCCGTTCGACCGTGGGATCGCGGACGCGTGCCCCGGGAGCTACCCGCGCACCTTCACCGACATCGCCGGCTCCGTGCACGAGGGTGCGATCCGTTGCCTCGCCGCTGCGGAGATCACCAGGGGCACCAGCGACCCGAGCAAGTACGCCCCCCGCGACGACGTGAAGCGGGGGCAGCTGGCGAGCCTCCTGGCGCGCAGCTACGAGCAGGCGACCGGCGAGGCGCTGCCCGCCGGCCGAGCCCGCTTCAGCGACGTCGCCGGGTCGGTCCACGAGCGCAACATCAACGCCCTCGCCGCCGCCGGGGTCATCAAGGGCGTCGGTGACGGGACGCGGTTCGCGCCGAACGACACGGTGACCCGCGCCCAGATGGCGTCCCTGTTGGCCCGCTTCGTCGACCTCCTGGACGACGACCGTGTCAACGGTTCGTTCCCGCCCGCCACGAACCGCGACGTCTTCGGTGACGACGACGGCTCGGTGCACGAGCCGGCCATCAACCGGCTCGCGGTCCAGGGCGTGGTCCAGGGGCGGCGCGACGGCAGCTACGGCCCCAACGCCGATGTGACGCGTGACCAGGTCGCGACGTTCCTCGCGCGGTCGCTGGATCTCGCGGTCGACGCGGCGATCGCCTACCCGGTGCGGTGACACCGGCGGCGTGACACGACAGGAGGGCGGGCCGGCTGGCCCGCCCTCCTGCGTCGTCCGGCCGGCTCAGACCGAGAAGCTGTCCAGGGCCGCGTTGAGGGTCGCGCTCGGCCGCATCGCCGCGGTCGTCGTGTCGCGGTCGACCCAGTAGTACCCGCCGATGTCCACGGGGCCGCCCTGGATGCGGTTCAGTTCGTCGACGATCGTGTCCTCGTCGGCCGCCAGTCGCTCGGCCAGCGGGGCGAAGGCGGTCGCCATGTCGGCGTCGTCGTCCTGCGACGCGAGCTCCTCCGCCCAGTAGCGCGCCAGGTAGAAGTGGCTGCCGCGGTTGTCGAGCTCACCCGCCTTGCGTGACGGCGAGCGTCCCTCCTCCAGGAACGTCGCGGTCGCCCGGTCCAAGGTGGCCCCGAGCAGCGTCGCCCGCTGGTTGTCGAACCGCTCACCGAGGTGCTCGAAGGACACCGCCAGCGCGAGGAACTCGCCGAGCGAGTCCCACCGCAGGTGGTTCTCCTTGACGAACTGCTGGACGTGCTTCGGGGCCGATCCGCCCGCGCCGGTCTCGAACAGCCCACCACCGTTCATGAGGGGCACGATCGAGAGCATCTTGGCGCTGGTGCCGACCTCGAGGATGGGGAACAGGTCGGTGAGGTAGTCACGCAGCACGTTGCCGGTGACCGAGATGGTTTCCTGGCCGTCGCGGGCCCGGGCGAGGGTGTACCGGGTCGCGTCGGCGACCGACATGACCTCGATCGTCAGGCCGTCGGTGTCGTGCTCGGGCAGGTAGTCACGGACCTTCTTCAGCACCTCAGCGTCGTGCGCGCGGGTCTCGTCGAGCCAGAAGACCGCCGGTGACCCCGTCGCACGGGCGCGGGAAACGGCGAGCTTGACCCAGTCGCGCACCGGTGCGTCCTTGGTCTGGCACATGCGCCAGATGTCGCCCTCCTCGACCTCGTGCTCGAGGAGGGTGGTCCCGTCCGCGTCCACGACCCGGACGATCCCGGCGGCCCTGATCTCGAAGGTCTTGTCGTGCGAGCCGTACTCCTCGGCCTTCTGTGCCATGAGTCCGACGTTCGGGACGGTGCCCATGGTCGTCGGGTCGAACTGCCCGTGCTCGCGGCAGAAGTCGAGCGTCTCGGCGTACAGCGCCGCGTAGCTCGAGTCCGGGATGACGGCCTTGGTGTCCTGCTGCTCGTCGTCGGCGTTCCACATCTGCCCGGAATCGCGGACCACCACGGGCATCGAGGCGTCGATGATGATGTCGGACGGCACGTGGAGGTTGGTGATGCCGCGGCTCGAGTCGACCTGCGCGAGCCCGGGGCCCGACGCGTACGCGGCCTCGATGTCGGCGCGGATGGCGGCCTGCTCGTCCTCGGGCAGCGACCCGAGGGCGGTCTCGAGGCTCGCCATCCCGTCGTTCGGGCTGACGCCCAGCCGGTCGAGGGTGTCGGCGTGCTTGCTGAACACGTCGGCGAAGAAGACCCGGACGGCGTGCCCGAAGATGATCGGGTCGGAGACCTTCATCATCGTGGCCTTGAGGTGCACCGAGAACAGCACCCCCTGCTCGCGGGCGTCGGCGAGTTCACGCTCCAGGAACGCCACCAGCTCGCGGCGGCGCATCACCGCAGCGTCGATGATCTCGTCCGCCTGCAACGGCGTCGACGCCTTGAGGACGGTCACCTCGCCGTCGGCCGCGGTGTGCTCGATGCGCACGTCGGTGGCATCCGGGACGGTCACCGACCGCTCGGAGGAGCGGAAGTCCCCGCTCGACATCGTGGCGACGTGGCTCCTGGAGTCCTTCGACCACTCGCCCATGCGGTGGGGGAACTTGCGGGCGTACGCCTTGACGGCGGCGGGGGCGCGACGGTCGGAGTTGCCCTCGCGGAGTACCGGGTTGACCGCGCTGCCCTTGACCGTGTCGTAGCGCGCGCGGACCTCGCGCTCCTCGTCGGTGGTCGGGTCCTCGGGGAAGTCCGGGATCGCGTAGCCGTCGTCCTGGAGCTCCTTGATGGCTGCCTTCAGCTGGGGGATCGAGGCGCTGATGTTGGGCAGCTTGATGATGTTGGCCTCGGGCGTGCGCACCAGCTCGCCGAGCTCACCGAGCGCGTCGTTCACCCGCTGCTCGTCGGTGAGCCGGTCGGGGAAGACGGCGAGGATGCGCGCGGCGAGGGAGATGTCCCGCGTCTCGACCTCGACGCCCGCAGCGCCCGCGAACGCCTCGATGATCGGCAGGAACGAGTGCGTCGCCAGCGCCGGAGCCTCGTCGGTGTAGGTGTAGATGATCTTCGACATGTGGGGGAGCCTTCGACGAGCGGACGCGTGGGGAGGGGGCCAGGCTAGTGGGCCTCGCACCGGGGCCTGTGGCGGGCCACGGGGACCCCACGACGCAGGTCAGGCCCGGCTGGCCCCGCGGATCCGACGCCGCGGATCTGACGGCGGATCTGACGGCGGATTTGACGGTCGTGGCGGCGGTGAGGTTAGGCTGCCCTCAGTGCGCTGCCGATCCGGTGGCGAACGCATCCCCGACCCCGTGGACGGCTGCTCCCGACCGTCCCGACGCACCTGGAGGCACCCCCCCGTGCGATCCACCCGACGCTCCCTCCGGCTCGTGGCTGCCGGCCTGGCCGTGGCGCTGCTCGCCACCGCCTGCGGCGGCGACACCGACACCGACACCGACGACGAGCTCGCCCCGACCGGCGAGGAGACCACCGACGATGGCGACGATGGTGACGCCGCGGATGACGGCGACGCCGCGGCCGAGGACGACGCCGACGGGCCGCTGACCGTCTACTCCGGTCGGTCCGAGGAGCTGGTCGGCGAGGTGCTCGCCGGCTTCACCGAGGCGACCGGCATCGAGCTCGACGTCCGCTACGGCGACACCGCCGAGCTGGCCGCCACCATCATCAACGAAGGCGATGCCTCCCCCGCGGACGTCTACTTCGGTCAGGACGCCGGCGCGCTCGGCGCCCTGCAGGCCGAGGGCCTGCTCGCCCAGCTGCCCCAGGAGCAGGTCGACCGCGTCGAGCCTGCCTTCGCTTCCACCGACGGTCAGTGGGTCGGCGTGACGGGACGGGTGCGCGTGCTCTCGTACTCCACCGAGCGCCTGACCGAGGACGAGGTCCCGGATTCCGTCCTCGACCTGACCGATCCCGAGTGGGAGGGTCGCGTCAGCTGGGCCCCCACCAACGGCTCGTTCCAGGCGTTCGTCACGGCGCTGCGCATCTCCGAGGGTGAGGACGTCGCCCGCGACTGGCTCGAGGGCATGATCGCCAACGACGCCCAGGTCTTCGAGAACAACGCCTCCCAGCTCGAGGCCATCGAGCGGGGCGAGGTCGACATCGCGGTGGTCAACCACTACTACCTGCCGCGCTTCACCGCCGAGAACCCCGACTTCGCGGTCGCCAACAAGTTCCTGCCCGGTGACATCGGCGGTCTGGTCAACGTCGCCGGTGTCGGCATCGTGGCCTCCACCGACCAGCCGTCGGCAGCGGAGCAGCTCGTCGACTACCTGCTGAGCGACGAGGTCCAGGCCTTCTTCAGCCAGGAGACCAACGAGGCCGAGTACCCGTCGGTCGTGGGGCAACCAGCCCCCGAGGGCCTGCCTTCGGTCGACGAGCTCGACCCGCCGGCGATCGACCTGTCGGACCTCGAGGACCTGCAGGGCACCATCGCGCTCCTCCAGGAGACCGGCGCCCTCGCGTGAGGATGCGTCCAGGGTCGTCGGTCCGGAGGGCTACCGTCGTCTCGTGACCGACGACCTTCGCACCACCCGCGTCGACCCGCTCGACGCCACGGCCCCCGCCCCGCCACCCCGGCGGCGGGGGTCGCGGCGTGCGAGCGGGGCCACCTCGCCGCTCGTCACCGTCCCCGCTGTGGTCGTCGCGGCCCTGATGCTCGTCCCCGCGGCCTACCTTGTCGTGCAGGCCAGCGAGTTGCCGCTGGAACGCATCGTCGACCTCATCACGGCCCCCGAGACGGTGCGGCTGACGGTCCGGACGGTGGGGCTCGCCTTCGCCGTCACCACCGCCTCGCTGCTGCTGGGCGTGCCGCTGGCGTGGCTGACGGTTCGAAGCGACCTGCCCGGCCGCCGCTTCTTCGCCGTCGCCACAGCCCTGCCGTTGGTCATCCCCACCTACGTCGGGGCCTACGCGATCCTGGCGACGTTCGCCCCTGGTGGGCTGGTCGAGAGCTGGCTCGGGATCCGGCCCCCTTCGCCTTACGGGTTCGTCGGGGCGTTCGCCGCACTCACGCTGTTCACCTACCCGTACGTGCTGCTGACGTGTCAGTCCGCCCTCCGGGGTATCGACCCGGCGTTCGAGGAGGCTTCACGATCGCTCGGTCGTGGACCCGTGATGACCTTCCTGCGCGTGACGCTTCCGCAGCTACGGCCCGCTGCTGCGGCGGGTGGCTTGCTGGTCAGCCTGTACGTGCTGAGCGACTTCGGCGCGGTCTCGATGCTGCGCTACTCGACCTTCACGCGGGCGCTCTACACCCAGTTCCGGGCCGCGTTCGACCGCGCTCCGGCTGCGGTCCTCGGGTTGGTCCTGGTCGCCCTGACCCTCGTCGTCCTGGTGGTCGAGGCGCGGGTCTCGCGCGATCGCGGCGGTCAGTTCCGGTCCGCGACCACCGCCCGGCGCGCCACGACCGTGCCGCTGCGACGCTGGCGGTGGCCCGCGGCGGCGTTCGCGGCCACGGTGGTGGCCGGGGGCCTCGTCGTCCCGGTCACCGTCGTCTGCTACTGGCTCGTGCGCGGCATCCGCGCCGGCGAAGCCATCGACCTCGTCATCGGTGCGGCGGGCCGCAGCCTCCTCGCTGCGCTGCTCGGGGCGGTGGTCGCCACCATCGCCGCCCTGCCGATCGGTATCTGGGCGGCACGTTCGCCGTCGCGGCTCGCCCGCGGCATCGAACGGCTGTCGTTCACCGGGTACGCGCTGCCGGGCATCGTGGTCGCGCTGGCGCTGGTGTACGTCGGGATCCGCGTCACGCCGACGCTGTACCAGACGCTCGCGATGCTGGTCTTCGCCTACGTGGTGCTGTTCCTGCCGCAGGCGGTCGGTGCGATCCGGACCTCGCTGATGCAGGTGCCGACCACGGTCGAGGAGGCGTCGCGCACGCTCGGGGCCGGGCGGGTACGGACCCTGTTCCGGCTCGTGCTGCCGCTGTCGGGCCGCGGGGCGGTCACCGGTGGTGCACTGGTGTTCCTGACCGCGATGAAGGAGCTACCAGCGACCCTGCTGCTGGCGCCGACGGGCTACGACACGCTGGCCGTCCGGGTGTGGTCGGCGACCCGAGAGGCGTTCTTCGCGCGGGCGGCGGCCCCGGCGCTGCTGTTGATCCTGCTCGGCTCGTTGCCGCTGGCGGTGCTCACGATCCGCTCGCGCCACGCACGCTGAGGCCGGCCCCATGCTGACGCCGGCCCCGTCGCGGCCGGCCCCCGCGGCAACGCGACCTACGCGGTGCCCGGCCCGAAGGTGACGATCGGCCCGATCAGGTCGATGCGCACCCGGTCGCTGCGCTGCAGGTCGAGGATCGGGCCGCGGCGGGCGCGCAGCTGCGTGCCGTCATCCAGGCGGAGGTGCACGAGCTGATCGTGGCCGAAGTACTCGATGCCCGTGACGGTCGCCGACCCCGCGAGGTCGGCGGTGACCTGGAGCGACTCGGGCCGGATGACCGCCGCGACGTGCTCGGCTGCCACCGCCTCCATGGTGGGCAGGCGCCCGAGCGGCGTGTCGACCAGGTAGCTGTCGACGCGCTCGGCCGGGAGGATGTCGGCCTCGCCGACGAAGCCCGCCACGAAGCGGGTGGCCGGGCGCGTGTAGAGCGTCTGGGGGTCGGCCAGCTGGTGGATGCGACCCCGGTCCATCACCGCGACCCGGTCGGCGAGGCTGAGGGCCTCCTCCTGATCGTGGGTCACCACGACGGCGGTCGCGTCGGCGGCGCGCAGGATGCTGCGCACCTCCTCGCGGACGGTGGCGCGGAGCGCGGCGTCGAGGCCCGAGAACGGCTCGTCGAGGAGGACCAGCTCGGGGGAGGGGGCCAGGGCGCGGGCCAGCGCGACCCGCTGCTGCTGCCCACCCGAGAGCGCGGTGGGCAGCCGGCGATGCAGGTCGCCGAGCCCCACCAGGTCGAGCACATCGCCGACGCGGTCGCGACGCTCGCGCCGGGGGAGGTGGCCGAGCCCGAAGGCCACGTTGCGCGCCACCGACAGGTGGGGGAACAACGCGTAGTCCTGGAAGACGAGGCCGACGGCGCGCTTCTCGGGAGGCACGTGCGTTCGCGGCCCGGCGACCTCGCGACCGTCGATGGTGATCGCGCCCTCGTCGGGGGCCAGCAGCCCGGCGATCATCCGCAGGACGGTGGTCTTCCCGCAGCCGGACGGGCCGAGGAGGGCCGTGAGGCTGCCGCGTTCGACCTCCAGATCGACCCCGTCGACGGCCAGCGTGGTGCCGTACCGCTTGACCAGGCCACGGCACGCCAGCGCGCTGGTGCGCGTCGTGGCGTTGGGCAGGTCAAGGGTGACCACGGAGAGCTCCGGATCGGTGGGGCAAGGTGAGGCTACCCTTCGCGCCGGCTCCGGTGCACGTCCGGATCGCACAGCGACCGTCCGGATCCCCCGGGGGCGGTCGGGGTCGGCGGTGTCCCGTCGGTAGGCTCGTCCCATGAGCGCTCCCGAACCTGCCCCCACGCCTCCGCCCGAGGCGTCCTCCGGTCCTGCGCCGGCCCCGGCCGCCGCGACGCCCGCGGACGGCCCACGCCGCGCCGTCACCGTCCTCGGTGACCGCGTCCTCGTGGCGCCGCCGGACGACGCCGAACGGCGCACCAAGGGCGGGATCCTCATCCCGGCGACGGCGAAGTCGGTCGACCGCAAGGGCATCTGGGGTGCCACGATCGGTGTGGGGCCCCACGTCCGACACGTCGAGGTCGGCGACGACGTGCTCTACCTGCCCGAGGACGCCATCGAGGTCGACGTCCAGGGCGAGGCCTACCTGATCGTCCGTGAGCGCGACGTGCACGCGGTCGGGTCGCCGAGCCACAGCGTGGCCGCCACGGGCCTCTACTTGTAGGTCCCCCGGCCGCTGAGCGTGGCGGGCATCTACGCTCGGCGGGACCAGCACCTCGTCGTCCCGGGAGTCGTCCGTGTCCTCGATCGCTTCGTCGGCCGCCGCCGGTCCACCGCCGGGTATGAAGGTGCGGTTGTCCTCGAACGAGTCGCCGTACGGACCGTCCCCGGCTGCGATCCGGGCCGCCAACGAGGCCGTCGCCGAGGGACACCTCTACCCCGACGATCAATCGGTCGAACTCCGGCAGGCCATCGCCGACGAGGCCGGCCGACCGATCGAGGAGGTCAGCGTCGGCAACGGCTCCGCGGCGCTGCTCATGGACGCCCTGGCCTACCTCGCTCGACCTGACGAGGACGGCACCGTCGGTGAGGTGCTCGCCTTCGAGCGCAGCTTCGTCGTGCACCGGCTCGGGGCACGCAACGCCGGCGCCCGGTACGTCGAGGCGCCCGATGGTGGACCGGCCACCGTCGAGCGGAACGGCTACGCCCGCGACCCCGAGGCGCTGCTCGCGAACGTCACCGACGCCACGCGCGTCGTGGTCATCGACAACCCGGGCAACCCGAC
Organism: Nitriliruptor alkaliphilus DSM 45188; assembly: GCF_000969705.1. Taxonomy (GTDB): domain Bacteria; phylum Actinomycetota; class Nitriliruptoria; order Nitriliruptorales; family Nitriliruptoraceae; genus Nitriliruptor; species Nitriliruptor alkaliphilus. Next base: position 3,447,459 of record NZ_KQ033901.1, read on the forward strand.
CAACCAGCACCTGTCGGGAGCCGAGCTGACGACGCTGCTCGCTGAACTGCCCGACCGTGTCACGGTGCTGCTCGACGAGGCGTACCACGACTACGCCAGCGGCGACCCGAGCTACGCCACCTACGGGGAGCTCGACGTCGATCACCCGCGCGTGCTGGTGACACGGACCTTCTCCAAGGCCCACGCGCTGGCGGGCCTGCGCATCGGGGCGCTGACCGGGCCGGCCGACCTCGTCGCCGCGATCGACGGCTGGCGGGCGCGGTTCAACGTGACGGCGCCGTCGCAGGCGGCGGCGATCGCCTCGATCGGGGACCGCGACCACCTCGACACCGGTGTCGCACGGACCCTCGAGGGGCGGGCGCGGATGACCGAACACCTCCGTGAGCTCGGGGTGCCGCTGACCGCCGGTCTCGGCAACTTCGTGACCATCGAGCTCGGCACCGCGTCCCAGCCGGTCGTGGACGCCTACGCCCAGCACGGCATCGGGGTCCGTCCCCTCCAGCCCTACGGGATGCTCGAGCAGATCCGCGTCAGCGTCGGGACCCCCGCCGAGGTCGATGCGTTCCTCGCGGCCTCCGACGAGGTCCTGGCCGAGGTCCCGTCGCGTTCCTGACCGGCCCGCGGACCCACGTACCCTCACGCGGACCCGTCCGAGGAGCTGTCGTGCGTCGTGTCTTGATCGCACTGATCGCCGTGGTGCTCGGCCTCGCTGCGTGCACGGGTGAGGGCGAGATCGCCGACTTCGGCCCGGGCGTGCCCGACGACGAACAGCCGGAGCTCCCCGCCGACGGGGGGCTCGACGTCAACGAGGTCGCCGCACCGGGTGAGGCCCCGCCGGCGGACGCGCAGCTCGAGCAGGTCGACTGGTCAGAGGCAGCCGCGTGGATCCGCCGCGAGAACGAGGCCGGCCGTCCGGTCGTGATCAACTTCTTCGCCAGCTTCTGCGAGCCGTGCAAACGCGAGCTGCCGCTCCTGCTCGACACGGCCGCAGCCGAGACCGATGTGGCGTTCCTCGGCGTGCACACCATGGAGCAGCGCGAGCTCGGGGTGCAGATGGTCGACGAGTACGACATCGCATTCCCGACCTTCCACGACCCCTCGGGAGACGTGGTGTTCGAGGTCGGCGGCCGGGGGCTGCCGCACACCGTGGCGTTCGACACCGACGGGCGGCTGGTCAGCCGCGTCTTCGGTGAGCTGACCGCGACCAACCTCGATCAGCTCCTGAGCGAGGTCCGGTGACTTCGCTGGGGGACGGCACGCACCTGGTCCTGCCCGGTGGCGTCGTTGGGCGGCGACACGCGGTCGAGGGGGCAGCCCGCGCCGACGGCGCCGCGGTGCACCTCGCCGTCGCCGAGGTCGGTGATCCGGGCGCGCCGGCGGTGGTGCTGGCGCACGGTGTGGGGTCGTCGGCACGGTTCGTCGCCGCCGCCTGCGCTGCGCCTCTCGGCGCAGCCGGGTGGCGACTCGTGACCTACGACGCCCGAGGGCACGGGGGCTCGACCCCCTGTCCCGACCGGGTCGATCACGGCCTCGATGCGTACGCCGCCGACCTCGCAGCGGTGGTGGCCGGGTCCGCAGGGGTCGCTGCGGTCGGCGGCGTCTCGCTCGGTGGCCACGCTGCCATCCGCTGGCGGGGTGGGCTCCCGCGGGTCGTGTGTCTGCCGGCGTGGCAGGGCCGGGCGGCGCCGGGCGAGGGGCCCCACGCCTACGTGGCCGCCGAGGTCCGTCGTGTCGGTGTCGCGGCAGTCACCGCCCGGCTACGAGCCGACACCACGATGCCGACGTGGCTGCGGGACACCCTCGTCACCGACTACACCCGCCACGACGCCGACAGCCTCGCTGCGGCGCTGCTCGCCCTCGACGGTGGCGAGGCACCCAGCTGCGACGAGGTGGCCGAACTGCGGGTACCCGTCGGCGTCGTCGCCTGGCGGGGCGACCCCGGCCACCCTTTCCCCGTCGCCGAGGAGCTGGTCTCCTCGGCGCGAACCGCGACCTTGACCGAGCTCGCGATGGACGACCTCGAGGTGTCCCTCACCCGCTTCGGGGACGCGGTCGTCACCGCCCTGCGATCGCTCGGCCTCACCTCCGGGTGAGTTCAGCGGCGGGTGTGGATGGGATAGGTCCAAAGGTGCGCAGCAACGGGCGTTCTGCTGTTGTCCGCGGGAGACCTCACTCGCTGGGAGGGCGCTCCGCGTGGCTGCCACCGGCGTCCCAGGTCCTGCCTCACGGAACCCACGAGGGCATCGCGTGTCCTGCCGAACCTTCCTGCTCCGGCACGATCTCCGACACGCGCGGCATGACGTGGAACTCGTATGAACGAACGACGAGCAAGCCTCCGACGCACGTCGCAGCGAGCCCCAGGGAGGCCGCAACGATCATGGGCTTCGAGCGTCCAGGCCACCTCCACGCCGACCGGGCGGCAACTCCTGACCCGACCACCCCGACGCTGGTCATGAGCGCACCGGTGAACAAGAGCAGCGGTCGCTCGAGCCTGAACCCGGTGGCGTGCTGCAGGCCATCCACGAAGACGGCGACCCAGAACGCCAACACCGCGGTCGACAGCACCGCCAAGACCAGAACAGTCCACGACGCGGCTTGCCGACGACTCGGGTTCTGAAGGCGTTCCGTCGAACTCATGACCAACCCCCTGAGCGGGCATCCCCGCTCGACGACGTGGTTTCGCCTGAGACGTCAACGAGCACGCGCGAGTTCCGTCACGCCACAGCATGGCCGTCACGCCACAGCATGGCCGTCACGACGGCAGTTCCTGGCTCCTGGCAGCCAGGAACTGCCACGGGAACCGGGTGATCCGCGCCCGTCGGCGGCAACCTCTGGCGCCCAGCAGCCAGGAGATGTCACGCAACGGCCCTACCAGCACGTGCGGTTGCAACCGGTAGCGAACGCCCGCTGCCGACCTCAACCCCGGCTGAACCCGCAGCCTCCGCAGGGAGGGAACTCGCGCATCCGCGTGTTCACGTACGTGGGACCCGTCTCGGGGCGCCCTTCCGACGAGGGAACACGCGCATCCGCCCGTTCGTGTCAGGGCGCTGGCGCGGTGGGGCCGGGCTCGCGGGCGTCCTCGAAGGCGACCGGGGCGTCGAAGGCGGCGCGTCGGCCGGCGCGTCGCAGCGCGCGCAGGATCGGCCGGCCGGTGACGAGGACGAGGGTGCCGGTCAAGAGGGCGCGTGGGATGTCGAAGCCGAGCGAGGTCGCCAGGGTGAAGGCGACGAAGCGCCGGAGGTTGTCGAGCACGGCATCACCGGCGACGAACGAGACCGCGGTGATCGTGTCGCTGCGCAGCAGGAACGGCCACACGGTGAGGTTGAGCAGCAGGCCGTACAGCAACCCGGCGGCCATCCCGTACCCGGCGAGGACCACCAGTTCGGCCCGCCCGGTCAGGCGCCTCGGCAGCAGGCCGGCTCCGGCGGCGACCCAGGCCGCGCCGAGCATCTGGAAGGGCAGCCACGGCCCGACGCCGGCGGTGACCAGCGCCGACGCGAACAGGGTGGTGGCACCGAGCGCGAACCCGAACCCCGGCCCGTACGCCCGGCCGGCGATGACCAGCAGGAAGAAGATCGGCTCGAAACCGGCCACCCCGGTCCCGAGCGGACGAAGCGCCGCGCCGGCCGCCGCGAGCACGCCGAGCATGGCGACGGTCCTCGCGTCCATGCCGCCCTCGGTCAGCTCGGCCATCACCACCGCGAGGACCAGCGGCAACAGCAGGCCGAACAGCAGCGTCGCGTCGCCGATGGTGGCGATGGGTGCGTCCGCCGAGACCAGCAGCGGCCACGCGAAGGCGATCAGCCCGATCACCGAGCTCAGCACCAGCGCAGCGGCGGCCCGGGGCCGGATCGCCAGCGGTGTGGCGCGGCGCAGGGCCGGCGACGGCGACGTCACGGGTGCCGTCACGGCAGCACCTCGAGCGCGTCGGCGACCTGTCCGACGGTCAGCCACGGGGCCGGCGCCAGCACCTTGCTGACCTGGGGCGCGAAGGCGGGCGAGCCGACGACGACCTCCGCGGTGGGGCCGTCGGCGACGACCTCACCGTCGGCGAGCACGACCGTCCGGGTGGCGACCTCAGCGGCCAGTTCGACGTCGTGGGTGGCCAGCACGACGGCGTGCCCCTCCGCGGCGAGCTCGGACAGGATCTCGACGAGGCGCACCTTGGCGCCGAGGTCGAGGCCGCGGGTCGGCTCGTCGAGCAGGAGCACGGGAGGTGCCGCGGTCAGGACGATGGACAGCACGAGCGCGAGACGCTGCCCCTCGGACAGGTCGCGGGGGTGGTGATCGTCGTCCAGGCCCGGCACGAGGCGGTCCAGGAGCTTGCGGCACGACCCGGGGTCGGCGCCGGCGTCGGTGTCGGCTGCGGCGCACTCCTCGGCGACGGTCGGTGCGTACAGCAGATCGGCGGGTTGCTGGGGCACGAGGCCCACCCGCCGGACCAGGTCCTTGCCCGCCAGCTCGTGCGGTGCGACGCCACCGACCTGCACCGTCCCGGACGTGGGGGCGGCGCTGCCGATCAGCGCACCGAGGAGGCTCGACTTGCCCGCGCCGTTGCGTCCCATCACCGCGAGCACCTCACCGGCGCGCACGGTGAGGTCGACGTGGCGGAGCGCCACGGTCGTCCCGAACCGCACGACGAGGTCCTCGACGCTCGCCGCAGGAGGCGATCCGGCCGCTGGCGAGGGCCCAAGGGGTGGCGGTCGTCGCCCGGTCAGGGCGTCGCGCAGCGGCCCAGCCCGCCGCCGGGCGTCGCGGACCGTCAGCGGCAACGGGTCCCACCGCGCGATGCGGCCGAGCTCGACCACTGGCGGTGCCACCGGGGCGGACGTCAGCACCGTCGCCGGATCGCCGATGACGGGGGGACGGTCCCCGCCGCGCAGGAGGACGACCCGGTCGGCGAACTGGACCACCCGTTCGAGCCGGTGCTCGGCGAGCAGCACCGTCATCCCGAGGTCGTGGACGAGCCGCTGCAGCGCCGCCAGCACCTCCTCGGCAGCTGGCGGATCGAGGGCTGACGTCGGCTCGTCGAGGACCAGGACCTGGGGTCCCACCGTCAGGACGGCCCCGATGGCGACCCGCTGCCGCTCGCCGCCCGAGAGGGTGCGGATCGGGCGGTGCCGCAGGTGCACGAGCCCGAGCAGGTCCAACGTCTCCTCGACACGCCGGCGCATCACGTCCGGCGGCAGCGCGAGGGACTCCATGCCGTAGGCGAGCTCCTCCTCGACGATGTCGGTGACCATGCCGGCGAGGGGGTCCTGTCCGACGACCCCGACCACGTCGGCGAGGTCCCGCGGTGGGTGGGTCCGCGTGTCCCGACCGGCGACGGTGACGCGGCCGTGCAGGGTCCCGCCGGTCGCGTGGGGGACGAGGCCGTTGACGGCCTTGAGGAGGGTCGTCTTGCCGGTGCCGGTCGGACCGACGACGAGGCACAGCTCGCCCTCCGGGACGTGGAGGGTCACGTCGGACAGCGACGGCGCGGCCGCACCGTCGTAGGTCACGCTCACCCGGTCGAGGTCGATCACGCCGGCACCTGCTCGGTCGGGACGGCAGCGTCGAGCTCGGTGCGGCTCGGGCGGGTGCCGTGGAAGGTCGGTGGGGGCGTCGCGAACGCCGGCACCAGCCCGAGCAGGATGCCGCCGGTGGCCAACAGCGGCAGCGGCGGGAACGCGAGCGGGGCCGCAGGTGGCGTCACGCCGGACGGGTCGAACACCCCGGTCAGCAGCACGCCGGCGGCGACCACGAGCCCGGCACCGGCCGTGACCCACTCGGGGGTCCGCCAGGGATCGGGGCGGTAGCGGGTCCGGACGGTCCGTCGCCCGGCGAGTCGCAGGCCGGCGACCGCCAGCGCGAGCCCCCCGGCGAGCACGCTCGTGGCGACCGCCACGGGCGACGAGGCGTCCAGCAGCGCGTAGACGCCGAGGCAGGCGCCCAGGAGGCCCGCGAGCAGCAGCGTCCCGGTCCAGCGTCGCGTGCTCGTCGGGACGGCGGCTCGTCGTCCGTAGCCGCGGCTGTCCATCGCGGAGGCCAGGGCCAGGGACCGCTCCAGCGCGTCCTCGAGGACCGGTAGCGCGACCTGGACCAGCGACCGTGGACCACGGTGCGGCCGTCCTCGCAGGCGGCGGGCGGCCCGGATGCGCTGGACCGACTCGACCAGCTGCGGTGTGAACGTGATCGCGACCACCACCGCGACGCCCACCTCGTACAACGCGGACGGCAGCAGCGCGAGCAGGCGCTTGGGGTTGGCCAGCGCGTTGGCGGCACCGATGCACAGCAGGATCGTGGCCAGCCGCAGACCGTCGGTCGCGGCGGCGAGCACCGCCTCGGCGGTGACCGGGCCGCCGAGCGTCATCCCCGCGGCCCAGTCCGGCAACGGGACCACCGGCAGGGTGAACAGCACGACACCCGGCTGGGAGGGCGCCAGCGCCACCTGGAACACCGTCCGGAACGCGATCACGATCACCGCGATCCGGAGGAACACCCCGAAGGCACGCGCCCAGGGGGCGTTGGTGCGGCGAGCCGCCACCACGTACCCGAGGACGACGCAGATCAGCAGCAGGAGCAACGGGTTGGTGGTCCGTGACGCGGCGACGACGCACCCGATGGCCCACAGCCACCAGGCACCGGGGTGGAGCTGGCGGGGGACGGCCGCGTCCCGGTGCAAGCGCTTCCGGGCCCCCGCGACCGTCCCGGGTCCAGGTGCTTCGGCGCGGCGCCCGAGATCGCGGTCGGTGGTCACGCCTCGCCGTCCAGGTCACCGCGACGGGATCGGGCTCGCAGCAGGCCGGCAGCACCGAGCCCCACGATGAGGAGCGCACCGGCTGCGGCCGAGGCGCCGGACCGGCCGCCACCCGGCGCCTCGATGGTCACGGTGTCGTCGGCAGCATCGAGCCGGACGGCCGCCTCATCCTCGCCGTCCGCCTCGTCGAGGTCCTCGGCCGTGGTGCCGACGTCGGCGGCGTCCTCGGCCCCCGTCCCGTCGTCGCTCGTGGCGTCGTCGTCCTGCCCCGCCGTGGCGGTGTCCGTGGCGTCGTCGGACGAGGTGTCACGGTCCGTATCGGACGGCGTGTTGTCGGAGCTGCTGCTCGTCGAGGCAGCACCGGTGTCGTCCGACGTGTCGCTTCCGGACGTGCCACCACCGGTCGACCCCGACCCGCCCGTCGGGCTGGACGATCCCGAACCACCGGACCCGCCTCCGCCAGCGCCGGTCTCGGTGGGGTTGGGCGACGGCGACGGCGAGGGGGACGGGCTCGGTGACGGGGAGGGGCTCGGCGACGGGGAGGGGGCCGGGGCGGGCGGCGGTGCGGACGGCGGGGAACCGGACCCGAAGACCCACGCGTCGTGCGTGCCCGGCGGCGGGGTGCGGTACCCAGCCCCGCGTGTCGAGTAGGTCCAGCTCGTGGCCCCGGCCTCCGCGTGCCAGTAGGACCAGTACGCGCCCGCGGGCGCCCCGTTGCAGGGATCGGGGTACCGGTCGATCGTGCACACGAACCCTTCTTGCCCGGGGACGTCCGTGTACGCGAAACCCGCTCCGGTCAGGGCGAAGAGGCCGTTCTCCGGTGCTCCCTTCGCGCACCCCTCCCGCGTGCTGCCGGGGCGCTCGACCCGCACGGTCACGCCGTCGCAGGAGCTGCCCGCCGCGGCCGGTGATGCGGGGAGGGCAGCCGGCAGCAGCACCCCCGTCGCGAGCAGCAGGGCGAGCAGGACGCGGGCGATCGCCCGGCCGGCGGCTGGCCGGGCCGGGGAGCGGTCCGCTAGCGCGGTGGCGGGCACCGGCGTCCTCCTCGGGCGACCCGGCCCGCGAGCCGCCGGACGTTCGACGCCCCTCGCGTGACCGCGAGGGGCGGATCGGCCGGGGACGCGTGTCCCGAACTCCGCCCCGTGATCCTCGACGGGTGGTTGGAGCCGCTCGCCCTGGCAGGTGCTCCGGCTCGCCGTCGGGCCACGTGGCAGCGCGTGGGACGGCCTACGGTTGCGGGTCAGCGCCGGGTTCCGACCGGCTTCTCCCGCCAGTGCGCGTGGATGCTTCCCCGTGAGGGGACCACGCTGCCGACCGGCGTGTCAACCGGACGTGGTGCCCTCGGACTGGGCCCGCTTGGCGATGGTGGCGCGCACCACCCGGGAGGGGGACGGGCGCCCGAGCTGCTGCTCCATCCAGGCGCTCACGTCGATCAGCGCGTCGAGGTCCACGCCGGTCTCGACCCCGGCGCCGTCGAGGGCGTACACCAGGTCCTCGGTGGCGAGGTTGCCGGTCGCGCCGGGGGCGTACGGGCAGCCGCCGAGCCCCCCCGCGGAGGCGTCGGCGACGGTGACCCCGGCCTCGAACGCCGCCAAGGTGTTGGCCAGCCCCTGGCCGTAGGTGTCGTGGCAGTGCACCGCGAGCCGGTCGATCGGCACGTCGGCGGCGACCGCCGTGACCAGGTCCTGGACCTGGGCCGGTGTGCCGACGCCGATGGTGTCGCCGAGGGACACCTCCATGCACCCGAGGTCGATCAGCGCGGCGGTGACCCGTCGCACGTCGTCGACGGGAACCTCACCCTGGAACGGACAGCCGCAGACGGTCGAGACGTACCCGCGCACGCGCACGCCAGCGTCCGTGGCACGCCGGACCACGGGGGCGAACATCTCGAGGGAGGCGTCGATGGACCGTCCGAGGTTGGCCTGGCTGAAGCCCTCCGAGGCGGCCCCGAAGACGGCGACCTCGTCGACGCCGGCCTCCAACGCCCGATCGAGCCCACGCTCGTTCGGCACCAGGACGGGGTAGCGGACGCCCGACCGTCGGGTCAGCGCGGCGAGCACCTCGGCCGCGTCGGCCAGCTGCGGGACCCACCTCGGGGACACGAAGCTGGTGGCCTCGACCACCCCGAGGCCGGTGGCCGCCAGCCGTTCGATGAACCCGACCTTCACCTCGGTCGCCACCGTGCCGGGCTCGTTCTGCAACCCGTCGCGGGGCCCGACCTCGACGACGGTGATGCGCGCGGGCAGGTCCACGGTCACAGCTCCTCGTCGGGCTCGAAGGTCAGCAGTGGGGTGCCGGCGTCCACGGCGGCGCCCACCGCCACGTGCAGTTCGGTCAGGGTGCCATCGACCGGGGCGGTGATGGCGTGCTCCATCTTCATGGCCTCGACCACGAGCAGGGTCGTGCCTGCCGTCACGTGGGTGCCCACCTCGACCGGGGCGGCGATGAGCGAGCCGGGCATGGGCGAGGTGAACGCGGCCGCACCGGTCATGGCCCGTTCGGCGAGGTGACGGGTCATGGGTTCGTGGCGCAGGGCGACGGAGCGGCCAGCGTGGTGCACCCACACGGTCCGGACGTCGCCCTCCAGGGTGGTGGTCACCGTGGCGTGGGCGGGGGAGCCGTCCACCGTGGCGCGCCACCGGCCGTCGGCGCCCACCGTCTCGACGCGGACGCGTGTGGTGGCGCCGTCCTCGTGGCGCAGGCGCAGCTCCGGGGTGGCGGAGCCGTCGGACGCGGCGGCCACCTGCACCCGGTGCACGCGGTCCTGGTCGTGCAACGTGATGGTCGGCCCGGCCAGCCCGCCGAACCGCACCGGGCCGAGGTCGGCCGGCCAGGACGGGTCGCTGACCCCCGCCTCGGCGCGCAGCACGGCCGCCACCGCGAACGCCAGCGCGGTGGTCGTCGCGGGTGCGGGGGCCCAGGCCGCGAGGTGCTCGTCGAGGAACCCCGTCGTCAGGTCCCCGGCCCGGTGCACCGGGTGGTCGAGGACGGCGTCGAGGAGGTCGAGGTTGGTGACCACCCCGTGGACCACGCTGCCGCGGACCAGCCCGACCAGCCGGTCGATCGCCGCGGTCCGGTCGTGGCCGTGGGCGATGAGCTTGCCGAGCATCGGGTCGTAGTACCGGCTCACGGTCGCGCCGGGTGCGACCCCGACGTCCGTGCGCAGCCCCGGCCCCTCCGGCAGCGCCAGCCGGGTGATGGTGCCGGTCTGAGGCAGCTGGGAGGTGGGATCCTCGGCGTACCAGCGCACCTCGATCGCGTGCCCGGAGGCACCGACCTCGTCCTGGCCGATCCCGAGCGGCAGTCCGGCCGCGACGCGGAGCTGGAGGGCCACGAGGTCGAGACCGGTGACCAGCTCGGTGACGGGATGCTCGACCTGGAGGCGGGTGTTCATCTCCAGGAAGAAGAAGGTCGGCTCGGCGTCTTCGAGGGTCGTGCCGTCCAGCAGGAACTCGACCGTCCCGGCGCCGAGGTAGCCGACCGAGCGGGCGGCGGCGACGGCGGCGTCCCCGAGGCGCGTCCGGAGCGCCTCGTCGACGGCGGGGGAAGGCGCCTCCTCGACGACCTTCTGGTGGCGGCGCTGGACGGAGCACTCGCGCTCGAGCAGGTGGATCACCTCGCCGTGGGCGTCACCCATCACCTGCACCTCGACGTGCCGGGGCCGTTCCACGAGACGTTCGAGCAGGACCCGGTCGTCACCGAACGCCGCGCGGGCCTCGCGCCTGGCCGCGGCGAGCGCCTCGCGCAGGTCGGCCGGGTCGTGGACCGCTCGCATCCCCTTGCCGCCGCCGCCGGCCACCGCCTTGACCAGCAGCGGGAACCCGACGTCGTCCGCGGCAGCGACCACGCCGTCGTCGTCGAGTTCGGTGGTGTCGACGCCCGGCACGACCGGCACACCGGCTTCCGTCAGGTGGCGCTTGGCCGCCGCCTTGTCGCCCATCAGCCGGATGGTCTCGGGCGACGGACCGATGAACGTCAGCCCGGCGGCCTGGACCGCCTCGGCGAACCCGGCGTGCTCGGACAGGAACCCGTACCCGGGGTGGACCGCATCGGCGCCCGCCTCGACGGCCGCGGCGACCACCCGTTCGACGTCGAGGTAGCTCTCGGTCGCGGGTGCTGGTCCGAGCCGGACGGCGTCGTCGGCCTCGTGGACGTGCGGCGCGTCGACGTCGGCGTCGCTGTACACCGCCACGGTCGCGATGCCGAGCTCACGACAGGTCCGCACGATGCGGCGGGCGATCTCGCCGCGGTTGGCGACCAGGACGCGGCGGATCGGGCGCGCGGGCGGTTCCTGTGCACCTGCGGTCAACGTCGGCTCCCGTCCACGGTCGAGGGTGAGCGGACGATGGTGGCTCCGGGAGGAGGTCGTGCACGCTCACGACACGGCCGCGCGGACGCTAGCAGCGGGGGTCGGACGCTCCGCGGGGGCACCGGGTTCCCCGGCGCGCGGTCCCGGCGCGGCGCACGCGGCCCTGGTGGTGGCTCGCGTGCACCAGCCAACCGGTGTGTCACCATGTCGTTCGCCCGCTCCCGAACGGATCCGAGATGCTGCGCCCCCGCCCCGTCCGACGTCGCCTCGCCCTGACCGCGGCGACGGCGCTCTTGCTCGCCGGGTGCGGCGGTGACGACCCGACCGTCGAGATCGAGCCGCCCGAAGAGGTCACCCCGGAGGAGACCGCGGAGCCCGAACCCGACGAGACCGAACCGCCGGCGACCGATGACGGGGTCGACGCGGGGGCGGACGACGACGGGCAGGCGACCGACGAGAGCCCGTCGGTGGGCCCGACACCGGACCCGGCCCTGGTGGCCGACCCGTGTGCCGAGGACCAGGGCCGCGAGGACGAGGGCTTCATCACGGTCGTCTCGCCCGTCGCTGAACAGCTGGTCACCGGCGACTCGGTCGACCTGGTCGGCTGCAGCAACGTCTTCGAGGCCAACGTGCAGTGGTCGCTCTACGACGGTGACGGTCGCGAGCTCGACTCGGGGTTCACCACCGCCGAGTGCGGCAGCGGGTGCGTCGGCGCCTTCGCCGAGGAGATCTCGCTCGAGTCGGCCGCGGGGGAACCGTACGCCGAGCTGCACGTCTACAGCGAGGACATGTCGGACGGTGAGAGCGATCTGGCCGACGCGGACGGCCGGCTGCACACGGTGGCGATCCCGCTGGTCCTCGGCTGACCGTCAGCGGTCCGCGGGGACCCACGGGGCCGGCTGGCGGTCGAAGAACGCCGCCATCCCCGCCTGGCCCTCCTCGCTCGTGCGCCGGCGCGAGATGAGCTCGACCCGGGCGTCGACGGTCGCGGCCGGATCGGGGGTGGCAGCGATGGTGGCCAGCAGCCGCTTGGTGTCGCGGACCGCGCCGGGTGCGGCTGCCAGCAGGGCGTCGACGAGGTCGGCGACGGCCGCATCGAGCGCGGCCTCGTCGTCCACCACGTCCACGAGCAACCCGAGCGCCTGGGCGCGGTCGGCATCGAACCGCTCCCCGGTCAGCAGGTACCGGCGGGCGGCACCGATACCGGTCCGCCGCACGGCGTAGTGCGAGATCATCGCCGGGGCCAGGCCGAGGCGGGTCTCGCTGAACCCGAACAGCGCACCGCGGACGGCGACCGCGAGGTCGGCGCAGGTCACGAGGCCGAGCGCGCCGGCGAGACAGTGCCCGTTGACACGTGCGATGACCGGGGCGGGGCAGCGGTCGACCGCAGCGAGCATCGCCTCGAACCGGCGTGAGCTGGCCACGTTCTCCTCGAAGGTGGCGTCGACCGCCGCACGCATCCAGTTGAGATCGGCACCGGCCGAGAACACCGATCCGGCACCCGTGACGATCACGATGCGCACGTCGTCGCCCACCGCGGAGAACGCCTTGGTCAGCGCCTCCTGGAGCTGGTCGTCGAACGCGTTCTTCACCTCGGGGCGGTCGATGGTCAGGGTCAGCACACCCCGCTCGTCGGACTCGGCTCGTAGCACCTCGGACACGTTGGCTCCTCGCGGTCGCGGCAGCGTCGCCGGCTGGACCCGGCGACAGCGGGACGTCACATGCGGAACACGCCGTAGCGCGGCGGTTCGACCGGGGCGTGGCGCGCTGCCGCGAGGCCCATGGCGAGCACGTCGCGGGTCTCGACCGGGTCGATGACCCCGTCGTCCCACAGGCGGGCGGTGGCGTAGTAGGGGTTGCCCTGGTGTTCGTACTGGTCGCGGATCGGCGCCTTGAACGCCTCCTCGTCCTCGGTGGACCAGTGCTCACCGCGGGCCTCGATGCCATCCCGGCGAACGGTGGCCAGGACGTTGGCGGCCTGCTCGCCCCCCATGACGCTGATGCGGGCGTTCGGCCAGGTCCACAGGAACCGCGGGGAGTACGCCCGGCCGCACATCGCGTAGTTGCCGGCGCCGAACGAGCCGCCGGTGACCACCGTCAGCTTCGGAACGGTCGAGCACGCGACGGCGGTCACCATCTTGGCGCCGTCCTTGGCGATCCCGCCGGCCTCGTACTCGCGGCCCACCATGAACCCGGTGATGTTCTGCAGGAAGATCAGCGGGACCTGGCGCTGGTTGCAGAGCTCGACGAAGTGGGCGCCCTTGAGCGCCGACGCGGAGAACAGGATGCCGTCGTTGGCCACGATGCCGACCTCGTGGCCGTGGATCCTGGCGAAGCCGGTGACCAGGGTCTCGCCGTACAGGGGCTTGAACTCGTGGAACCGTGACCCGTCGACGATCCGGGCGATGATCTCGCGCGCGGCGACGGGCTGACGCAGATCGGTCGGCTGCAGGCCGTACAGCTCGGCCGGGTCGTAGGCCGGCGGTTCGACCTCGGCGGACGGCGCGGGCAACGTCGGCGCCGGGCAGGTGGCGATCGCGTCGCGGGCCAGCTGCAGGGCGTGGCGGTCGTCGATGGCGAGATGGTCCACGACCCCCGAGGTCCGGGCGTGCAGGTCGCCGCCCCCGAGGTCCTCGGCGGACACGACCTCGCCGGTGGCGGCCTTCACCAGCGGCGGACCACCGAGGAAGATCGTGCCCTGCTCGCGCACGATGATGGTCTCGTCGCTCATGGCCGGCACGTACGCGCCGCCGGCGGTGCAGCTGCCCATCACGACCGCGATCTGCGGCAGGCCCATGCCCGACAGGGTCGCTTGGTTGTAGAAGATGCGGCCGAAGTGGTCGCGGTCGGGGAACACCTCGTCCTGCTTGGGCAGGAAGGCGCCGCCGGAGTCCACCAGGTAGATGCACGGCAGGCGGTTGTCGCGGGCGACCTCCTGGGCCCGCAGGTGCTTCTTGACCGTGAGTGGGTAGTAGGTCCCGCCCTTGACGGTCGCGTCGTTCGCGACGATCACGCACGTACGGCCACTGACCCGGCCGACACCGGTGATGATCCCGGCGCCCGGTGCTTCGTCGTCCTCCATCCCGCCCATCGCCAGGGGGGACAGCTCCAGGAACGGGGTGCCCGGGTCGAGCAGGCCCTCCACCCGGTCGCGCGGCAGCAGCTTGCCGCGGGACACGTGGCGTTCCCGCGAGCGCGGCGAACCGCCGAGCGCGGCCGTGGCGGCACGTTCGTGCAGCTCGGCTGCCAGTGCCCGGTGATGGGCCTCGTTCGCGGCGAACGCGGGCGAGGTGGGGTCGACGGTGCTCTGCAGACGGTCCATGGGGCGGACCCTAGGCCGACGCGGCGCGCACGGCGGTACAGAGGGCCGGTCCGCCTGCCGCACGAGCTCCTCGGGTACCGCCCGGTACGGGAGGAGGAGGCGCGGTCGAGCGCGAACGCCCCGTGGAGGACCAGTGCTGGGAGGCGGTCGGTGGTGCACGTGGTGGAGCAGGGACGCACGGTGGGACGGCGAGGTGGGCTGGCACTCGTGCTCGCGTTGCTGGTGCTCGGACTGGTGGGCGGACCGGCGGTCGCCCACGAGGAACGTGCGAGCCAGTTCCCGCCCGGAGGCGGCTCCACCCCCGAGCTGCGGACCATCGACGAGGCCGCGGACGTGATCGTGGTCTGCAAGGACGGGGTCTCGGCCGACCGGATCCGCGCGATCTCGGACCCGCAGCTCCGCGCGTTCAACCGCCGGCTGCTGCGCGACTGTGCCCACCAGCACATCCAGCTCGCGGTCGACGCGGTCGAGGTGCAGGGCACCAACATCTACGTGCTCCCCGGCGTCTACCGCGAGCAGCCGTCCTGGGACGAGAACCAGCCGTGCACCGACGATTACGACGACGGGGTCGTCGAGTACGACCTGATCGTCTCGTGCGGGGCGGTGGTCAACCTGGTCACCATCGCGGGGGACGACCCGGACGACGACGACATCGTCTGCGACAACCAGCTGTGCCACCTGCAGATCGCCGGCACGGGCGAGCGGGCCGAGGACACCGCCCTCCGTGGGGGGTTCAAGGAGGACGGGTCGTGGATCAAGCACAACGGGCTGAAGGCCGACCGCGCCGACGGCTTCGTGCTGTCCAACATGGCCTTCCAGGTGTTCCGTGAGAACGCCATCTACGTCCACGAGACCGACGGCTACCTGCTCGACAACGTCGTGGCGAGCCACAACGACCTCTACGGCATCCTCACGTTCACCTCCGACCACGGCCTGATCCGGGACTGCGACACCGCCTTCAACGGCGACTCCGGGATCTACCCGGGTTCGGCGGCGGACGTGAACGCCGACAACGACGTCACGGGGCCGCTCGAGCGGTGGGCCGTCGAGATCACCGGGTGCCGGTCGCACCACAACGCGCTCGGGTTCTCGGGCTCGGCCGGCAACTCGGTGTGGTTCCACGACAACGACGTGTTCCTCAACGCTGCCGGGTACGTGACCGACTCGTTCGTGCCGGACCACCCGGGGATGCCGCAGGACCACGCCTTCCTGGAGAACAACCGGCTGTTCATGAACAACGTCAACTACTTCGAGCGGTACGTGCAGGCGGGCCGATGTGGCGGCAAGCCCGCCGATCGTGGCTACGAGACCGGGACGGTCTGTCCCGCGTTCCCGGTGCCGGTGGGGACCGGGATGATGGTCGCGGGCGGCAACCACAACCTGGTGCGCGACAACGACATCTTCGACAACTGGCGCCAGGGCGCGATGCTGTTCTGGGTGCCCTCGGCGATCCGGGACGAGTTCGACGACCAGTTCGACACCTCCAACCACAACCACTACGTCGGCAACCGGATGGGTGCCAACCCGGACGGGCTGGTGCAGCCGAACGGGGTCGACTTCTGGTGGGACGAGCAGGGCGTCGGCAACTGCTGGCAGGACAACACCTCCGCGACCGGCGAGGTGACCACCAACGCCACGCTGCCCCTCGAGGACGTCACCGGTGGCGCCGTGCCGTTCACCGGCTTCCCCGACTGCGACTCGGGCGGGTCGCTGTTCCCGGTCGGCTCGGTGGTCAAGTCGGCGGGGCTGGTGCCCTGTGCGACCTACGACCGCGAGGACGAGCCGGACCCGCCCCTGTGCGACTGGTTCGACAGCCCCGCCGCCCCGGCCGACCGCGAGGCGCCCGAGGGTGAGGACCTCGACGCGCTGTTCTGGCCGACGGTCTCGATCGATCTGTCCGAGGGACTCGAGGAGGGTGCGCCCGCACCCGGTGCCGGCCGTGGCAACGGCGATGGCCAGGGCGACGGGCAGGGCAACGGCCAGGGCGCGGGCACCGGCCAGGGCACCGGGGGGCCGCGTGCCGCCGACGCCACGACGGTCGCGGCCGGTGTCCTGCCGGTGACCGGGGCGAGCCTGGCCGGGCTCGCGGCGGTCCTGCTCGGCGGCGGCGCGCTGGTGCGGCGCCGTCGTCACGACGACCTGGGCTGATCGCCGTGCGGTGGGCAGGGGCGCTCGGGCTGACCGCGGCCGCCGTGCTGGCGGGTGCGCCCGTCGCCGGGCTTCCACCGGTCGGCGCACCCCCGCTCACCGTGGGCGACCTCGAGTTCTCCGGCCACGACCGCGTCGCCCACCTCGACGCCTACGAGCAGCCGATGACGGCCGTCGGGTACGTCGACGGCGCGGGCGCCTACGTGCGGGTGCCGCTGGCGCACACCGGTGGCGGCGGCCCGGTGACCGTCTCGGCGGTCGATCCGTTCCCCGAGCTGCTCGGGATGGTCGAGGTCGAGGCGGTCGCGGGTCTGCCCGTGACCCTGGCGGCGGGGGAGGAGGCCACGATCGTGGTCCGCACCCGCTTCACCAACTGCCGCTACTACACCGAACGGGCGGTCAACCACTTCCTCGGCGCCGAGGTCACGATCGACGCGCCCGGCGGGCAGCGGGACGTGACCCTGACCTACCCCAGCGAGGTCGTCCTGCGGTCACCGACGATCCTCGGCTGCCCCGACCGGGTCATGGACCGCAGCGCCCGGCAACGACTCCTCGCCCGCGACGAGTAGCCCGGCCGCGACGTCGGTCGGAGCGATGATCAGCTCAGGCGGGCCTTGACCAGCGCCGACACGCGCGACCCGTCGGCACGGCCCTGCACCTTCGCCATGGCGGCCTTCATGACCTGACCCATGGCCTGCGGCCCGTCGGCGCCCGTCTCCGCGATCGCGGCATCGACGATCGCGGTCAGCTCCTCATCGGTCAGCTGCGCCGGCAGGTACGCCTCGTACACCGCGGCCTCGGCGAGCTCGGACGCAGCGGACTCCTCGCGCCCGGCCTCGGCGAAGGCCGCAGCGGCCTCGCGCCGCCGCTTGACCTCGGTGCCGAGGACCTTCTGGACCGTCGCGTCGGGCAGGCGTCCCTGGGGACCGAGTCCCTCGGCGACCGCGGTGTTCTTGAGGGCGGCGATGACCAGCCGCAGGGCCGATGTGCGCTGCTTGTCCCGGGCCTTCATCGAGGTGCGGAGGTCGGCCTCGACCTGGTCGTGCAAGGTGCTCACGGACGGGCTCCTCGGTGGGGGCGGTGCGGAGACGGTCCCCGAGGCTAGTTCACCTGCTCGGACACGAGCGAGGGCCCTCGCCAGGAGCTGGCGAGGGCCCTCGTGGTGCGTCGACAGCCGCGGAGCGGGAGCGGTGCGGCTGTCGGGAGCGGCGTCGGAGCGGGAGAGCGTCCGTGCCGCGGACCCCGGCGGCGCGTGCGGGAGCGAGTGCGCGCCGGGGAACCTGGGAGGGTCAGCTGGCCTGCTCGACCTCGGTCTCGACGGCCTTCGCGGCACCCGGGACGGTGTCGGCGCTGCGCCGGATCGAGGTGGTGGCCGCCTTGACCTGCGTGCGGGCGGTCTCGGCCTGCTTGCGGCCGGCCTCGACGGCGACGTCGAGGGTCTTGGCGACCGAGGTGGTCGCGCCCTTGACCTGGCTCGACGCGGTCTCGGCCTGCTTGCGGCCGGCCTCGACGGCGACGTCCACGGTCTTGGTGACCGAGGTCAGCGCGGCCTTGACCTGGGCGCGGGTGGCCGAGGTCTGGTCGAGCAGCTTGGCGACGCGGGCGTCCTTCTTGAGCGACTCGACGAGCTTGCGACCCTCGGTCGCCTTGGCGTCGAAGGTGCTCTCGAAGCTGGCGATCGCGGACTCGAGTTCGGCGACGAGCCGGCCACGCAGGTCCTGCGCGGTGCGGGTGACGGTCGCCGGGCCCTGCTCGGTGACGTTCTTGACGGTCGTGGCCGGGTCGGCGGCGACCTTCTGCACCTCGGCGCGCAGCTCTTCGAGCTTGGTGGTGGCGGCACGCACGAGGATGACGGCGTCGACGGCGAGGCCGGCGGCGGCGTAGGAAGCGTCCTCGGCGAGGATGCGGGGCTCACGCTCGGTCAAGGGCGAGCGCTTCGGGGCGACCTTGGCCTTCTCGGCAGCTGCGGCGTTGCGCTTGCGGGTGGCAGCAGCCTTCTGGGCAGCCTCGTTGCGGTTCCGCGTCGTCGCGGCCTTCTTGGCGGCGGGGGAGCGCTTGGCAGCGGGGGTGGCGGCCTTGGTGGTCGCCTTCTTGGCGGTGGCCTTCTTGGTGGTCGTGGTGGTGGCCATGATCGGACCTCCTCGGGTCTCTGAGCGGGGGTGGGAGCTGCGGGCCGGTCGAACGGCCGGGCGGAGGGACGGAGCGGGAGCCGGGTCGAGGCTGCGGGAGCCTGCGGGAGCCCCGTCCCTCCACCGGACCGTTCGTAGCGGTCCGCTGGCGACGCTTGCAACGATACGCCCGAGTGCTAACTGGTGCAAGCGCTAGCTGCCAGCTAGCACCGAGCGTGCGGTGAGTGCGCAGTGGGGAGGTGTGGCGGCTGAGGCAGACGTGAACCGGGTGCGGCGCGTCGGTCCAGCCCGAGCTGGAGAGCGCGTCAGCCCGAGCTGGCGGCGCCGCGGTGCAGGGCCAGCTCCGCGGCGAGGACGCGCGCGACCGGGCCGAGGCGCGGATCGAAGATGCGGTCCGCGCGGGCCGCCAACGAGGCCCACCACGCCGGGTGCGCCTCACGCAGGTCCGGTGGCACGCAGACGTCCACGAGCCGGCCGAGCGGGCGGTGGTCGGCCGCGACCCCGACGATGCGGTACCCGGAGGCGACCAGGTCGTCGGCCGGGACGGGCGCCAGCTCGGCCAGACCGACGGTGACGGTCAGGGTGCGTCCTGCCGGCACCCGCGGCAGCGTGCGTGCCCACCCGCGGTCGGTGGCCGGGACGCGAACGAGCAGCGTGCCTTCGGGCAGCTGCTGCGCCTGGTCCTGCACGGGTCCCTCGCCGTCATCCGAGCCTCCCGTGGGCGCTCACCGCCCTCGGGGGGTCGGCATCCTCGCACGCAGGTCGGGCCGGGTCACGCACCCCCGACGATGCGCGAGGCCGGGGCGCCTCGCCGTTAGCCTCCGGCTCCCCGAGCGCACCACCGGAGGTCCGTCGATGCCCCGCACCGCCCTCCTCGGTGCCACCGGCGCGGTCGGGGAGCGGGTGGCACCGTTGCTGGTCGATCGGGCCCACCAGCTCGTGCTCGTCGGTCGTGACCAGGGACGCCTCGAGCAGCTCCAGGAGCACCTCGAGCTGCAGTTCGAGCGGGCTGTCGAGATCCGGACGCTGGACGCGGGAGCGTCCTCGGCATCCCTGCGGGCCGCGCTCGACGGGGTGGACCTGGCCGTCAGCGCCCTCCCGGTGTCCGACGGGGTCGCAGCCCGGGCGTTCGACGTCGCGCTGGCGGGGGCGGTCCACCTCGTCGACACCGTCGACGTGCAGCCGTACCTGGTCCGCGCCTACGACCACCACGACCGGGCGTTCGGCACGGGGACGGTGGTGGTCCCGGGGGTCGGGTGGCGGACCGCCGTCGGTGACCTCCTGACCGCGGTCGCGGCCGAGCGCGTCCTCGCACCTCGTGAGGTCCACGTCGCGACCGTCGTGCCCGAGCGTGGCGGGCTGCTGCGCGCGGCATCACCGGGCGTCCTCGTCGGCATCGCGAGCACCCTCGGGGCCGCGTTCGTGGCGGTCGAGGGTGGCGCCCGGGTCGAGGAGCTGCCGGGCGAAGAACGTCGACTCGCCTGGTTCCCACGCCCGTTCGGGCCCCGCCACGCCGCGTCCGTCCCGGGTCTCGAGCCGCTCTCGGTCCCGCGTCACCAGCCGCAGGTCCAGCGCGTGCGCTCCTACCTCGCGCTGTCCACCCCCCGGGCCGAGCTGCTCCAGGCCGTCGCGAACCTCGCCCGGTGGGAGCCCGCCCGCCGTCACCTGGCACGGCGGCTCGAACGCGGCGCCGACCGCTGGCGCCCGGGGCGGCCGCCCGCGCGGTGGGCGGTGGTCGCGGAGGTCGAGGGCGAGGACGGTCTGGCGCGCGCGTGGGCCAACGGGCACGACCTCGCCGAGGCGACCGCGCTGCTCGTCGCCATCGTCGCCGACGCCGTCGCAGCGGGGACCGCCACGCCAGGGGTGATCCCGCCCGCACACGCCGGGCCACCGCGCGACCTGCTCGACGCCCTGGCGGCCGCGAGCTCCATCCGGTGGTCGGTCTCGCGCCCGAGGGACTGAGCAGCCGGACCGTGGTCAGCGCAGGGCAGCGACCACCAGCGAGGCCCACACGGTCAGCACCACGAGGGTGTTGAAGGTCGCGTGCCAGACGGTCGCGGTGAAGACCCCGGCGGCCTGCGCGCGCTCGGGGGAGCGGTCGACCACTGTGACGGGTCCGTGTCCCGACCCGCCGTGGGACACGGCAGCCCGGACCCGGTCGGCGGCGGCGCGCGACCGCCTGGTCGACCGGAAGGCCTGGAGCGCCGCGGGGGGGAGATCCGCGGGTGAGCGTTCGCGGTGCCCGTGCCGGTAGGCGAGCGTGTACGCGAACCCGGCGACACCGATGGCGACCCCGGCCCCGATGGGCACCAGCATCACGAGGTGGACCAGTCCGAAGACGAGGCTGGCCACGGCGACCCGCCGCCAACTCGCGTCCTCGAGGCCGGCGCGGAACAGCTCCTCTTCGACGTAGGCGAGCCACGGCAGCAGCAGCGCGAGCGGCAGCAGGAAGGCCGAGGCCCCGAACAGCAGCGCCCAGTCCGGTCCGGTCGGGGCCGCCGGGGCGGCCCGGGCGAGACCCTCCTCGAGCGGGGCGAACACCGCGTTCGCCTCGGTGCCGAACAGGTCGCCGAGGCCGAGCGCCGCCCCGGGGACGGTCGCGATCAGCAGCGTGGCCGTGCCGGCGACCAGCGCGAGCAGCAGCGCGGCGCCCACGAGGTGGCCCCAGCGGACCGCGCGCCAGATGGCGACGGTCAGGGCGCGGTGGTGCCAGCTGACCCGGGCGACCCGAGCGAGCAGGACGAGCACGGCGACGGCGAGGACGGGACGGAGAGCCACACGCGGGAGGGTAGGCGCTCCCGCACCGTCCACCGCCGGCCGCGCGGGACCCGCGGAGCCGTCCCCACCAGCCGCTACGGTCGATCCGCTGCGCCCTTCCGATCCACCCGTCCGATCCGCCCGACCCGTGCCGGCCGCCCGCCCGGCCCGCCCGCCGCCATCCGACCGTGAGGTGCCCGCCCGTGGCCTCGACGCTGCTCGCGGCCGACGACGAACTCGTCGGCGAGGTGCTCGGCGTGTTCTACGCCGACAGCGAGTCGGGCTTCGGGGTCGTGGAGCTCGCTCCCGAGCCGGGCGGTGCGGCCGAGCACCCCGGCCGGGACAGCTCCGAGGGAGCCAGGTGCAGCGGCCCGCTGTCGGACCTGGTCGAGGGACAGAGCGTCAAGCTGGTCGGCCGGTGGCGTGACCACCCCCGCTACGGGCTGACGTTCGAGGCGACCTACTACGAGCAGATCGCGCCGACGACGGCCGCCGGGATGCGCAGCTTCCTCGGCTCCGAGCGGTTCGCCGAGGTGTCGCAGAAGGCCCGCGACCGGGTGGTGACCACCTTCGGTGACGGCGCGGCCCGGGTGATCGAGCACGAACACGGCCGCCTCGTCACCGAAGCGGGACTGACCCAGGACCAGGCCGAAGCGCTCCACCAGGCGTGGGTCGCCGGCCAGGCACTCGGCGAGCTCGTGCGCCTGGTGGAGCCGGTCCGCTGGCCGCTCGACGCGGTCCGTGCCGCCCACGCCCGGTTCAGCGGGGATGCGGCCCGGATCGCGCGTGACGACCCGTACGCGCTGCTGGCTGCCGACCGCGTCCGGTTCGCCCACGCCGACGACCTCGCCCGCCACCTCGGCCTGGCCCCGACCGACCCGCGTCGCCTGGCCGCCGGAGCCCGCGCCGCGGTGACCGCGGCACGGCGCCAGGACGGCCACCAGCACCTGTCACGCTCCACCTGCACCGAGGTCGCGTCCAAGCTGCTCAAGGTGGACGCGATCCTCGCCGGCACGGGGATCGACGCGGCGGTCGCCGACGGATCGCTCGCTGTCGAGACGGTGGACGGCGAGGAGGTGGTCGCGCCGCCGGAGGCCTTCCGGACCGAGGCCGACCTCGCGGCGGGGATCGTGCGGCTGCTGACCGCCGAGCGGCCGCGCCTGGTGCCCCACGCCGACGCCGTCGACCCGTCCCCGGAGCTGACGTCGGGACAGGCCGATGCGGTCCGCCTCGCCTTCACCTCGCCGGTCTCGGTGCTGACCGGCGGTCCGGGGACCGGCAAGACCCGCACCGTGCAGGAGGTCGTCGCCGCAGCCGAGGCCGCGGGGATGGAGGTAGCGCTGTGCGCGCCGACCGGGCGGGCTGCCAAACGCCTGGAGGAGCTGGTCGGCAGGCCCGCCACGACCGTGCACCGCCTCCTCGAGGCTCGTCCCACCGGTGGCGGCGGGTTCGTGTTCAGGTACGGAAGGTTCGAGCAGCTGCCCCACGACCTGCTGGTGGTCGACGAGGTGTCGATGTGCGACACGTGGCTCGCCGAGCGGCTGGTGTCCGCGGTCGACGACGGCGCTCACCTGGTGCTCGTGGGCGATCCCGATCAGCTGCCCTCGGTCGCGCCGGGGGACGTGCTGCGCGACATCCTGCGCAGCGGGGTCGTGCCGACCACGGCGTTGACCGAGGTGCACCGCCAGGCCGCCGGCAGCCGCATCGTCGGCCTCGCCCGCGAGCTGTTGGCCGGTGCGGTCGGGCACCTCGCCGGCGCCGACGAGGACGTCTTCCTGGCCGAGGAGCCCCGCCGGAACGCGGTCGTGGACCGGGTGGTCCGCACGGTGGCGGACCGCGCGCCCGACTACTTCGGAGTCGACCTCGACGACGTGCAGGTGCTGGCCCCGGTGTACCGCGGGCCGGTCGGCGTCGACGCGCTCAACGTCGCCCTCAAGGAGCGGCTGAACCCCGCGGCGGGACGTCAGGACGTCGGCGGGTTCCACGTCGGCGACCGGGTCATGCAGACGCGCAACGACCCCGAGCTGGACGTCGCCAACGGTGACGTCGGTCGCGTGGTCGACCTCTCGAAGCGCAAGGGTGAGCTGCGGGTCGCCTTCCCGCGGGGTGAGGTGACCTACGGCCGCGACCAGGTCCGCGAGCTCACCCCCGCCTGGGCGGTCACGGTCCACAAGTCCCAGGGTGGGGAGTGGCCGGTCGTCGTGCTGGTCTGCGACACCTCCCACCGCCACATGCTGTGGCGGAACCTGGCCTACACGGCCGTCACGCGGGCGCAGCGCGCGTTGATCGTGGTCGGGCAGGGCGACGCGCTGCGAGCGGCGGCGCGCCACGACCGACCGAGCGATCGCCGCACCGGGCTGGCGTGGCGCCTCCGACGTCTCGCCCCGACCCCGCAGCTCGGGGAGGCTGCAGCCGATCACGAGGTCTCCGCGTGATGGGTCGCACCGACGAGCGACCGGACGCGAGCGAACGCACGGAGCTCTACCGACGCCTGCCGCTGGTCGAGGCCGACCGCTGGTGGCTGGACCTGGCGCGCGCCAGCCCCGACGGTCGGGTGCTGGAGCTCGGGGCCGGGACCGGCCGGCTCACCGCCGCCTTCGTCGAAGCCGGCCTGGAGGTGACCGCCGTCGAGCGGGACCCGGCGATGCTCGAGGTGCTGCGCGAGCGGGTGGGCCACACCGCGACCGTCGTCGGGCGCGACGCCACGGACCTGCCGCCGATGGCGCCGTTCGGCCTCGTGGTCCTGCCGACGTCGCTGCTCAACGAGCTGCCCGACGCCGATGCTCGCCACGCGGTCCTCGCGAGCGCCGCCACACGTTGTCGGCCCGACGGGCGGGTCGCCCTGCACGTGCTCGGCCCGTGGTGGCTCGTGCGGATCCCGGTGCGCTCGACCGGCCGGCTCCACCCGGCCGACGGCTCACCGACGGTCGACGTGGCCGTGGCCGCCGAGGAGTTCGAGGCGTGGACCGGTCGCCGCCGGGCGATCCTCAGCTACCGCTTCGCCGACGGCACCACCCTGCGTGACCGCCTGGACGCCGCGGTCGTCACCGGTGGCGAGCTCGAGCTCGCCACCTCGGCGGCCGGGCTCGTGATCGAGGCGCGCTACGGCGCGAACCCGCCCGACGACAGCCCGGACGAGGGCCCCGCCTGGCACCTGGTCTGCCGCCCCCACGAACGCTGACCAGGCACCCGGCGGCGTGTCCGCCGGGCCGTGGGCAGCGTCAGTCCGCTGGTGCCTGGCGGCCACCGAGCATCGGGGCACCGGTGACGTCGGGCATGACCTGCTCGTCGGGCACCATCGCCCACGCCTGGCCGAACCGACCCATGGAGGCGAACAGCCCGGCACCGTCGTTCTGGACGATCTGCCCGTTGAGCCAGCGCGCCTCCGGCAGGCACACCAACGCGATCGCCTCCGAGGCGGCCTCCGGCGTCGCGGCCTCCCGAAGCGGGTGGGTCTGCTCCTCGGCCGCGACGAGCTTGTCGTGGAACGG
Organism: Nitriliruptor alkaliphilus DSM 45188; assembly: GCF_000969705.1. Taxonomy (GTDB): domain Bacteria; phylum Actinomycetota; class Nitriliruptoria; order Nitriliruptorales; family Nitriliruptoraceae; genus Nitriliruptor; species Nitriliruptor alkaliphilus. The sequence continues at coordinate 3,472,354 of NZ_KQ033901.1, forward strand.
GCCGGTCATCAGCTTGATGGAGTCGGTGTCGACGTAGCCCGGCAGCACCCCGACCGCCGTGACCCCGAGGGGGCCGAGCTCGCACGCCAGGTACTTGACGATGGTCTCCATCCCCGCCTTGGCCGCGGCCAGCAGCCCGTGACCGGGGATGTAGCCGACCGTGTCCGCGCCGCTGATGGCCACGATGCGCCCCTGGCGGGGCTCGAGGAGCGGGAACGCGAGCTGCGCGAGCAGCAGGAAGTGGCGCACGCTGATCGCGAAGGTCTTGTCGATCTGGTGCATCTTCAGCTCGAGCAGCGGCTTGAACGCCGTGGCCGCCGCGTTCGCGATGACCACGTCGAGGTGGCCGTCCCGCTCGGCGATGCGCTCGAACAGGGCCCGGACGGAGGTCTCCTCGAGCAGGTCGAGCGGCTCGGCCCGCGCGCCCGGGGTGGCCGCCTCGCAGTCGGCGACCACGCCTGCGGCCTCGTCCTCGCGGCTGCGGTAGGTGACGATGACCCGGGCCCCCATCCGCGCCAGACGGCGTGCCGTGGCGGCGCCGAGGCCCCGGGAACCCCCGGTGACCAGCACCACACGGCCCTCGAGCGGCCGCTGCGTCGTCCCTGGGTCGTTCACGGCCGCTCCCGTCCGTCGAGCGCCCACGAGCCGGGCGCCACGCCGACCTGCGCCGGCGCGCACGGAGCCTGCCACAGCGGCCCGTCGGTACCGACCTCCGGGGCGTGCTCAGGCCTCGGTGAGCTCCGCGATCAGGGACCGGAACTCCGGCAGGAGCGCGCCGAGCAGACGGGGGGACAGGCCGCGTTGCAGCAACCGTCGGACAACGTCCTCGCGGTGCTCGGCCACTGACACGCGTCGGCGCACGCCGGACGGTGTGGTCACCGTGGTGCCGTCACGACCGAGGTCGACCGTGGTCATCCCTGGTCGTGTCGGGGGCCAGCGCCCTGTCCCGTCGTCATGCACCGTCACCCCAGTCTCGTCCGTGGACCCCGGCGCCCGCGCGTCCGTTGCCACCACATCGGCACCGCCCCGACCCTGCTTGACGCACGAACGGCCGGGTGACCTCCCGAGCGCGCGGGGCGCCCTCCGGTGCCGTGCCACGCGCGTGACGTCACTGCCAGGGCCCGCCGTCGTTGAGACCTGCGACGTGGCCGATCGGGCCGGAGCGAGCAGGAGACACCGTGAACGAGCACGCGAACGAGCCTCGTCTCACCACCGTCATGGGGGTCTCCCGGGCTGTCATCGCCACGGTCGGACCCACGGACGCGGCCCGGGTCCTGATCGACGAGTTCGGGTGGGACACCACCTTCCAGGCCCTCGCGCTGCTCCGCGGGGATGATGCCCGCGCGGCGTTCGGCGCCGCGTGGACGACGCTGGTGCTCGACGTCACGGGCGCTGCGGTGGACGCGGCCGTCGACCCGCCCCGCTGGCACCCGTCCGCGGGCCCTCGCCTCACCGACGGCGCACGCTGAGACCGTCCCGAACGCACCCGCGCCAGTGTGGGGACCGGTCGCCCGGTCAGCCGAGCCGGTGCAGCAGCCGCAGTACCTCGCCGCAGCCGTCCAGGTCGGCATCGGCGCTGAACCAGCAGCCGCGTCCGATGTGGACCGTCTGACGGCAGTGACGGATGGCGTCCGCCGAGGACGTGAGGGCGGCAGCGAACCTCGCCGACGCCAGCGCCACGTGCGTCGCCGGGACGACCGTGGGTGCGTCCGGCAGCCGGGCCAGCCGGTGGGCGACGTCGCAGAGGCCCGGGTCGGCCAAGCCACACGCCGCCTCGTCGCAGGCCGCCCGGTCCGGGTCGTGGCCCGCCGAGACCACCAACGTGACCGCTGCGGCGATGAGCGCATCCCGGTGGTGGCGAGCGACGGCTTCCTCCGCGGCGCCCGACCGGGCGAGACCCTCGCTGTCGGCGGCGATGGTGCGTCCCACGTCCCTACCTCTCCGGTGCGGCGGACGCTACCGGGGTCCGGCCGGACAGCGGTGCAAGCTCGACCGTCGCCTGTGCGTCGTCACCACTAGAGTCGGCACACGTGGGCGATCTCTTCAGCGATTACGACCGTGGCACCTTCTTCGACGAGGTCGTCGACGGTGATGGCGACGTGCGCCGGCACTACACCGCCGTCGTCGACCGGTTGCGGACCTTCACCGCCGACGAGCTCGCACGGCGCGAACGCATCCGTGATCAGCTGTTCCGCACCCAGGGCATCACCTTCACCGTCTACGGCGACGTCGCCTCGGCGTCGGGCCGCGCCGAGGACGCCGGGGTGGAGCGCACCTTCCCGATGGACCTGCTGCCGCGGGTCATCCCCGCCAGCGAGTGGGAGGTCGTCGAGCGTGGGGTCGCCCAGCGGGTGACGGCCCTCAACCGGTTCCTCGAGGACCTCTACGTCGGCGAACAGGCCGCGATCCACGACCGGGTCGTGCCGCGTTGGCTGATCCAGACCGCCGAGGGTTTCCGGCGCGAGGCCTTCGGCATCCCCGTGCCGCACGCGGCCCGGTGTCTGGTGTCGGGCGTCGACCTCGTCCGGGACCACGAGGGCACCTACCGCGTGCTCGAGGACAACCTGCGCAACCCCTCGGGCATCAGCTACGTGCTCGAGAACCGGGCGGCGATGACCCGGGTGCTGCCACTGGTGTTCGCCTCGCAGCGGGTGCGGCCCGTTGACCACTACGGCCCGTCGCTGCTGCGCGCCCTGCGGTCGGTGGCACCGCCGGCAGCCGGTGAGCACCCCCGTGCCGTCGTCCTCACCCCGGGCGCGCACAACAGCGCCTACTTCGAGCACGCCTTCCTCGCCCGGCAGATGGGCATCGAGCTGGTGGAGGGACGCGACCTCGTCGTCGACGAACACGTGGTGTACCTGCGCTCGACCAAAGGTCTGCAGCGCGTCGACGTCATCTACCGCCGCATCGACGACGACTTCCTCGACCCGGTGGTGTTCCGGCCCGACTCCATCCTCGGGGTCCCCGGGCTGCTGTCGGCCGCGCGGGCCGGCAACGTGACGGTCGCCAACGCGGTCGGCAACGGCGTGGCCGACGACAAGGCCGTCTACGCCTTCGTCCCCGACCTCATCCGCTTCTACCTCGGCGAGGAACCGGTCCTGCCCAACGTGCAGACCTACCTGCTGTGGGACGCCGAGCAGCGCGCCGAGGTGCTCGATCGGCTCGGTGAGCTGGTGGTCAAGCCGGTCGCCGAGTCCGGCGGCTACGGGATGCTGATCGGCCCGAGCGCCAGCGACGAGGACATCGCCCGGTTCCGCGAGCGGATCATCGCCGACCCGCGGGGTTACATCGCGCAGGAGGTGGTGGCCCTGTCGCGCCATCCCACGCTGATCGGCGACCGGCTCGAGGGGCGCCACGTGGACCTGCGGCCCTTCGCTATCGCGGGCGAGACCGTCGAGGTCATCCCGGGTGGTCTGACGCGGGTGGCGCTCCAGCGTGGCTCGCTGGTCGTCAACTCCTCCCAGGGCGGTGGGTCGAAGGACACCTGGGTCCTCGACGACGACGGTGCCGGCGTCGAGGTCTCAGACGCCACGTCCGCTCGCGCCGGTGACGGGGAGGTGGCCTGATGCTCGCACGGCTCGCGGAGAACCTGTTCTGGGCCGGCCGGTACGTCGAACGGGCCGAGGACACCGCCCGGATGGTGGACGTCACCTACCACACGCTGCTCGAGTCGCCGCCGAGCGAGGTGACCGCGTCGTGGGCGCAACTGCTCGACGTGCTCCAGCTCCGCCAGGCCTACGGTGACCGTCCGCTGGACCCCGCGAGGGTGCTGCACTTCCTGGTGCTCGACCGCGCCGATCCGGGGTCGATCACCTCATCGATCGGCTCGGCCCGCGAGAACATCCGCTCGGTCCGCGAGCTGGTCTCCTCCGAGCTGTGGGAGGCGGTCAACGACCTGCACCTCGCGCTCGGCCGCCGCGACCTGCGGCGTGACCTCGCCGATCAGCCCTACGAGCTGTTCGGCACCGTGCGGCGTTCGTGCATGGCGATCTACGGCACCGCCTCCGAGACGATGCCCCGGGACGACGGGTGGCGGTTCATGGCGCTCGGCCGGATGCTCGAGCGCGCCGAGATGACCTGCCGCCTGATCGACGTCAGCTTCGCCCGGCTCGCCGGCGCCCGTGGTGGCGCCGCAGCCGGGCCGGCCGTCGGGCAACCCCCGCCCGTGGAGGACGAACGGCCCGACGGCGTCCGCCTCGAGGTCCCCCGCGGGGCGGACCGCGCCGACTTCCACGCCTGGGTCGCGGTCCTGAAGTCCGCCTCGGCCTACGAGGCCTACCGCCGGCGCTACCGCGCGTCGTTGGACCCCACGCACGTGGTCGAGTTCCTGCTGCTGGCACCGGACCTGCCACGGTCGGTGGTCTTCTGCCTGACCAGCGCGCAGCGGCTGCTCCAGGACCTCTGTGACGGCCGGCCGTCCCGGGCCGTGCGGCGCCTCGGTCGGACCAGCGCGTCGCTGCAGTACCGCGACGTCACCGAGCTGTTCGAGGTCGGGCTGCACGGCTTCCTCGCCGAGGCCCAGGACCGCATCAACGCGGTGGCCTCCGACGTCGCCGACGAGTTCTTCCGCCACCACCCGACCGGGGCGCTGCACGCCATCGCCACGTCCTGAGGGAGCGCCCGTGCGGCTCGACATCCGTTACACGACCCGGTTCGTCTACGACGAGCCCGTGTCCGAGTCGCAGAACGAGCTGCGCGCCTGCCCGGCCTCGGACGAGCGGCAGGCCCTGCTCCACTACGCCGTCACCACGACGCCGTCGTCCCGGGTGGCGAGCTACACCGACCACTGGGGCACGCGGGTGGACACCTTCGGTGCCCGGCTGCCCCACCGGCTGCTGGAGGTGGTCGCCCAGGCCACGGTCGAGACGGCGGCCCAGCCGCTGGTGACCGTCGCGCCCCGGCGCGCCGACCTGGTCGACCCGGAGTTCCGCGACCACCACCTGGAGTTCCTCGAACCGTCGAACCACGTTGCCGCGGGGCCGGAGGTGACGGCCGCGGCCCAGCAGGCAGCCGACCTCGCCGGCGAGGACGTGGTGAGCGCCGTCCTCGCCATCCACCGCGCCGTCGGCGGCCGGCTGACCTACGCGCCGGGGGAGACCTACGTCGGGGTGCCGGTCGACGACGTGTTCGCGGCGGGGCAGGGGGTGTGCCAGGACTTCGCCCACCTCGCCATCGCGATGTACCGCAGCGTCGGGATCCCCGCGCGGTACGTGTCCGGGTACCTGTTCACGGCGGACGATGCGACCGGCGCCGAGGTCATCGGCGACGAGGTGGAGGTCCAGACCCACGCGTGGGTCGAGGTGGCCCTGCCGACCGGGGGCCAGGCGCGGGGTGGCCGCAACGCCACCTGGATGGCGCTCGACCCGACCAACCAGCAACAGGTCGGCGAGCAGCACGTGACGATCGGACGGGGCCGCGACTACGACGACGTCGCCCCGTTCCGCGGGGTGTTCGCGGGCTCGAGCGAGCACGAACTCGAGGTGTCGGTGGCGATGCGCCGCCTGGCCGTCGAGCCGCTCGACGCGCCGTCGGGCCTGACGGTGGCGCGCCAGCGCCAGGCCCAGCAGCAGTAGCCGTGGCGGGGCGGCGCCGGGTCAGAGCGCCCGGTAGGCGTCGGCAACGGCCCACAGGGTCGACTCGGCCTGCTCGCGGCCGAGGCTGAGCGGGGCGAGGACGGGGACGGTGACGCCGACCTCGGCGTAGGCCGCGACCTTGGCGGCGACCTCGTCGGCCGTGCCGAGGCAGAACAGGTCGTCGACCACCTCGTCGGTGACCGCCGCGGCCATCGCCTGCTTGTCGCCGCCGGCGTCGAGGACGGCCTGCGCCACCTCCTCGTAACCCATCCAGCGGTAGAACTTGTTGTAGACGCTGGTGGCGATGTACGGGCCGAAGACGGCCTTGACCACCTGGCGCATCGCGGGCACGTCGTCGGTGACGCCCACGAACAGCCGCGCGATGACGGCGAAGTCGCCCGGGATGGTGCCGCCGAACCCGGTGGCGACCTCGTCGAGGACCAGCGGGACGTGGTGGGGGGCGAGTTGGTTGAGGCAGACGCCGTCGACGGCGAGCTCGCCGACCATCCGGCACGAGCGCGGGTTGAGGGCGCCGAGGACGAGGGGGACGCGGCCGCCCGGTGGGACCGCGTGGGGCTTGTAGCCGCCGACCTGGATCACCTGCCCATCGACGGTGGACCGCTCGCCGCGGAGCATCGGCCGCAGGGCCTCGACGGTCTCGCGGACGGCCGTCAGCGGCTTGTCGAACGGCTGCCCGGACCAGCGGCTGACGATGACCTCCGACGAGGCGCCGATGCCGAGGGTGAAGCGGCCCCCCGACAGCTCGGCCAACGACACGGCGCTCATCCCGAGCGTCGGCGCGGTGCGGGTCTGGGCCGGCACGACCGCGACGCCGAGGTCGAGGTCGGTGGCGACCGCCAGCGCGCCGAGGGTGGTGAACGCGTCGGGCCCCTGGACCTCGGCGGTCCAGCAGGCCGTGAAGCCGTGGTCCGCCGCCGCCCGGGCGATCTCGATGCCGGTCCCGGCGTCGACGCCGGTCAGCGGCAGGGTGAAGGCGAGGTCAGGTCGTGCGGCCACGGAGCGCTCCCGGTCGATGGACGGCGCCCGGACCGTAGTGGCGCGACCGGCCCACCGGCGCACCCCCACAGGTGTTGACAGCCCGTGTGACCGGGAGAAGACTGGATGGCGCGTTGGACGAGCAGGGGGGCAGTCGATGCGAGGGAAGCGGCGACAGAGGCGCACCGCCATCGCGGCTGTCGGCATGGCTTTCGTGCTGCTCGTCGCCACGCCGGCGCTGGCCATCACGTGGGGGCAGTTCGACGGTGACGGCCATCCGAACGTCGGTGCGATGGTGGTCGACGTCCCGGAGACCGGTTGGTGGCACGTCTGTTCAGGGACGCTGATCGAGGACGATGTCTTCCTGACGGCCGCCCATTGCACGCAGTTCGCGGAGGCTCAGGAACTGCAGGTCGGCGTCAGCTTCGATCCCGTGTTCGATCCGGAGACGTCCGCGATCATCCGTGGCACCACGCACACCCACCCGGACTTCGGCTTCAGCGGTCCGGGTGGCACGTCCGACGCCCACGACATCGCCGTGATCGTGTTGGACGAGCCGGCAGCGGGTATCTCTCCGGCGTCGCTGCCGACAGCCGGTCTCCTCGATCAACTCAACGTCGGCAACGGGCTCAAGGACCAGCTGTTCACGGTCGTCGGCTACGGCGTCCAAGAGCCCGAGTTCGGCGAGGGGCCCCCGGTCCATCCCTACACGGGCGAGCGGCGCGTGGCGGTCTCGCGGTTCCTGGCGCTGCTCCCGAGCTGGCTGCAACTGTCCCAGGTCGACGCCAGGGATGATGGAGGCAGCTGCTTCGGGGACTCCGGCGGTCCGACGTTCCTCGGCGCCGGGGCGCAGGAGACCGACATCGTGGTCTCCATCACCTCCTGGGGTGACAGCATGTGCGTCGCGACCGGGACCACCTATCGCGTGGACACCGAGTCCGCCCGGGCGTTCCTCGCCCAGTTCGTCACGCTGCCCTGACCGGCGCGCCGGGCTGAGACGATCCGCCCGGCCCGTCACCATCTGGGTGCCGGCGTCGGTCGCGGGCGGGAACCGCTCGTGTCGGAGGGGTTCCGGCCGACACCATCGGCAACGCCGGGTACCGGGGGAGGAGGACACGTGGGCCGCCGAGGGCACCGCCGTGCGCAGCCGCGGCCGCGGCCTCCCGCCGATCTGCCGCGCGTCGGTGCGGTGGTCGAAGCAGGCGTCGTCGACCGCGCGCGCACCTGGCTCACCCGCGTCGAGGCGGTCCACGGCTCCCGCCTGGTCGTCGTCGCGCCGACCGAGCCACGTGGCGACGTCGTGGAGCTCGCCGTCGGCGGGCGGGTGGTGGTCAGTTGGCCGACCGAGCTCGGCCTGGTGGTCGCCGAGGGGCACCTGGTCGGCACCGAGGTCGACGTGGTGACCTCGTGGGTCCTCGACGTCCAACGCACCGCACGTGAGCAGCGTCGGACCGCGTTCCGCCTGCCGATCGCCCTCACGGCGGCGCTGCGGCCCATCGGCGGTCCGAGCGTCCCGACCGAGGCCGTCACCGACGATCTCAGCGAGACCGGGGTCTCGTGCACCGTGGTCCTGCGCGACGCACCCGAGATGGGGACCACCGTGGAGGTCACCGTCGCCGTCCCCGACGACGAACCGTTGGTCGCCCACGCGCACGTGGTCCGCGCCGAACCGCTGCCACCCACCGAGGGTGAACCGCGCCAGGTCCGGCTCGGCCTCGCGCTCGTCGACGACGACCCCGACCGTCGTGAACGTCTCCGCCGGTTCGTGCTCGACGAGCAGATCCGCCGCCGCGGCCAGCGCTGATCCGCACGGTCGCGCTCGACGCGCCCGACGGGGCCGTCGTGCGGGGGAGGTAGGGAGCCCCGGGAGACGCTTCGAGGTCTCTTCCGTTGTGCCGATCGGGCCACCCGACCGGTCCGCTTCGTCCCGGGGCTCGGCCACCTGCCGGCGGGCTCGACGCCCTCCTCACGGGCGGAGCCGGCTCGCGCGTCCGGTGGTGGCACGCACCCGCTCGTGTTCGCGCCATTCGGCGGCGAGGCACGTCCTGGCGGTGACGCGCCCGACGCTCGGCGGACCACCCATCCGAGCGCACAGCTGCGTCTCGGCGGGAGCCCGAGGGGACGGGCCGCGCCCCGCGCGAGGGCGCGGGTGCACCATCACTTGTACGCCCACCTGACGCGGACGTCGACGGTCTGTCCGGTGGGTGGCCGGTGCCGTGCGGAGGTGCCGACGCCGCGGCCGGTGCCGCTGCACAGGCGCAGCGCTGCCGGGCACCTCCCCGGCCGCTCGCCGAGGTGAGGGCGCCCTTCGTTGCGGGGTGCGGTGGCCGCTCCGTACTATCGCAACATCGCGGTTGAGGAAGTCCTCGCGCGCCTCCCGCGTTCCCCCCACACGTGGCCGTGACGGACCCCTGTACGACCGACCCTGGCCACCAACCACCGATCGCGACCCGAGGGTGACCCGTGACCACGAGCACCACCGACACCGAGGCAGGGACGGCCACGACGGCCGCCGCTCGCTCGCTGGTGTCGTTGCTCGGTGAGTCGCGCGCCGCGATCGTCCACCACCTGCGCAGCGAGGGTGACGCCTCCGTGGCCGAGTTGGCCGCCCACCTCGGCATCTCCGAGGTCGCCACCCGCCGCCACCTCGGCGTCCTCGAGGACGAGGGTCTGGTCGACGCGCGTACGGTCAACCAGGGCCGCGGCCGCCCGGCGGCGCGCTACCAGCTCACGGCGGACGCCCGCCGGCTGTTCCCGGCGGCCTACGACCAGCTCGCCGCCGAGGCGCTCGACTTCCTCGGCCAGACCCAGGGGCGCGACGGCATCCGCGCGTTCCTGCGCTGGCGGCTCGAGCGGCAGGTCGGCGAACTCGGGGACGCGATCACCGCCGACGACCTCGAGGACCGGCTCGGCCAGCTCGCCGACGCGCTGTCGGCCGCCGGGTTCTCCGCGTCGATCACCAGCGACGGTGACAGCTTCACCCTCACCCAGGACCACTGCGCCATCGAGAACGTCGCCCGCGACCACCCGGAGGTGTGCGCCTTCGAGGCCGCAACCTTCGCCAAGGTCCTCGGCCGCGACGTCCAGCTGCGACGCCGCACCACCGTCACCGGCGGCGCCGATGCCTGCGTGTGCTGCGTGACCCCCCGCACCACCGACCGTGACGCCGACGGCGTCGCCGTCATCCCCGATGAGCTTCCCGTGTCCGGCAGCCTCCTGCCGGTCGTGGGTCCGAACGTCAGCGACCACCTCCGAGAGGACGCACCGTGAGTCAGACCGAGATCGGGCTCCCCACCCCGACCGATCCCGAGACCAGCGACGCGCGCCAGAACCAGGCCAAGCTCGCCAAGGACCTCGAGGACTACAAGTTCGGGTGGTCCGACACCTCCGACGACTACGCCTACACCTCCGAGCGGGGTCTGACGCGTGAGGCCGTCGAGGCCATCAGCGACCGCAAGAACGAGCCCACCTGGATGCGTGACCTGCGGCTGCGCGCCTACGACGCCTACCGCCGGCGCCCGATGCCGAACTGGGGCTCGGACCTGTCCGGTATCGACTTCGACAACATCTACTACTACGTCGAGGCGTCCGAGAAGCAGGCCACCACCTGGGACGAGCTGCCGCCGGAGATCCTCGAGACCTACGAGAAGCTCGGCATCCCCCAGGCCGAGCGCGAGCGCCTCGTGGCCGGTGTCGCCGCCCAGTACGAGTCGACCGTCCTGTACCACAAGGTCCGTGAGGACCTCGAGGAGCAGGGCGTGATCTTCCTCGACACCGACACCGCGCTGCACGAGCACGAGGAGCTGTTCCGCAAGCACTTCGCGACCATCATCCCGCCCAACGACAACAAGTTCGCGGCGCTGAACACCGCCGTGTGGTCCGGCGGCTCGTTCATCTACATCCCCGAGGGCGTGAAGGTCGACATCCCGCTCCAGGCCTACTTCCGCATCAACAAGCAGAACATGGGCCAGTTCGAGCGCACCCTGATCATCGCCGCCCCCGGCAGCTACGTGCACTACGTCGAGGGCTGCACCGCGCCGATCTACAGCTCGGACTCGCTGCACTCGGCCGTGGTCGAGATCGTCGTGCAGGAGGGCGCCCGCGTCCGCTACACGACCATCCAGAACTGGTCGACCAACGTCTACAACCTCGTGACCAAGCGCGCCGTCGCCGAGAAGAACGCCACCATGGAGTGGATCGACGGCAACATCGGCTCCAAGGTCACCATGAAGTACCCCGCGGTGTGGCTGACCGGCGAGGGCGCCAAGGGCGAGGTCCTGTCGGTGGCGTACGCCAACGACGGCCAGCACCAGGACGCCGGCGCCAAGATGGTCCACGCCGCGCCGTACACCACCTCCAACATCCTGTCGAAGTCGATCTCCAAGGGCACCGGTCGCACCAGCTACCGGGGCCTGGTCTCGATCAACGAGGGCGCCCACCACGCGCGGTCGGCCGTCAAGTGCGACGCGCTGATGCTCGACGACACCTCGCGGACCGACACCTACCCGTACATGGAGATCGAGCAGGACGACGCCACCATCGAGCACGAGGCGACCGTCTCCAAGCTGTCGGACGACCAGCTGTTCTACATGCAGTCGCGTGGCATCGATGAGGACGAGGCCACCGCGATGATCGTGCGTGGCTTCATCGAGCCGATCGCGCGCGAGCTGCCGATGGAGTACTCCGTCGAGCTCAACCGTCTGATCGCGCTGGAGATGGAAGGCGCCATCGGATGACCGACGCCACGACACAGGCCCGTCTCGACGGGCTCGACGAGGATGCCGTCAGGTCCCTCGCCGGTGACGAGCCGAGCTGGCTCGTCGACCGGCGGCTGGCGGCCACCAAGCGCTACACCGACCAGGCGTGGCCCGACTCGCGCGCCGACGAGTTCTGGCGTTCGACCCCGTTCTCGCGCCGCATCGACGTCGACCTCCCGGTCGCCCTCGGCAGCGACGCGCAGGCACCGGCGTCGCTCGTCTCCTCGCTCGAGATCGAGACCGTCGAGGCCACCATCGTCGACGGGCGTCTGACCGACGTGGTCGTGCCCGCGGCCCTCGCCGACCAGGGCGTGGTCGTCGTCGACCTCGCCGAGGCTGCCTTGTCCCACGAGGCACTCGTCCGTCAGCACCTCGGCTCGTTGACCACCTCGGTGGACGGCGGGACCGGTTCGGACGAGGACCGCACCATCACCGTCAGCGACGCCGCCTGGACCGGTGGGGTGTTCATCCACGTGCCGGCCGAGGTCGAGGTCGCCGCCCCGATCGGCGTCCACGTCCACGTCAGCCAGCCGGGCGCCCACCTGCCGCGGGTGCTCGCCGTCCTCGGTCACCACGCGCGCGCCACCATCTACCTCGAGCACACGTCGGTGGCGGACGTCACCGCCCTCGTCGACGAGGTCGCCGAGTTCATCGTCCAGGACAGCGCCGCGCTCGACGTGGTCAGCCTGCAGGAGTGGGGCGGTCCCGTCCGTCACCTCGGCCTGCAGAAGGCCGCGGCGCACCGCGACGCGTCGGTCCGCACCCTGTCGGTGACCGTCGGCGGACAGACCGTGCGGCTGCGGCCCGAGGTCGACCTGGTCGGTCCGGGCGCGTCCACGCGCCCGCTCGGGCTGTACTTCGCCGGTGCCGGTCAGTGGTTCGACCTGCAGCCCTACGTGCGCCACCTCGCCCCGCACGCCACCTCGGACGTGCTGTTCAAGGGTGCGCTCCAGGGCAAGGCCCGCACCGTGTTCCGCGGCAACATCTTCGTGCACAAGGACGCGGTCGGCACCGCCACCGACGAGACCAACCGGTCGCTGATCCTCTCGCCGGGCGGGCGCGCCGACTCGACCCCGTTCCTCGAGATCGAGTGCGCGGACATCACCGCGGGCCACGGTTCGGCGACCGGCCAGATCGACGCTCGTCACCTGTTCTACCTCGAGTCCCGCGGCATCCAGCGCGAGCAGGCGCTGCGCCTGATCGTGCAGGGCTTCTTCCGCGAGATCCTCGCCGAGGTCGACCTGCCCGGCGTCGAGGACCGCGCCATGTCCCACATCGAGGCCGAGATCGCCACCGTCGATGTCGCGGCGCTCGCCGTCAACGACGCGGCCCTCCACGACGAAGCGACCCGTTGACGATGGGGACCCGTGTGGCCTCGCTCGCCGGCCTGCCCGACCTCACCCCGACCCGGGTGGACGTCGACGGTGTGCCGGTCTGCCTCGTGCGCCTCGGCGACGACGTGCGCGCCGTCCACGACGTCTGCTCCCACCAGGAGTGGTCGTTGTCGGAGGGCGGCCAGGTCTTCGATCACGAGGTCGAGTGCTCCCTGCACGGCTCGACGTTCTCGCTCGATGACGGGCGACCCTCCTCGCTGCCCGCGATGAGGCCCGTCCCGACCTACGCCGTGACGCTCGACGGTGACGACGTGCTCGTCGACGTCAGCGTCGCCCTCAACGGCGCGACCGCACCGGATTTCTAGACCGACCTGCTCCCTCCCGCAGCAGCCCGCTGGGCGCCGGGACCGAACCGACGAAGAGACGAACAGATGGCTGACCTCGAGATCCGCGACCTGACGGTCGAGGTGGACGACAACGAGATCCTCAAGGGGGTCACGATCGACCTCGACCAGGGCAGGACCATCGCCCTGATGGGGCCGAACGGCTCGGGCAAGTCCACGCTCGCCTACGCGATCGCGGGCCACCCCGCCTACACCGTCACCGGTGGGACGATGACCTGGAAGGGCACCGACCTCACCGACCTCACCCCCGACGAACGCGCCCGCCTCGGGGTGTTCCTCGCCATGCAGTACCCGGTCGAGGTCCCCGGCGTGTCGCTGACCAACTTCCTGCGCACGGCGCTCAACGCCGTGTCGGAGGAGGACGTCCCGATCCGCGAGTTCATGCAGCGCCTCAAGTCCGAGATGGCCGAACTCGGTGTCGACGAGTCGTTCCTGCAGCGCTCGGTCAACGAGGGCTTCTCCGGCGGCGAGAAGAAGCGGTTCGAGATCCTCCAGGCGGCGCTGCTGCGTCCGCAGTTGGCCGTCCTCGACGAGACCGACTCCGGCCTCGACGTCGACGCGCTCAAGACGGTCTCCGAGGGTGTCAACCGCCTCCAGGGCCCCGACCTCGGCGTCCTGATCATCACCCACTACACCCGCATCCTGCGCTACATCCGCCCCGACGAGGTCCACGTGATGTTCGCCGGCCGGATCGTCGCGTCGGGCGGCCCCGAGCTCGCCGACGAGCTCGAAGCCAAGGGCTACGAGGGCTACGACCAGGTCAGCGCCAACGCGTGACGGCTGCCCCCCGGGGTCACCTTCCCCCTGTTGACCAGAGCGTGACCGCGGCGGGACGGGCACGCTGCCGGCACGGCGCAACCGGCCAGCACCCCACCAGACAGGAACGGCGATGACGCTCGACGTGCAGACGATCCGGAAGGACTTCCCGGTCCTGTCCCGTGAGCTGCACGGCAACCGTCTGGTCTACCTCGACTCCGCAGCGTCGTCGCAGACCCCGCAGCCCGTGCTCGACGCGATGGACCGCTACTACCGCTGGTCCCGGTCGAACGTGCACCGTGGTGTCTACGCCCTCGCCGAGGAGGCCACCGACCTCTACGAGGGCGGCCGGACCGCGCTGGCGGACCTGGTCGACGCCGACCGGCGCGGGGTCGTGCTCACCAAGAACGCCACCGAGGCGTGCAACCTCGTGGCCTACTCGTGGGTGCGGCGCAACCTCCGTGAGGGCGACGCCCTGCTGACCACCGGCATGGAGCACCACGCCAACCTCGTGCCGTTCCTGCACGCATCCAAGGACCTCGGCTTCGAGGTCCGCCAGATCCCCATCACCGAGGACGGCCAGCTCGACCTGGACGCGGCCCGTGACCTCGTCGCGGACGGCAAGGTGCGCTTCGCCGGGGTCGTGCACGTCTCCAACGTGCTCGGGACCATCAACGACGTCGCCGCGGTGGCCGCCATCGTCCGCGAGGCGAACCCCGACTGCATCGTCCACGTCGACGGCGCCCAGGCCGTCCCGCAGATGCCCGTCAGCTTCCGCGACCTCGGCGTCGACTTCTACGTCGTGACCGGCCACAAGATGTGCGGCCCGACGGGCATCGGTGCCCTCATCGCCCGGCCCGAGCTGCTCGAGTCCATGGATCCGTTCCTCACCGGCGGCGAGATGATCCGCGAGGTCTCCTTCGAGGAGGTGACCTGGAACGAGGTGCCCCACAAGTTCGAGGCCGGTACCCCGATGATCGCCGAGGCCGCCGGCCTCGCCGCTGCCATCGGGTACCTCCGCTCGCTCGGCCTCGGCGCCGTCCGAGCCCACGAGCGACAGTTGACCGCCACCTTCCTCGAGGGCCTCCGCAGCCTGGACGGTGTCAGCGTCCACGGTCCCGCCGAAGCGGCGCTCCGGGGCGGCGCGATCTCGTTCACCGTCGATGGCGTCCACCCACACGACATCGGCGCGATGCTCGACCAGCACGGGGTGTGCGTCCGCGTCGGCCACCACTGCGCCAAGCCCCTGATGCGTACCCTCGGGGTGAACGCCACCGTCCGGGCCAGCCTCTACCTGTACAACGGTGAGGACGACCTGCAGCCGCTGCTCGACGGCCTCACCGCCGCCCGGAAGTTCTTCGCCCGCTGAGGCGTTCCCCTCGCCCCACCCCGCGACCGCCGCCTGAACGAGAGACCCGCCTGTGAGCCTCGAGGACCTGTACCAGGAGATCATCCTCGACCACTACCGCGCGCCCAAGAACCGTGCGCCGTCGCTCGAGGACGAGGACGTCCACGTCCACCACTCCAACCCGCTGTGCGGCGACGAGATGGACCTGCGCCTGCGGGTCGCGGACGGCAAGGTCGACGGGCTGGTCTTCGACGGCGAAGGCTGTTCGATCAGCCAGGCGTCGGCGTCCGCCATGACGCAGGCCGTCAAGGGCCGCGAGTTGAAGGACGCGCTCGACCTCGCCGAGGACTTCCGCCTGATGATGCACGGCGACGAGCCCGGCCGGCCCGACGACCTCCAGGACGGCATCGTCTTCCAAGGCGTGGCCAAGTTCCCTGTCCGCGTCAAGTGCGCCCTCCTCGGGTGGATGGCCGTCCGCGACGCCATCGAGACCTACGAACGTGGCGCCACCGAGAGCGCCGTCACCTACGACGATTAGCGCCCCGAACCCGAGACGACGACTGAGGCCCACCATGTCCGATCAGACCGACACCACCACGCGCGAACCGGTCGACCGCGACGCCCTCGGGCTCGACGACCTGCCCGAGGCCGACACCGAGTCTGGTGCGCCCGAGGCCGAGGCGACGACCGGTGCGCCCGACGCCGATGAGACCCCCGCCCCCTCGTCGAACCACCCCTTCGCCGACCTCCCCCTGGAGGAGGACGGCATGCCCGCCTCCCAGGACCTGATGAACGGCCTACGGGCCGTCGTCGACCCCGAGATCGGCTACAACATCGTCGACCTCGGCCTCGTCTACGAGGTCACCAAGCCCGAACGCGGCTACGCCCACGTGCGCATGACGCTGACCTCCATGGGCTGTCCGCTGACCGAGGTCATCCACCAGCAGTGCTCCGTCATCCTCGGCGCCATGCCCGGCGTCGACCGCGTCGAGGTCGAGTTCACCTTCACCCCGCCGTGGGACACCTCCATGATCGCGGACTACGTCCGCGAGGAGATGCGGGCGATGGGTATGAACGTCTGATCTCGCTGCGTCTTCGCGGTCTCGCCGCCGGGGGCGTCCGGATCGTCGGGGGCGCCACTCGCGGCCGGCGCGACGACCCTTCGGTTCGTCGTCGCGCCGTGCCGCTCCAGTTGCCCCCGCCGCCCGCCCGCTCCCGGCTCCCGCTCTCTCGTGACGCGGCTCGCTGCCGGGTGGTTGGCTCGTCGTCGCACCGTGCGGCTCCAGTTGCCCCCGTCGTCGGCCCCGAGTTCGGCTCTCTCGGCGCGTTCCCGATGCCGCCGGTTGCCGCCGCCCCCCGCCCTCGCTCTGAGCCCTCTCGCCGGACGGGTGGGGAGGGGGTCGACCTTGGGGCACCTCCCGTGGTAGAACGTGTTCCACTTCGGGATGAGGTGTGGGCGTTGGCGACGGTGTTGGCGCAGGGTCGGGCGTTGCGGGTGTTCAACGGCGTGGGTGGGGTGGTGTCGCGCCTCGGGTGGGGGCCCGGGCTCGACGAGGCGGAGCTCATCGCGGCGGCGCGGCGTCGCACCGGGCTGTCCGACCTCGGCGACGAAGGGTTCCGCGAGGGGCTCGGGGTCCTGCTGGCGTCGCTCGAGGGTGAAGCGCAACTGACCACGCTCGGGCGGCTCGCCGCGCGAACGCGGATCGTCGGGCTGCTCGAGACGCGGCTGCGCCTGGTGGACCACCAGCGGTGCCACCCCGAGGTGGCCGACGAGCGGGTCGAACGCCCGTTGTTCGTCCTCGGGTTGCCTCGGACCGGGACGACCGTGCTGTACGGGATGCTCGCCGCCGACCCGTCGATGCGATCCCCGGCCACCTGGGAGGTCAGCCGGCCGTTCCCTCCGCCCGCCGCGGACGACCCCGACCGCATCGCCGCCATGGACAGGGACCTGGCGCGGTTCCGTCGGATCGCGCCCGGGATCGACCACATCCACCCGCTCGGCGCGCGCCTGCCCCAGGAGTGCCTCGCGTTGCAGGCGCCGCAGTTCGCCTCCTACGAGTTCGTCACGGCCTTCCCGGTGCCGTCGTACTGGACCTGGCTGCGTCAGGCCGACCTCGTCCCGGCCTATCGCTTCGAGCGCCAGTTCCTGCAGTACCTGCAGTCCGCCCGGCGCGGGCGGCACTGGATCCTGAAGACCCCCGGCCACCTGATGTGGCTGGATGCGCTCCTCGAGGTCTTCCCCGACGCGATGCTGGTCCAGACCCACCGCGACCCCAGCGAGGTGCTCGCGTCGGTCTCGAGCCTGATGTGCGCGATGCGCAGCTCAGTGAGCGGCGCGGTCGACCCCCACCAGGTCGGGCGCGAACAGCTCGACGCGTGGGTGTGGGGGCTGGAACGAACGATGCAGGTCCGCGACCGGTTGCCCGACGACCGGGTCGTCGACGTCCGTTACGAGGACACCGTCCGCGACCCGGTCGGCACCACGCGCCACATCTACGACCGGCTCGGCCTCGAGGTGACACCTGCGGTCGAGGAGGGCGTGCGCGCCTACCTGACCGACAACCCCCGCGACAAGCACGGCAGCCACCGCTACACCCTCGACGAGTTCGGTCTCGACGCCGACGAGGTCGACGCCGCCTTCGCCGGCTACCGGGGACGGTTCATGGTGGACGCGTGAAGGCCTGGGACGGGCTGCTCGAACGGCTCGCCGAGGCGGCCGAGGTCGTCGACGGACCGCTCGGTGCCCGAGACGGACGGGAACGGGCCGAGGGGCACCGCCACCTGCTGCGCATCCTGTCGATCGCGACCGAGATGCTCGTGGAGAAGGGCGACCCGGAACGTCCCGCGTTCACGCGCTGGATGAGCGCCCACCGCAAGATGTACGGCGACAACCCGGGCACGGTCTACGACGCGGCGGTGATCGACGGCAGCCGCACGTACGTCATCCGTGGCCGACGCGGCACCTGCGCCTACCTCGGGGTCTGCCTGTACGGCACCGACGAGAGCGGTGCCAAGCGCATCGCGGCCAACATCGACGACGACGAGATGGCGGTGCGGCCGGACGGCACGTTCGAGCTGTGGCTGCGGCCCGGCGGCGGCGACCTCCCCCTCGATCCGGATGTCACCGAGGTCATGGTCCGCCAGTACGTCGTCGACCCGGCCACCGAGTTGCCCGCCACCTACACCATCGAGCAGGTGCCGGACCCCGGTCCGCCACCGCCGCTGGACGAGGAGGTGCTCGCGGCACGCCTCGACCGGCTCGGTGCCTACGTGCGCGACACCGTCGAGGCCGAGGTGACGCTCAGCGCCCTGTCGGCCTCCATGGCGACCTCCGTCTTCCGCGCCGACCAGGGACCCGGCCCGGAGCTGGACGAGTCGGCGTGGCAGGCCGTCCTCCGAGTCATGCCGACACCGGCCATCTCCTACACCGGTCAGTGGTTCGACCGGCTGGAGGACGACGAGGCCATCGTGGTCGAGGGGGTGGTCCCCGCCTGCCGCTACTGGTCCATCTCGCTGCTCAGCCGGTTCATGGAGAGCGGTGACTGGGTGCACCACCCGGTCGCCCTGTCCGGGCGTGACATCGGCGGCGTCCCCGGCGACCCGTTCCGGGTCACCGTTGCCCACCTCGACCCCGGGGTCCGCCCCTGGCTGGCGACCACCGGGCTGACCAGCGGCAACCTCGCCTGTCGTGCCCTGAAGGTCGACGGCGAGTTCGACCTGACCTTCACCCGGATCCCACTGACCGACCTGGAGCGACCGTGACCACCTACCGGATCGACGACCGCACCGTGACGATGCCCGTCGAGGTGCGCGATGCCAGCGCCGCCACGGTGCTGTTCGAGGTCGACGCGACCGCCGGCCAGGAGTTGCTGCCCGCCACCTTCGAGGTCGCCGAGACCTCACCCGGCCGGACCAACCTCGCGATCGCCCTCGTCGACTACCGCGACAACGACCTCGGCGCCTACCTCGAGGTCGGCATCATCCTCTTCGTCCAGCCGACCGGCGGCGGCGAGGTCGGCAACTTCATCGTCCACCTGCCCGTCGACCAGCCGTTCACCTGCGAGGCCGGGCGTCGGATCTGGGGGTTCCCCAAGACCCTCCAGACGATCGACCGCACCGACGGGGCGGGCACCACCACCTGGACGCTGACGATGGACGGCGAACACGTCCTGACCCTCACCGCACCTCGCGGCGGCGACGCCGAGGCGCCCCGGCTGCCGATGACGTCCTACACGCTGATCGACGGTGCGCCCCACGCCACGGCCTTCACCCAGTGGGGGACCGGATCGGGGGTGGTCGCCGGCGGCGCCGGGGTGCACCTGGAGCTCGGTTCACACCCGGTCGCGAAGGAACTGGCGTCCCTCGGGCTACCGACCGGCGCGGCGCTGTCGACGTGGACCGAGCACATGCAGGCGACCTTCGAGACGCCCCGGCCGCTGGCGTGAAGCTGGCCGGACGGCGCGTGCTGCTGACCGGTGCCTCGCGCGGCATCGGTGCGGCGCTGGCGGAGGCGTTCGCGGCCCGTGGGGCGGAGCTGGCGCTGGTCGCCCGCCCGTCCCCACAGCTCGACGCGGTCGCGGAACGGACCGGTGGCACCGCTCACCCGTGCGACCTGACCGACCTCGCGGCGCTCCCAGGACTGGTCGAGCGCGTCGGTCCGGTCGACGTGTTGGTCAACAACGCCGGCGTGTCGGGGGTCGGCTGGTTCGTGGACCGCACCCTGGCCGAGATCGAGCAGGTCGTGACCCTGAACCTGCGGGCGCCCGTGCACCTGTGCCGGCTGGTCCTGCCCGGCATGCTCGCCCGCGGGCGAGGGCAGATCGTCAACCTGTCGTCGATGGCCGCGGTGTTCGCCCCGCCGGGCCTCGTCACCTACGGGGCGTCGAAGGCCGGCCTGTCCCACTTCACCGCCGGGCTGCGGGCCGACCTGCGCGACGACCCCATCACCTTCACGACCGTCACCCTGGCGTCCGTGGCCACGGACATGGACGACGAGGCGCGCCGCTACGGGCCGCTCCGGGTGCTGGCCGAGGACAGCGGCGGGCGCGACGTCACGCCGATGGAGGACCTGGTCGCGGCGACCGTGGACGCCATCGAGCGCGACCGGCCGGAGGTCCGCGTGCCCAAGGTGATGGCCCCGTTGGCCGTCCTGACCAACGCGCCACGCAAGGTCGGCCGGCTGGTGTTCCGACGCGCACCCGCCAAGGAGCTGCGTGTGCCGTGACCGGCGCTGCGGCGAGGGTGCCCGGTGCAGGCACCCCCGCCGCTCGCGACGGACGTTCAGGCCTCCCGGCGGTAGGCCCGCATGGTCAGCGGTCCGAACACGGCGACCAGCCCGGCGCTGATGGCCAGCACCAGCGCGACGTCGCCGCCGGCCGGCTGGCCGTGCATCAGGTTGCGGACGGCCGTCGTCAGGATCGAGATCGGGTTGACCTTCACGAAGCCCTGCAGCCAGCCCGGCAGGCTCTCGACGGGGACGAACACGTTGCTGAGGAAGGTCAGGGGGAACATCACCATGTTGCCCGTCGTGAAGACCGCGTTCTCGGAGCGCATCACGATGCCCACCAGGGTCCACAGCCACGACAGGCTGAAGGAGAACACCAGCAGCAGCGCCAGCGCCCCGAACACACCCGGCACCCCGGCGCCGGCCCGGAACCCGAGGATCAGCCCGAGGCCCAGGATGACCGCCGTCGCCAGCGCGTAGCGCACCGCGTCGGCGAGCAACGGTCCGACGAGGGTCGCCGGCCGCCAGATCGGCAGCGATCGGAAGCGGTCGTGGACGCCCTTGTGCAGGTCGGTGTTGAGGGTGTGGCCGGTGTACATGCTGATCCAGGTGATCTGCATGACCACGATGCCGGGCAGCACGTCCTGCATGTAGTCGGCGGTGGAACCCGCGACGGCGCCGCCGAACAGGTAGGTGAACATCAGCAGCATCATGACCGGGAAGACGGTCACGTCCATGAGCTGCTCGGGGACGTGCTTGATCTTCAGCAGCGCCCGCCACGTGAAGGTCAGCGAGGTCGCCAGGCGCGACGGCTCGGCCGGCCGCTCGCTGATCGGCAGGGTGGCAGCCACGATGCGCTCGAGGTCGCTGGCCGCCTGTCGGTCGGTGGTGGTGTGGGCCGCGGCGGTCGTCATCGGGCGTCCTCCGTCTCGGTGGTCGGTTCGGCGGGTCGGCCGGTCAGCGCGAGGAACACCTCGTCGAGGCTCGGCTGACCGAGCGCGAACTCGGTGGTGGCCACGCCCGCGTCCGCCAGTCGGGTCAGCGCGTGGGCGACCCGGCTCGGGTCGGTGACCCGCGCGGCGAGGGCGACCGGGTCGGCCTCACGCTGCACCGGCACGCCGAGCGCGTCGGCCAGGAGCCCCTCGGCGGCCGGCCGCTGGTCCGCGTCGCGGAGCCTGACGTGCAGGGCCCCACCGCCGACGGACGCCTTGAGATCGCCGCTGGTGCCCTCGGCGATCACGCGGCCGTGGTCGATGACCGCGATCCGGTCGGCGAGCTTGTCCGCTTCGTCGAGGTACTGGGTGGTCAGCAGCACGGTCGTGCCGCCGGTGACCAGCGCCCGCACGATGTCCCAGACCTGCCCGCGGCTGCGCGGGTCGAGGCCGGTCGTGGGCTCGTCGAGGAAGAGCAGGTCGGGGGTGACCACGATCGAAGCGGCGATGTCGAGGCGCCGCCGCATGCCCCCGGAGTACTTCTTGACCTGCCGGCCGGCCGCGTCGGCCAGATCGAAGGCGTCGAGGAGCTGTCGGGCGCGGTCGGTCGCGGCGTCACGTCGGAAGCCGAGCAGCCTGGCGACGAGCACGAGGTTCTCCAGGCCGGTCAGGTCCTCGTCCACCGAGGCGAACTGACCCGTCAGGCTCACGCGGCGGCGGACCTCGGTGCCGTCACGTCGGACGTCGGCTCCGAAGATGCGGGCCTCGCCGGCGGTCGGGGCGAGGAGCGTGGCCAGCATGCGCAGGGTCGTGGTCTTCCCGGCACCGTTGGGGCCGAGGAAGCCGTACACGCCGCCGGCGGGGATGGTGAGGTCGACCCCGTCGACCGCCCGGACGTCACCGAAGGTGCGCACGAGGCCCGCCGTCTCGACGGCCAGCTCGGTCGTGGTGGGTGTCGGTGTGGGGGAGGTTCGCGGTGGGGCGCTGGGTGACTGCATCGGGAGCTCCTGTGGGGAGAGTGGTCCGCCGTCGAGGCTTGTGACGGTCCGCGCCACCTGGACTCATCGGTCCGGGGTGCCGGCGGTGGCCGCGGCGGAACACCAGGAACGTAGAAGTTGAAGCTCACTTGATGTCAAGCCCTCGAGCCGGAGCCGTGACGCGCGTGGGGTTGGCACGGTCGGGCGTCGGCCCGGTGCGTCGGTGTCGCACCACCGCTGTTCGGCCTCGTCGGCGTGGACGGCCGGATCGAACCCGCCGAACACCTCCAGCGCGCCCAGCGGACACCGCTCGGTTGCAGTCACCGTGACTGCATCTGCGCGAAGGGCCGTCCCGGCCGGCGTCGCAGCCCTCGGTTGGGTCGGGCCCGTCAGCCGCGGAGGATGCACGGACGAGCTGCGCGCGCAGCGAACAGGGGGTTCGCACGGTAAACCCGACCTTGGAAGCCGCGGCCCTGAAGCCGCGTTGGACACTTCGACGCCCGGATGCGTCCGTCGCCCCCACGCCCCAGGAGCCCTCGTGGTCCCGCCCCTGCCACCCGTCGTCGATCGGCGCGCGCCGCTGACCCACGACGAGATCGCGCGCTACAGCCGTCACCTGATCATCCCGGACGTCGGGATGCCGGGTCAGGAGCGGCTCAAGGCCGCCAAGGTGCTGCTCGTGGGCACCGGCGGCCTCGGTTCGCCGTTGGCGCTCTACCTCGCCGCGGCCGGCGTCGGCACCATCGGCCTGGTCGACGACGACGTGGTGGACGCCTCCAACCTGCAGCGCCAGATCATCCACGGCACCTCCGACATCGGCAGCCACAAGGTCGACTCCGCGCGCCGTTCGATCCTCGAGATCAACCCCTTCGTCGAGGTGGTCGAGCACCGCACCTACCTGACCTCCGAGAACGCGCTGGAGGTCCTGCGCGGCTACGACCTGGTGATCGACGGGACCGACAACTTCCCGACCCGCTACCTGGTCAACGACGCCTGCGTGCTCCTCGGCATCCCGAACGTGTACGGGTCGATCTTCCGCTTCGAGGGCCAGCTGAGCGTCTTCTGGGGCGCGCAGGGTCCCTGCTACCGCTGCATGTTCCCCGAACCGCCGCCGCCGGGGATGGTCCCCAACTGCGCCGAGGGCGGCGTCCTCGGGATCATGGCCGGCCACATCGGGACCGCGCAGGGCATCGAGGCCATCAAGCTGATCGCCGGCATCGGCGAGCCGATGGTCGGACGCCTCGGGCTGTACGACGCGCTCGAGCAGCGCTGGACCTACGTGAAGGTCAACAAGGATCCGGCGTGCCCGGTGTGCGGCTCCGAGCCGACCATCACCGAGCTGATCGACTACGAGGACTTCTGCGGCATGCCGGCCCACGACCGGGGCGAGGCCACCGACGTGCTCGACCTCGCCGACCTCGAGATCCTGCCGACCGAGTACGCCGAGATCGCCGAGAAGCCGGACGTGGTGCTGCTCGACGTGCGTGAGCCCCACGAGTTCGAGATCAACCGCATCCCGGGCGCGATCCTGATCCCGAAGGACGACCTGCCGTCGAAGCTGGCCGAGCTCGATCCCACCAGCGAGTACGTCGTGCACTGCAAGGGCGGGGTCCGGTCGCTCGAGTCGACCCAGCTGCTGCGTGGGGCCGGGTTCCGCGCCCGCTCGATGCGCGGCGGCATCGACCTGTACGCCCGCCAGGTCGACGACTCGATCCCGATCTACTGAGGGCGAGCCGCCAGCGCCCGATCTAGCCCGCCCCCGCGTCCGCTGTGGCCTCGTCGCGGTCCCGGAGCAGGTCGACGACCCGCGCCGTGATGGCCGCGGCCGGGACGGCGAGGAACGCGCCGAGGATGCCGAAGACGGACGCGGCGGCCGCGATGCTGGTCAGCACCACCAGCGGGTGCAGCCGGATGCTCCTGCCGAGGATGTAGGGCTCGAGCACGTTGCTCTCGAGCTGCTGGACCGCCAGGACGATCCCGGCGACGATCAGCCCCGTGGTCAGCCCGCCGTCGGCGAGGGCGACGAGCACGGCCAGCGCGCCGGTCACGACGGCACCGACGATGGGGAACAGCCCCCCGAACAGCACCAGGATGGCGAGGGGCAGGGCCAGCGGGACCCCGAGGATCACGAGGCCGACGCCGATGAAGAACGCGTCGACGGCCGCCACCAGCAGCTGCCCGCGTAGGTAGCCGGACAGCGTGTCCCACGACCGGTCCAGGGCCTCGCCGACCACCGGCCGCCGTGCCCGGGGGAACGTGGTCACGATGGCGTCGCGCAGGCGCCGACCGTCCTTGAGGTAGAAGAACAGCACGACGAACATCAGCAGCAGGCCGACGACGAACTCGACGGCGAACACCGCTGCGGTCGCGGCCTGCGGCGCGAGGTCGCCCGCTTCCCCGAGCTGTTCCTGGACGAGGTCGGCCACGTCGGCGAACCCCTCCACGCCGATACCGAGCGGATCGTCCTCCAGGAACCCCTCGATCTGGCCGACGCCTTCGGCCGCGGACTCCAGCAGCTCGGGCAGCTGGGCGATCACGAGGGCGATGGCTCCCGCCAGCACCCCGAAGAAGACGACGAGACCGAGCAGCAGGGTCAGCAGGGCCGACAGTCCCGGGGAGACACCTCGGCGGCACAACCGGTCCGCGATCGGTGCGAGCAACGTCGCGGGGAACAGCGCGAGCACCGTGGGGATGAGCACGATCGCGATGGCGGAGGCCACGTACCCGAGGGCGAGGACCACCGCGGCGATCCCGAGCAGCGCCCACGCCGTCCGGCCGATCGTCCACAGCCGGGTCGGCTGCGGGGGACCGGTCTGGTCGGCGTCGGTCACAGCAGCTCGGTGATCGGGGACCGTCGAACGTACGAGGTCGCAGGGCCACCGAGCGTGGCTCGCCCCGCCCGCTCGGACGGCGGATCAGGCTCGGCCCGGCAGGACGTGCAGCTCGAGCGGATCGATCTCGAGCCGCACCTGGTCGCCCACCCTGGGGCCTCTGGTGCCGCGGACGGGGACCGTGACCTCGAGGCCGGGTGTCGTGGCCACGTGGACGACGTGGTGGTCGCCGGCGAACCGGCGAGCCACGACCTCACCTCGGATCGGGCCGTCGGGGGCGAGCTCGAGCGCACCGGGCAGCAGGAGCACGGTCACCTCGCCGCGGTGCGGGGTCGCGGCGGGCAGGACACCGAGCGAGGTGGTGACCTGGCCGTCCTCGGCCACGCCGGGGAGGAGCTGGTGTTGACCGAGGAAGCGGGCGACGCCCGCGTCGGCGGGTGCTCGCCAGAGCTCGTCAGGGGTGCCGATCTGCACCAGCCGACCGCGCCGGAGGACCGCCACGCGATCGGCCAGCGTCAGCGCCTCGTCCTGATCGTGGGTGACGTGGACGACCGTCGCCCCGGACTCGGCGAACACGCGGGGCAGTTCGACCAGCAGCCGGTCGCGCAGGGCCCGGTCCAGCGAGCCGAGCGGTTCGTCGAGCATCAGCAGCCGGGGCCGGGGCGCGAGGGCCCGCGCGAGCGCCACGCGTTGGGCCTCGCCTCCCGACAGTTCGGTGACGCGGCGCTCGCCGAACCCTGCGAGGTCGACCGTCGCGAGCACCTCCTCGACCCGGCGTCGGACCTCCTCGGACGACCACCCGCGCATGCGGGGTCCGAACGCGACGTTGTCGGCGACCGAGCGGTGCGGGAAGAGCGCGTGGTCCTGGAAGGCCAGGCCGATCTCGCGTTGGTCGGGACGTCGGCCGTCGAGGTCCTGCCCGTCGAGCCGGATGGTCCCGGACGTCGGGGGCTCGAGGCCGGCGACGGCCCGCAGCAACGTCGACTTGCCGCAGCCGGACGGACCGAGGACGACGAGCACCTCACCCGGTGCCGTGTGCAACGTCACGTCGTCCACGGCGACGGTGTCGCCGTAGCGGACGGTCAGGCCCTCGATCGCCAGCATCAGAAGCGTCCGACCTCGCCGACCCGGACGCGGTCGATGATCAGCAGGGCGGTGGCGGTCACCGCGAGGAGGATGGTCGACAGGGCCATCGCCTGTCCGAAGTTGGCCGCACCCGGACGGCCGAGGGCGCGGAAGATCGCGACCGGGACGGTCGGCATCTCGGCCCGGGCGACGAAGACGGTCGCGCCGAACTCGCCGACCGCGATGGCGAACGCGAAACCGGTGGCGACCAGGGCGGTGCGGGCCACGATCGGCAGGTCGATCTCGCGCCAGATGCGTCGAGGTGGCGCGCCCAGGGTCGCGGCGGCGTCCCGGAGCCGCCCGTCGATCGCCTCGATGGCGGGCACCAGGCTGCGCACCACGAAGGGCGTGGCGATCAGCGCCTGCGCGATCGGCACCAGGAGCGGGCTGCCGCGCAGGTCGAGGGGCGGCCGATCCAGACTGATCAGGAAGCCGAACCCGACGGTGACCGCCGACGTCCCGAGCGGGAGCATCAGCCCCCGGTCCACGAGCCGGGTCAGCCGGCCCCGTCGGCCCGTCACGGCGATGGCGGTGCAGGTGCCGACGGCCACCGCGATGAGCGCCGCCGCCACCGCGAACAGCAACGAGTTGCGGACCGCCGTGAGCGGGGCGACGGCCAGGACCGTGCCCCGGGTCTGGGTCGCGAGCCCGGTGAAGTGGCCGAGCCCGTAGCCGTCCCCGACCGCGAACGCCCGCTCGATCAGCACGGCCGGCGGCGTCACCAGCAGCACGGCGATGACCGCGAGGTTGCCCCGCAGGAACCAGCGTTCACCGCGGCTGGCGGGCCGTCGGAGCACCTCCTCGGACGGCCGGGGCGTGCGGGCGATCGGGCGGCGTTGCAGGCGCCCGTAGACCACCAGCGCGGCGGTGACGGCAGCGAGTTGGAGGAGGGCGAGCACGCTGGCCAGCGGCAGGTTCAGCAGCTGGACCGTGGCACGGTGGATCTCGACCTCGATGGTGGCGAGGCCGGGCCCGCCGAGCAGGAGGATGACCCCGAACGAGGTGAAGGTGAACAGGAACACGATCGCGGCCGAGGCCGCGATGGCTGGCCGGAGCAGGGGGAGCGCGACCTCACGGACGGCACGCAGCCGCGAGGCCCCGAGGCTGCGTGCCGCGTCCTCGAGGCGGGGGTCGAGGTTGGCCCAGGCGCCACCGACGGTGCGGACCACAACGGCGTAGTTGAAGAAGGCGTGGGCGATCAGGATGGCGACCACCGTGCGGCGCAGATCGAGCGTCGGCGCGGCGTCGCCCAGCACCGCCGTCATCATCCCGTTCAACGGCGACCGCGGCCCGAGCAGCGCCAGGAAGGCGCTGCCGACGACCACCGTCGGCAGCACGAACGGGACCAGCACGAGGGCCGACACCGTCCGTCGCCCTCGGAACGCCATCCGCGACAGCGCGTAGGCGCCGGGCAGCCCGAGCACCAGGGTCAACGCGGTCGAGGCGGCGGCCTGCCAGAGGGTGAACCAGGCGACCCGGCCGACGGCGGGGTCGGTGAGGACCCCCGCCACGGCCGCGAGGTCGAAGCTGCCCTCCGGCGCCAACCCGCGCAGGACGATCGCGCTGACCGGTCGGACGAAGAACGCGGTGAGGAACAGCGCCGGCAGCGCCAGCAGCAGCAGCTGCCGGCGACGCGACAGGCGCTGCTCACCCATCAACGCAGGACCGTGTCGGTCCACTCCTCGATCCACGTCTCGCGCTCACCGCCGATGGTCAGCGGATCGACCGCGTACGGCTCCTCGGCGAGCTGGGCGTGCTCGGCGAAGACGTCCGGCAGCTGCGCGTCCTCGACGACCGGGTAGACGAACATGGTCAGCGGCACGTCCTCCTGGAACTCGCGGCTGAGCATGAAGTCGACCAGCTGGCGGGCCTCGGCCTCGTGCTCGGTGCCCTGCAGGATCCCGACGTACTCGATCTGGCGGACGCAGGAGGCCTGGACCACACCCGTCGGTGGGGTGTCGGTCGGCGGGTCGGCGAAGACGACCTCGGCGGCCGGCGAGGACGCGTACGACACCACGATCGGCCGGTCACCACCCTGACCGCTGCCCGAGAACTCGTCGTAGTAGGCGGTGGACCAGCCATCGGTGATCAGGACGTCGTTGTCGCGGAGTGCCTCCCAGTACGGCAACCACCCCTCGTCGCCGTACTCCTGGACGGTCGCCAGCACGAACGCGAGGCCGGGGGAGGAGGTCGCCGGGTTCATCGCGACGGTGAGGCCCGCGTACGCCGGGTCGATGAGGTCGTCGAGGGACGCGGGGACGTCGAGGTCGGTGTCCTCCTCGAAGTAGGCCACGTCGTAGTTGAGGCAGACGTCGCCGGCGTCGACCGGGGTGACCCGGTCGTCGCCGGGCAGGAACTCGGCCGGGACACGGTCGAGCTCCGGGGAGGCGTACGGCAGGAAGATGTCCTCGTCGAGCGCGCGCGACAGGAACGTGGTGTCGACGCCGAAGAGCAGGTCGCCCTGGGGGTTGTCCCGGGTGAGGATCGCCTGGTTGAGGGCCTCGCCGGCGTCGCCCGAAGGCACCAGCTCGACGTCGATGCCGGTGTCCTCGGTGAAGCCAGCGAGGACCTCGTCGGACACGTCGAACGAATCGTGGGTCAGCAGCCGGATCGTGACCGGCTCGGCGGTCGCCTCCGGATCGTCGGCGTCGACCTCCCCGTCCTCGACCACGGGTGGGTCGTCGGCCGGGGCGTCCTCGTCGGGGTCCACCCCACAGGCGGCGAGGAGGCTGACGGTCGCCAGGAGGCTGACGACACGCCTCGCGCGGGGGCGCAGGCGGTGATCGGTGCGGTGGTGCGTGCGGTACGGGGTCACGACGGGAGCTCCGTGTGGGTGAGGGGGCGGACCGCGAGCAGGACGCCCGCGGCCAGGGTGACGGTGGCGTGTGGTGCGGCGAACCGGTTGCTGACGCCGCGGGAGGTCCCGGGCGGCAGGTCCTCGCCGTCGAGGGGGAAGACCAGACCCGAGGTGCGGACCTCGCGCGCCGGCCCGTGCGCGGGGAGCAGGCTGATGAGCGCCCCGACGGGGCCGGCCAGCTCGGCGGTGCGTCCCGGCCGGAGCACGTCGGTGCGCGCGGCCGCGGACCACGAACGCACCTGGCAACCGGCGTAGTCGTCGGCGGCGAGCAGGAGCCAGTTGGCCAGCAGGTGGTCGGCGCGTCCGCCGGCGCCGCCGACGACGGTGATGCGCTGCACGCCCGCGCCGACGGCGGCGTCCAGGGCGAGCGCGAGGTCGGTGCGGTCCTTGGCGACCGGGTGACGCTCGACGACCGTGCCGTCCGCCTCCGCGGCAGCCAGCAGGTCCGGATCGACCGAGTCGAAGTCGCCGACCACGAGGTCGGTGCGCAGCCCGAGCGGGCCGGCCAGGCGCAGCCCACCGTCGGCCGCGATGACGACGGCTCGGGTCGGTAGCTGCCCGACGGTCGCCGCGTCGACCGGGTCGCCGTCGGCGAGCACGATGGCATCGGCCGGTGTCCGCGGCGACGGCGGGGACGGCGGGGTCACGCGAGCACCTCCCTCCGCTGGCGTTATCCAGCTCAGGTTCCACGGGTCGGTGACGCCGACGTCCGCGGCCCGGGGGCACGCGCGTTGCCGGTGGTCACCCTCTCAGCCCGACTGCCTCGAGCTCCCCGGGTGTCGTACGCCCCCCAGCCTACATCGCCGGACATCGGCCCTCCTGCAGGGCGTCAGGGCACCGCGATCCTCGAACGCTCGCCTCGGCCGCCGGCTGCGGGCATGCTCACCGCGACCGATCGAACCGCGAGGCTGCCGTGTCCGACGAGCTTCTGGAGCGAGCTGCGCAGCTCGAGCTCCTGCGCGGCGCGACCCGCGACGCGATCGGGGGCCGCGGTGCTGTCGTGCTCGTGGCCGGTGAGGCGGGCATCGGCAAGTCCAGCCTCGTCCGGGCTTGGACCGCCGACCTGGGAGGTGAGGTCGCCGTCCTCGTCGGTGGCTGCGACGACCTGCTGACCAGCCGTACGCTCGGTCCGTTCCACGACATCGCTCGCCGCGTCCCGGGCCCGCTGGCCGCGGCCGTGGCCGAGGCCGACACCGGCGGCGTGTGCGACGCCCTGCTGACGCTGTTCGACAACCCGTTGCGGGCCACGATCCTCGTGCTCGAGGACGTGCACTGGGCCGACGAGGCGACACTGGATGTCGTCCGGTACGTGGGCCGCCGTCTCGAACGCCTGCCGGCCCTGCTGGTGCTCACCTACCGCGAGGACGACGTGGGCGTCGATCACCCGCTCACGGGGGTCATCGGCGTCCTGCCGAGCGGGAGCGTCCGTCGCGTCCGCCTCCACCCGTTGTCACGGGGTGCCGTCGCCACCCTGACCGCCGACACGAGGTTGGACCCGGCCGAGGTGCTGGCGAACACGGGGGGCAACCCCTTCTTCGTGACCGAGGTGCTCCTCGGCGGCACCGATGGGTCGGACAGCGGTGGGACCGGCGTCCCGGACAGCGTGGCGGGCGCGGTGCTGGCCCGCGTCCGCACGCTGCCCGAGGCGACCCGCGAGGCGCTCGGGCTGCTGGCGGTCGTGCCCCGCCCCACGCCGTTGAGCGAGCTCCGTGGCCTTTTGGGCGACCCGACGGTCGTCGCGCCCGCGGAGCGGCGCGGGCTGCTGACGGTCCAGGACGCCGCGATCGGCTTCCGTCACGAGCTCGCCCGGCAGGCCGTGCTCGGCTCGCTGCCGGCCACGACCCGGGTGCGCCACCACGGGACCGTGCTCGACCACCTCCTCGAGACACCTCACGACCGGCTGGCGATCCTCCACCACGCGCTGGAGGCCGGGCGCAGCGATCTGATCGTGGCGCACGGCCCGGCGATCGCGAACGAAGCCTTCCGTGCTGGCGCCCAGCGTCAGGCTGTCGGGCACCAACGACAGGTCCTGCGCTACGCCGCAGCGTTGCCGCCGACCGAGCACGCCCAGCTGCTCGAGGAGCACGCCTGGTCGCTGTACAACCTGCACGACTTCGCCTCCGCGGCCGTGGCCGCCGACGAGGCCGTCACGGTCCGGCGCCAACTCGGAGACGAGGACGACCTCGTCGCTGCACTGCTGGTCCTCGCGCGCATGCGCTACATGCTCAACCACCCCCTGGACGCCGCGCGCACCCTGGACGAGGCGGAAGCGCTGCTCGCGAGCTGCACGCGTGAGGAGACGACGGCCGAGGTCGCGGTCCAGCGCATGTCGCTCGACCACCTGACCGACCGTCACGACGCGGTCCTCGACCGCGCGCGGCACGATCGGGAGCTGCTCGAACGGGTCGGCCGCCCGGACCTGCTCGTCCACGCCGGCCAGTACGTCGGCGCCTCGAAGGTCCTGCGTGGTGACGTTCAGGGCGGCGTGGGCGCGATGCGTGCCGCCCTCCGTCGCGGCCTCGACGTCGGCCTGCTCGAGCCGGTGGCGCGGGCCTACACCAACCTCGTCGAGCTGCTGTTGACCGTCCGCCGCTTCGACGAGATGGACGAGGTCGCCGAGCAGGCGATCTCGTTCTACGACGACCACGATTTCCGCGCCCACCGCTTCAACACGGTGGGGCAGCGCGCACGCCTCGCGCTCTACCGTGGTCGCTGGGACGAGGCGGAGGAGGCGTTGCGTTCTCAGGTGGCGGCCGTGGGGCACGCCGGGGTACTGGGCGCCATCGCGTTGGAATCACTCGCGCTGCTCGCCGTCCGCCGCGGACGCGAGGACGCGGAGCAGCTGCTGGAGCGAGCGTGGGGCATCGCCGTCGACTCGGGGTCCGCGCAGTACATCGTCCCGGTCGCCTGCGCCGGCATCGAGCAGGCGTGGCTGGAGGAGGACCACGACGCGGCGCGACGCTTCATCGATGTGAGCCTCGCCGCCGCTGGCGACACCTTGTTGTCGGCCTGGGTCCGGTGGCGCCTGCCGCTGGTCGGGGAGCAGGCCGACCCGACGGGTGCCATCCTCGATCCGGAACGCCGATCGCTGTCCGGTGACACCGAGGGAGCGGTCCTCGAGTGGCGACGCCTCGGGATGCCCTACGAGGAGGCGCTCGAGCTGGCGCGGTCACGCCGCCCCGAGGACCTGCTGGACGCGCTCGCGATCCTGGACCGTCTCGGTGCCGGGCGGGCGGCGCGGATCGTCCGACGGCAGCTGCGCGACCTCGGGTTGACGCACATCCCCCGTGGGCCCCGGGCCGCGACCCTGAGCAACCCGGCCGGCCTCACGAGCCGCCAGCTCGAGGTGCTGCACCTGGTCGCTGACGGGCTGACGAACCCCGAGATCGCCGAGCGGCTGGTCCTCTCCAACCGCACCGTCGATCACCACGTGTCAGCGGTCCTGCAGAAACTCGGTACCAGCAGCCGCCACGAGGCGGCCGAACTGGGGCGGGAGCTCGGCATGCTCGGCTGATCCCTGATCGGCACGACGCCGCGGCGGATGACCGCCGGGGCGTCGGGCTTCAGGGTCGGTCAGCCGGCGCTCACGTCGACGGTGACGGGGATGCCGTTGGTCATCACGTCGTAGACCGCGGAGCGCTGGCGCGACTGCTCCACGATCTCCTCGAGGACCGCGGCGGGTGCGTCCCCCTGGATGTCGAAGTGCACCCGCACCTGCTGGTAGCCGTTGCGGGTCCCGGGGTCGAAGCCGAAGATCCCGTTGAGGTCGATGTCGCCCTCGATGGTGGACTCGACCGAGTAGAGGTCGACACCGCGTGCGGAGGCGATGTTGCCGATGCCCGCCGTCAGGCAGGAGGTCAACCCGACGAGGAGGTACTCGACCGGGACGGTGCCGTGGTCGCCCCCGACGAGGACCTCGGGGTGGTCGGCGTCGTGGACGAAGGTCTTGACGTGCTGGCGTTCCTCACCCGCTCCGTAGAACCCGGAGATGGTGGTCTGGCTGTGGGTCCCGCTCACCCACCGGTTGGTGGCGCGGAACTGGAACTTCGCCGCCTCGGGTGCCCCCTTGACGACATCGAGGGTGGCGAACAGCGTGGGGACGTCGACGCCGTTGCGGGCGACGGGTTCGGTGGCGGTGCTCATCGGATGGTCCTCTCGGTGGAGCGTCGCCGGGACGGTGACGCGGTGAGGACACCGTCGCTCGCGACGCTCCGGGCATCGTCGGTGGGCAACACCTAGGTCCGGCGGTCCGACCACCTACGCCGGACACGCCGATCGGCCCCACCGAGTACGGCGGGGCCGATCGGACGATCCGGTGGCGAGGCGGCGTGCACCCCGCCGCGGCTCACTCCTCGACGATGACGGCGGTGACCATGCCGTACATGCCGTCGTCGGTCTCGGCGTGGGTCAGGATGTGGCAGTGGAACACCCAGGCGCCGACCTCCTCGGCCGTGAACATCACGGTGTAGCGCTCACCCGGGGCCACGTTGACCGTGTCCGCCCAGTAGGGCTGGTCGAGCGGGAACCCGTCCTTGGCGACCACCAGCTGCGGGAAGCCGTGCAGGTGCATCGGGTGGATCTGCAGGCCCTCGTTGTAGTAGTGCATCAGGATGTTGTCGCCCTTCTTGGCGACGATGGGTGCGGTCGCCGGGAAGGACTTGCCGTTGAGGCTCATGCCGATCGTCCCGGCGTCGTTCATGACCATCGGGAACTCCTGGCTGATGGTCATGTCGTCGGGCAGCGTCCGGCCACCGATGACGGAGCCGGCCTCGGGCAGCGGGACGTCGCCGATCAGGACCGCACCCCACATGCCGTTGGGGATCTTGAACTGCGAGTGGTGGTGGGGGTGGTACATCGACACGTACGACTCGGTGGCGGTGAAGCGGTAGGTGAAGCTCTCGTTCGGGGCGATCAGCTCCTGGGTGAGGGGAGCCACGCCGTCGAACTCGTTGTCGATCTTCACCCCGTGCCAGTGGACGTCGGTACCGAGCGGCAGCTCGTTGTGCACCACGACCTCGACCTTGTCGCCGATGTCGGCGCGGATGACCGGACCCGGGACGGTGCCGTTGTAGGTCCAGGCCTCGACGAAGTTGCCCGGCTCGACCTCCCACTCGACGATCTGGGCGGTCAGCTCGAAGCGCTTGGTGCCGTCCTCGAGGATGGTGGGCTCCAGCAGCTGGTTGCCGATGCCCTCGGTGGCGGCCGGGTACTCGGCGATGCTGTCGTGCATGACCTGGTCGTAGGCGGCCCAGTCGGTGTCGGGACCGTGGCTGCCGTGACCGCTGTGGTCGCTCATCGGGGCTGCGGCCACCGTGCCCGCATCGCCCTCGGTGATCGTGAGGGTGGCCTTCATGCCGCCGGCCTCGTGACCCGCGACGGTGCAGTGCACGGTGTAGGTGCCGGGTGCGAGGCCGGCGAGGCTCAGGCTCTCGGACTCGCCGTTGTTCAGCATGGCGGTCCCGATCCCCTCGTCGACCACCGCGAGGTCGTGGGGGATGTTGCCCACGTTGACCACCTCGAGGGTGCCGCCGGCAGGGATGGTGATGTCGGCCGGGGCGATGGCGAACTCGCTGAGCTCGACGGCGACGCTGGTCGGCGCCACGGCCTCCGCGGGCGCGACGGTCGCCGGCCCTCCACTGTCGCGCGCGACCGACGTGATCAGTGCGCCGGCCGAGAGCACCAGCGCGACCGCGGCCAGCACCGCCGTCGCGATCGATCCCATCGTGCGCGCTTCCGCGAGTTCGTCCACGTGTCCGTCTCCTCATCGAGTCGGGCGAGGTCGCCCGGGTTCACCGGTGCGTCACCGGCCGTCGAGGAGAAGGTCGACGATGGCGGGGCTGGCGGCGAGGGCGGCCCGGCCCCCATCCGTGGGACCTGTGACCCCACGGGTCAGGGCCCTCCGCCCGTCGGTCAGCGCTCGCCGCGCTCGCCGCGCTCGCCGCGCTCGATCTGGGTGTAGAACACGGCAGCCTCGGTCCGGCGCTGCATCCCGAGCTTGGCGAGCAGGTTGGACACGTAGTTCTTCACCGTCTTCTCGGCGAGGTGCATCTGCTCGGCGATCTGGCGGTTGGTCATGCCTTCGGCGATGTGCTCCAGGATCCGCCGCTCCTGGTCGGACAGGGAGGCCAGACGTGGGTCCTCCTCGTCGCCGCGACGGAGCCGGTCGAGGACCCGGCCGGTCAGGGACGGGTCCAGCAGCGACTCGCCGGACGCGACCCGCTTGACGGCGTCGACCAGGTCCTGGCCACGGACGTCCTTGAGCAGGTAGCCGGCGGCACCGGCCATGATCGCGTCGAAGAGGGCCTCGTCGTCGCCGAAGGAGGTCAGCATCAGACAGGCGACCTGGGGGTCGCGGGCGCGGACCTCACGGCAGACCTCGACCCCGTTGCCGTCCGGCAGCCGGACGTCGAGCACGGCGACGTCGGGTCGCGCCTTGGCGATGCCGGCGAGCGCCATGCCAGCGGTCCCGGCCTCGCCGACGACCTCGATGGCATCGTCGGAGCCGAGCAGTTCCGCGAGGCCGCGTCGCACGACCTCGTGGTCGTCGACGAGGAAGACGCGGACGGCCGAGCTGCTCTCCGGTGCGGTGTCGCTCACGAGGGGCTCCGGGGGAGTGGGGTAGCGCGAGGCTAGACTGTCGCGAGCGTGGAGAGGTCGAGGGTGCGCGAGGAACGGGTAGCGAGGCTGCTGGACGCCGTGCTCGCGGTGACGGGTGACCTCCAGCTCGAGAGCGTCCTCGCGCGGGTGATCGAGTCCGCCTGCGCGATGGTCGAGGCCCGGTACGGGGCGCTCGGCGTGCTGGCGGACGACGGGCAGGGCTTGTCCGAGTTCGTGACCACGGGGATCGACGACGCCGCGATCGAGCGCATCGGCAGGCTGCCGGAGGGGCGCGGCATCCTCGGGGTCCTGATCGCCCATCCCGAGCCGCTGCGTCTGGACGACCTCAAGGACCACCCTGCATCGTTCGGTTTCCCCCGGAACCACCCGCCGATGAACTCGTTCCTCGGGGCGCCCATCCGGGTGCGTGACGAGGTCTTCGGCAACCTCTACCTCACCGAGAAGGTCGGTGGCAGGGGGTTCACGGCCGACGACGAGCAGCTGGTCGTCGGGCTCGCCGCCGTCGCGGGCGCCGCCATCGCCAACGCCCGGCTCGTCGGTGATCTCCACCGCCGCGACGCGTGGCGCAGCGCCGTGATGGAGGTCACCACCTCGGTGCTGTCGGGGGATGCACCGGATCGCGCCCACGAGCGCGTCAGCGAAGCGGCGCGGACGCTCATCGGCGGCACCGGCGCCGCCATCGTGGCGGCTGCGGGTGGTTCCGCGCAGGTCATCGCCTCGGTCGGCGATGGGCCCCCGATCGGACCCGTCCCCGCCGAGACCCCGGTCGCCGAGGTGCTGGCCGAAGGGGTGGCTGTCACGGTCGAGGAGTCGGTGCTCTTCCCGGGCTGCGTGTCGTGGGTCCCGCTCCGCGAGCGCGACGAGGTCGTGGCGGCGCTCGGCGTCGGCAGCCCGCAGCCGATCGTGGCGAGCGATGCCGCTCAGCTCGCGCTCTTCGCCGCCCAGGCGAGCCTCGCGCTCGCCCACGGCCGCGTGTCGTCGGACCTCCGCCGTCTCGAGCGGATCGAGGACCGCGAACGCATCGGACGCGACCTGCACGACACCGTCATCCAGCGCCTGTTCGCCACGGGCCTCGGGCTGCAGGCCCTGGCGCGTCGTGTCGAGGACCGCCCTGAGGTCGCCGAGCGCCTCGCCCGCGCCGTCGATGACGTCGATGCGACGGTCAAGGAGATCCGCTCGACCATCTTCGCGCTCCAGGCGCCACCCGAGGTGGCCAGCGTCCGTGGTGACATCCTGCGCGTCGCGGACGAGATCGCCTCGATGCTGAAGAACACCCCACGGGTGCGCTTCGAGGGACCGATCGACACCGTCGTGTCGGCAGCGGTGGCCGAGCACCTCGTCCCGGTGGTGCGTGAGGCGTTGACCAACGTCGCCAGGCACGCCGATGCCGAGCGCGTGGAGGTCCACCTCGCCGCCAGCGCGAGCAGGCTCGAACTGCTCGTGCGCGATGACGGCGTCGGTGGGGTCGAGGGGCGCGACGGCGGGTTCGGCCTCGGCAACATCCGTGACCGGGCGCGCAGCTGCGGCGGTGGCCTCGACATCGGCGACGGGCTGGAGGGTCGGGGCACCGAGGTGCGATGGTGGGTGCCATTGTGACCGTCCCGCTCGCCCGTCGGGCGCGGGGAAGGGTCAGCTTCTGACGGCGACGGGCGCGGCACGCAGCCTCTGGGTGATCTCGCGGAGGAGGCGCTCCACCGTGGCGCTGGCGACGCGGGTGAGCGCGACGGCGTCGATGGCGTCCCCGAACCGGCCCCCGGGAGGGTCGTAACGGCCGTCGAGGACCAGGGTCGCGCGGCCGGCGGGCCGCAGGGCCAGCCCGAGCTCGGCGTCGAGTCGTGGCAGCAGTCGGGAGACCGTGGTGTCGCCATCGGGGATGGTGGGCTCCCAGCAGCACGTGCGCCACCAGGTCCGACCGACCTGCCAGGGGCCGCCGAGGGTCACGGTCACGGGGCGGGTCCACGCCGCCGGTCCGACGTCGATCACGTACCGCTCGGGTCCGATGTGGCGCGCGTCGGGCAGCCACACCTGAGGGTCACCACGGAACGCAGCGACGGCCGCGTCCGGGTCGACGTCGAGGGGGAGGAACGATCGCACCGATCGGCTCATCGTTGGTCCTCCTTGGGGTCGCTGGTCAGGACACAACCGTGCTCCACGGCGCGACCCGGTACCCGAGGAGGAGGTCCCGAGGCTTCGGGACCTTCGCGCTCGGACCGCCCGGGCCGGTCGGCGCAGCTCAACCGGTGTTGCGCAGGCCCGCCGCGATGCCGTTGGTGGCGATCAGCACGGCATCCCGTACGTCGGCGGCCACGTCACCGTCGTCCTCGTCGCGCAGCCGGCTGAGCAGCCGGACCTGCAGGGCGTGCAGCGGGTCGAGGTAGGGGTCCCGCAGGCGCAGGACCTCGCGCAGGTCGTGATCGCCCTCGCCCGGGGCTGCACCGGTGACGCGCGTGATCGCGGTGACCGTCCGGTCGTGCTCGGCACGCAGCTGCGGGAGGACGACGTCGCGGACCTCCGGGCGGGCCAGCGAGGCGTAGTCGGCTGCGATGGTCAGGTCGGCCTTCGCCAGCGCCATGGCGACGTTGGCGAGGGTCACCTGCAGCAACGGCGACGAGGCGTGGAGCTCAGCGAGCTCGGCCCACCGGGTGTCGTCGTCCTCCGTCCAGGTCGTGAACGCCGACCCGACCCCGTACCAGGCGGGGAGGTGGACCCGGCACTGGGTCCAGCCGAACACCCACGGGATGGCACGTAGGTCACCGATGCCCGCCCCGGCCGACCGGCGCGCGGGCCGGGACGCGAGCTTGAGCTCGGCGACCGCGTCGAGCGGGGTCGCCTCGTGCAGGTAGGCCACCAGCTCGGGGGTGTCGTGCACGAGGTCGCGGTACGCGGCTCGGGCGAGCTCCGAGCAGGCGTCCAGGACCTCGTCCACGCGAGCGGTCGTCGTGGGCGCGCGGTCGGGCAGCAGGGTCACCATCGTGGCGTGCAGCAGCTGCTCGAGGTGGCGGTGGGCGAGCTCGGGGTCGCGGTACCGAGCCGCGATGACCTCGCCCTGCTCGGTGAGCTTGAGCCGCCCACGGACGGACTCGGCCGGCTGCGCCCGGATGGCGGCGTTGGCGGGCCCGCCACCGCGGCCGATGGAGCCACCGCGGCCGTGGAACAGCGTGAGGGTGATGCCGTGCTCATCGGCGACAGCGGCCAGCGCCCGCTGGGCGCGCTGCAGCTGCCAGGTGGCGGTGAGGTAGCCGCCGTCCTTGTTGGAGTCGGAGTACCCGATCATCACCTGCTGGTGGTCACCTCGGCGGGCGAGGTGGTCGCGGTAGACCGGCAGGGTGAACAGCGCGGTCATGACCTCGGGGGCGCGGTGAAGGTCGTCCACGGTCTCGAACAGCGGGACGACGTCGAGCGACGCGTCGACGTCCGCGTCACGCGCCATGGCGAGGACGGCGAGCACGTCGGACACGTGCTCGGTCATGGAGATCACGTACGCATCGCACGCGTCGGGGCCGAGGCGCTCGTGCGCGCGTCGCAGCAGCCGGAAGAGGCTGAAGGTCGCCGCACTCTCGTCGTCGAGGTCGATGATGGCCGGCGTCAGGGGTCGCGGCGAGGCGAGCTCACGCTCGAGGACGGCGACCTTCTCCTCCTCGGGGAGGGCGGCGTAGTCGTCGATCTCGCCGTAGTGGCGGTACAGCGTGGTGAACGCCGCCCGGTGCTTGCCGGCGTGCTGCCGCAGGTCGAGCGAGACGAGGTGGAACCCGAAGACCCGCGCCTGGACCTCGAGGTCGGCGATCCGTCCGTCCGCGATGGCGCGAGCGCCCACCGAGCGCAGGGACGCCCGCAGCACGGTGAGGTCGGCGACGAGCTCGGCCGAGGTGGTGTAGCGCTCGGGGAGCCGCCGGCGGTCGGCGCGCCAGGTGCGGCCGGCGTGCCGTTCGGTGGCCAGCAGGCTCTGGTAGACCAGCGCGAGGAACTGGCGGTGCGGCTGCTGGGGGTAGCGGCCGGCGATCTGGGTGGCGGCGTCGGGGTGGGCGTCCTGCAGCTCGGCGAGGCGGGCGGCGAGCTCGGGCGAGGTCCCACGACGCTCGCTGACCGACAGGTGGGCGTGCAAGCGGTCGATCGAGCGGCGCAGCAGCCGGATCGCCATCTGCTGGTGCTCGCGCCAGGTCGCCTCGGTCACCTCGGGCGTCACGTTCGGGTTGCCGTCGCGGTCACCACCGATCCACGAGCCGAGACGGAGGAACCGGCCGGGCTCGAGCGGGGCCGCGTCGGGGTAGACCGCGCGGTACGCCTCGTCGAGCTCGCGGTACAGGCGGGGAACGAGGTCGAAGAGCACCGCGTCGATCCAGTACAGGCCGTTGCGCACCTCGTCGATCACGGTCGGGGGGCGCACCCGCGTCTCGTCGGTGAGCCAGAGCGAGGCGACCTCCTCGGCGAGGTAGTCCTCGGCGGCGTCGTGGTCCTCCGGGGTGATGGTCGGGTCGTCGAGCCGGCGGAGCGCCTCGGCGACCCGTCCGAGCTTGGTCAGCGTCGTGCGCCGCTTGGCCTCGGTCGGGTGCGCGGTCAGCACCGGCCGGACGGCGAGCTGCTGCAGCGCCGCGGCCGCCGCCTCCGCATCGAGTCCACGCTCGGCGAAACGTTCGACGGCGGCGCGCAGCGTCTCGGGGAACGGCCGGTCGCTCTCGGCGCCTCGACGTCGATCCTGCGCCAACTGGCGGACGAGGCCCTGGTCCTCGGCCAGGTTGACCAGCCGGAACCACGCCGCGAACGCGGTCGCCACGATGCGTGCCTGCCCGGTGGGCATCGCGGCCACCAGCTCGGTCAGCTCCCGGCCGGCTCCCTCGTCGCCGCCACGCTGGGCCTTGGACAGCGCCCGCACCCGTTCGACCACAGCGCGTTGGTCGTCGCCCTCGATCTCGGCGATCGTCTGTCCGAGGACGTCGCCGAGGAGTCGAACCTGTCGGGCGGTCGCGTCACGGTCCACGTGCGGGCTTCCTCTGTTCCGGTCGGGCTGCGAACCTAAACGACCCTGACCGACCCGGAGGACGAGCTTGACCCCGCCGTTCGTGACCGTGACGGCGCTGGTTGCGGAGCTGCGTGCCGCACGGCCCCCGGTGGTCGCCGACGTCAGGTGGGCGCTCGACGGCTCCGAGGGGCACCACACCTACGTGGCCGGCCACCTGCCCGGCGCGGTGTACGTCGACCTGGAGACCGACCTCTCGGGGCCGGCGACGGTCCGCGACGGGC
Organism: Nitriliruptor alkaliphilus DSM 45188; assembly: GCF_000969705.1. GTDB lineage: Bacteria > Actinomycetota > Nitriliruptoria > Nitriliruptorales > Nitriliruptoraceae > Nitriliruptor > Nitriliruptor alkaliphilus. The sequence continues at coordinate 3,513,324 of NZ_KQ033901.1, forward strand.
GCCACCCCCTGCCGTCGCCGGAGCGGTTCGCGCAGGCCCTCGGCGCGCGCGGGATCGGGGATGGTGACCGGGTCGTGGCCTACGACGTGCTCGGCGGGGTCGTCGCGGCCCGCCTCGTCTGGCTGCTGCGTGCGATCGGGCACGACGCCGCGGTGCTGTCCGGTGGGCCGGCGGCGTGGCCCGGCCCGCTGGAGCGGGGAGAGGTCACGCGGCCTGCGACGGTGCGGACCCCGGTGCCCTGGCCGGAGACCCGCCTCGCCGACGCCGACGCCGTGGCCGTGGCGGCCACATCCGGGGAGGTCGTCGTGCTCGATGCCCGCGAGGGGCCGCGGTTCCGCGGTGAGCACGAACCGGTCGATGCCCGTCCCGGGCACGTACCCGGGGCCCGGAACCTGCCGACGAGCACGCTCCTGAGCGCCGACGGCCGGTTGTGCGACGCGGCGGCCATCCGCGTTCAGGCGGAGCAGGTCGGCGCCCTCGAGGCGAGCGAGGGGGTCGTGGCCTACTGCGGGTCCGGCGTGACCGCCTGCTTCGACCTGCTCGCCCTGGAGACCATCGGGATCCGCGGTCGGCTGTTCCCCGGGTCGTGGTCGGCGTGGGCGGCGGACCCGGCACGACCGGCCTCCACAGGCAGGTGAGGGCCGCGCACGGCCACGTCACCGTCGCCACCTACCCTCGCGGGGTGATCATCCTCCACCACGACGTCACCTCCCCGGCCGCTGCGGTGGCCGTCCTCCGGCTGCAGCGGATCGCCGACGCCGGGGGGGCCGTGGCGTTCCAGGGCATCGACGTGCTCGGCCTCGACGCCGCGATCCCGGTCACCCTCGACCAGCTCGCGGAGCTCGAACGTGAGTCCGGACGGTTGCACAGCTTCGGGGTCGCGGCGCGTCGCCCGTCACGCCGACCTCCGACGCTCGGGGCCCACCTGGTGGCCGACATCGCGGAGGACCAAGGGTGCGGTGCTGCGTGGCGGCTCGCGGCCCTGACCGCGTACTGGGAGCGCGACGACGACCTCGGGGACGACGGCGTGCTGGTCGAGCTCGCGGTCGCCGCCGGGCTCGACGGCGCGGTCGTGGCCGAACGGCTCGCCGACCGATCGGCACGCGTCGGGCTCCGGCGACGGATGCTGGCCACCCGCCAGCGCGGGATCGGTGGGGTCCCCGTGCTCGAGGTCCAGGGCGCGTTCGTCCCGGCCGACCTCCCCGACGATGACCTCCGACAGCTGGCCGCGTCGTGACCGGCGGACCCGGCGACGGGGGAGCGGCCGCACGGGAGCGGCTGCGCACCGAGCTGTTCGGCTGGGGGCAGGATCGGCCGATCGTGGACCCCGGCGAGGTCGCGGCCCTCCGCGGCCAGCTGGAGGCCGAGCTCGCGGGCCTCGGGGACGCGCTGCACGCCGCGGCGACGTCGACCGGTCGTCAGCAGCTGCTGGTCACCAAGACGCGGCTCGACCGGTTGACCTGCGACGGGTGGGCACTCGATCCGGCGCCCTTCGAGCACACCGAGGCCAACGTCCGCGGGACGTTGGCCCACAAGGCGATCGAACGTCACCTCGACGGCGGTCTCGAACAGGTCCCCGAGGCCGCCGTCGTGGCGGACGCCTGGCGCGAGCTCGCCGCCCGGTCGCCGGGCGACCCGCGATCGATCAGCGCCTGGCTCAACGCCTGCCCCAAGGAGGCCGCGCAGCGGCTGCGGACCGAGGTGAGCGGCCTGCTCGGCACGTTCCGAACGGTCTGGCCCGACCTGCCGCGCCAGCTCGTGCAGGTCCGGACCGAGAAGCGGCTCGACGTGACCCTGGCGGACGGGACGGTCCGACTCCAGGGGACCCTCGACCTCCTCGTCGACAGTCGGCGGGTCGACGACCGTGCGCGCACCCTGATCGTCGACTTCAAGACCGGCGTCCCACGTTCGGACCACGACCGCGCCGAGGTGCGTTTCTACGCGCTGCTGGCGGCGCTCGCGACCGGTCGTCTGCCGTTCCGCTGGGCCACCTTCTACGTCGCCGAGGGGCGGCCCGAGATCGAGGACCTGCACGGGCCGACGCTGGACGCCACGGTGCGCAGGGTCGTGGACGCGGTCCGGCAGGCGGCCCGCCTGACGGCCGTCCGTGCTGGGGCGGAGCCCCCGCGGCTGCGCGGGGGGCTGTGGTGCCGGGGGTGCCTGCGGCGCGACGACTGCGACGAGGCCGAACGCGCCCGCCAGGAGCACGCCGCCCGCTTCACCACCGGCTGAGCTCGGCAGCCGATGTTGATGGGATCGGCCCCGAGGGACGTGCAGCGACGGGCGCTGCATCAATGGTCCGAGGGGCGCGACGGCAGCGGGGTGGGTACGGGATGGCTGAGGTGCCCGAAGGACGACTTGGTCGCACGCGCCGGGACGACGGGGGTGCGCCGGCGGGCATGTACCTCGAGGTGGAGCGGGATCAGTCCGGAGCGGGGTGGCACGTCTGGCTCAACCACGAGCACCCGTCACGTGGGCCGTCGGAGGGTTGGGACATCTGGGCCGACACCGCTGAGGACGTCCTCGAGTGGCTGCGGGTCCTGGACGTCATGTGGGTCGAGCAGTAGGACCACGCCGCTTGCCGGGGAAGGCTCCGCGGATGGCCGCGGTGCTGGCAGGCTCGTAGTGACTGAGAACCCTGTCCACACGCCGGCTCGGATGGGACGACCTGGCGGCCAGCCGAGGTATATACTGCATCCATCCCGTATATCCTGGAGTGCGGATGACGAAGCGACTCATCGACGTGGATGACGAGGTCCTCGAGGCTGCACGGCGCGTCCTCGGCACGAACACCATCAAGGACACCGTCAACTCCGCCCTCCGCGCCAGCGTGCAGGCCGCCGAGCGACGACAACGCGTCGACGGAGCGGCACTGAAGCGTTTCGCCGTGGCGTCGCGTGACCTGCTCGACGAAGACGTGATGGCGGATGCGTGGCGCTGACGCCCGCCTCCTGGCTGGTGGACAAGTCGGTCCTCGCCAGAGTCGATGTCGCGGCGGTCGCCGACGCCGTTCTTCCTCGCTTACAGGCAGGTCAGGTTGGCGTGGCTCTCGTGGCCGAACTCGAGGTCGGCTACTCGGCCCGCTCCAGTCAGGACTACGCCGCGACGCGCCAGGACCTGCTCGACCTGCTCATCCCCGTGACGATGCCCGTACGCGCCGAGGAACGAGCCCGGGAACTGCAGCGCGACCTGGTGGCCAGGGGGCGTCACCGCGGAGTCAGCGTCCCTGATCTCGTGCTGGCCGCCATCGCGGACATCGAAGAGCTCACCATCCTGCACTACGACGCCGACTTCGACCTGATCTCCGAAGTCACCGGTCAGCCCACCGAGTGGGTCGTGCCGCGCGGCAGCATCGATTGACACGAGGTGTGCTTCGCGTGGCGATACCGGGCGTATCTGCCTGGTGGCGGTAGCGGGCGCTGACGAACTCAGCGGGTGACGAGGCGTACCTCGATGTGCTCGTGGTCGCCCGCTGCTCGGGTGGTCTCCCACTGGAGCGATGCCGCGGCATCGCTCCGGGATCAGTGGCTACCGACCTGCGCAGGACCGTCCCAGGCGGGTGGAAGACACGGGCGTTTGACAGTTGCTGGCTGCTGGACGCCAGAAGTTGCCGCCGACGGGCGCGGATCACCCGGTTCCCGTGGCAGTTCCTGGCTGTCAGGCGCCAGGAACTGCCGTCGTGACGGCCTCAGCGGAGGCGCTCCAGCACCGACGTCAAGGTGGGCGCAACCGCCGCAGCCGGTGCTGGACACGGGCGTGTTGACGCGGGGGGGCTCGGCGGAGCGAACGCCGTAGCGGGTGCAGATCGTCGGACGGAACCGACGATCTGCACCCGGTAGACGGCTCCGCGGCCTCTACGGACGAAGGATCGGGAACGGTTCCCAGCCCAGGGCGTAACCGCCGCATCTGCACGATGCCCTGGCGGGGGTCGTGTCACCACACCGCTGTAGTTTCCTGGACGTGACCTCGACGACCCGCCTCGAACCTCGCCGGCCCGGAGCCGGGCGCGTCCGCCGTGCGCCCGTGACCCCGGCGGAGGACTTCCGGACCCCCGTGCGGGGGCACGCCTTCGCGGCCCGCCCGCCATCAGCACCGCATCCGGCGCCCGGGAGCGCCGCGCAGCTGGTGCGCGAACCCGACAACCCGCGCGACCACCTCGCCGTCGCCGTGTGGACCTCTGGAGATCGTCCCTGGCGCATGGGCTACCTCGATCGGGCGGTGGCAGCCCGTCTCGCCCCACGGCTCGACGGCGGCGAGCGGTTCGACGCCGAAGTGGCGGGCTGGATCGACGCCCCCGGAGGCCGGTGGCGACGGCCACTGCTCCGGCTGACCTCCCGCGGGACAGCTGCGGCCGGCAGCCTGTGGGGCCGGCCACCCGGTTCGACGCGGCGGGTCCTCAGCTCGGGGCCGTGAAGACCGCCTGGACCGTCATCAGGAGGCGGTCGGGCACCACACGCTCGACCACGGTGTGGTCGACCCCGCGCAGCGCCGACCAGACGCGGTCGGCGCGGCGCTTGGCGCGCTCGGACGCGGCGAGCCCCGGCAACTCACCCGCCAGCACGTAGTACGCGCTCGCCCAGGTGATCGAGGCCAGCCCGCACCCGCGGACCCGCGTGGCGGCGTAGCCGGCCTCCTCACCGAGGTCACGGAGCTGTCCCGGGGTGAAGGTGTGAAGGTTGGCCGCCATGGCGACCAGGTCCCAGAACCGGTGCTCCTCCAGCGCCGCGTCCTCGTGGGCGGACAGGGGGCGGCCAGCCGCGTCGGCGACGCGGCGGGCCACGCCGAGGCCCGCCAGGGCCGTCCGTGCCGAGAGGCCACCGAGCCGGTCGGCCAGCGGCGTCGGCTCGGAGAGCGCCAGTACCGGCCCACCGGGCTTGACCACCCGGCGCCACTCGGTCAACGCCGCCGGTACGTCGTGGAGGTGGTGGAGCACCCCGCGCGAGACGACGGCGTCGAAGGTGTCGTCGGCGTAGGGCAGATCGGCGGCGGTGGCACGCAGGAACGTGGCCTCGACGCCGAGCGACGCGGCGTTGCGTGCGGCCCGGTCGAGCATGCCGGGGGAGAGGTCCACCAGGTGGAGGTCGTCGGTGCGACCCGCGACCGCCAACCCGAGCCCGAGGTACCCGGTCCCGCAGCCCACGTCGAGCACCCGGCCGAGGGGTCGCCGCCCGAGCAACCGCCTCGCTTCGCCGGCGGCATCACGAGCCGACCGCCGGTCGTAGGCGATGCCGAACCGCTCGTCGTAGGTGCGGCACTCGACCTCGTGGAAGGCCAGCTGCAGCTCGTCCGGTGACAGGTCGGACACCAGGTGCCTCCACGGGTCTCAGCCGGTGCCGCGCTCGACGATGCCGTTCTGCGGCAGGTAGGTGGTGGTGATCGTGCGCTCGTCGGTGCCGGCCCCGATGAGGTCGACCCGCCGGACGACCTGCACCTTGAACCCGTCGCTACCGGTCTCCTGCACCGTACGTGTCCGCCCCTCGGGCAGGTCGGAGGTGGTCCGGGTCTCGGTGGTCGGCGAGCGACGGTCGTAGGGCTGCCCGTGGGCGGCGGACACGCTGCCGGCGATCGGACGTCCGTAGAGGGAGACCGTGATCGACGTCGAGGTGTAGCTGGCGCGGACCACGACCGGCGCGTCGCTGGTGTTGGTGAAGACCACGTCGAGCTGTGGGAACGACAGGGTGGCTTCGCGGCCCATCGGGTAGCGCGAGATGTAGAAGGAGTGGGCCTTCCACTGGTCGAGCGGGAACCCGCTGAAGAACGCCGCGTTGAAGGTCGTCGTGCCGAACTGCGACACCCCGCCGCCGCAGGTGTCGACGAGCTCACCACGCACGATGGTGCCGGCCGGCTTGTACCCCTTGCCGCAGCTGCGCTCGCCGGAGATGCCGTTGATCGAGAACTGCTCGCCGGGCAGCACCAGCGCACCGTCGACGACGTCGGCGAGCCGCTGGATGTTGGCGACCCGGTCCTGGCCGGCGGTGTAGTAGGTGGTGAACGTCGACAGCAGGTGCGTCGGCTGCTGCTCCCGGGCCTGGTCGGTGGTCAGGGCGGGCGTGGTGACCTCCACCTCGAGGGCGACCTCGCGTTCGGCGGCGCGCAGCGCCTCGGTGAGCTGCTCGGCGGCCCGGGCGGGGACGAACTCCCGGCCGTCACGTCCGGCCACGACCTCGACGCCGCCGACCTCGACGGGCGACCACCTGGTGGTGCTGCTGTCGTCGAAGGTCGTCGGCGGGGTCCGGGAGGTGACGAAGGACGCATCGACGGGCGTGACGTCGAACCGGGACGCGGCGGTGTCGGCGAGGTGCTCCTCCACCGACGACTCGGTCACCCGCAGCTCGAGGCTGGTGCCGTCCTCGCTCTCACCGACCTCGAGCAGGGTCGCGAGCTGGCTCGGGTCGAGGGTCAGGGAGACGTCGTCGACGCGGAGCACGAGCGGCTCGGCGATGGCTGCTTCGACCTGCGCGGCGACCGCTTCGGCGTCCGCCGGAGCGACCGTCGGTCGCTCGACGTCGGCGGGGAGCTCGAACTCGTCGGGTCCGGGGGTGCGCAGTCCCTGTTCGAGGGTCTCGACGGTCTCGTCCCGGCGGACCTCGGCGGTGCCCCGCGGTTCCTCGAGGGTGACCTCGAGGGTCTCGGGGTCGGCGACGACGGCGCCGGAGAACCGGTCCCGGTCCACCTGGTCGGCCAGGTCGTCGACAGCGGTGACCAGGGCATCGCGGTCGACGTCCTCCACCAGCGCGATGTCGCGCTCCCGCCAGAGGGCGCCCACACGCACGGGGATGTCGGCGATCGGGTTCGAGCGTCCACGTGACAGCGCCGCCTCGACCGTGCCGTCCACGTCGATCCGGTAGCCGAGGTCGGCGGGCACGAACTCGAAACGTTCGTCCTCGAAGGTGAAGACCACCGGATCCGCCTCGCGGGCGTCGACCACGGGGCCGATCTCGGCGGCGATCTCATCGGCGGTCATCCCGCCCACGTCGACGCCGGCGACGGAGGTGTTCGGCAGTGCCTGGCCGCGTTGGCTGAGCCACAGGCCGGCGACGACGAGGATGGCGACGGCCAGGAGCGCGGCGGGCGCGAGGATGGCGGGGCGGCGCAGAGCCATCGTGGACGGATCCCCCAGGAAGGTGGTGGTCGGCCGGCGCGGTGCACACGTCCTCAGCGTCAGCGCGAGCATCAGCGTTGGAACGTCGGTACGGCGGCGGGCCGTCACCGCCGGTGGGGACGGTGCGGGGCGGAGAGTACCAACGAGCATCGCTCGGTCGCGTGACGTCGGCTCCGGGTGTGGTTCCCGGTGTGCGCGGGTGCTGGCCCGCCGGCGCAGGTTCGGTACCGTGGCGCCCGTGCCCGCGGACCTCGGTCCCGGGCACCATCCTCGATGTCGGTGTCTGGTGCCTCCAGACGCGGTGCTCGCGTGACGCGGGTGACCGCCCTGCGCCGGCTCGGGTCCTTGCTCCCGACACCGGAGTGTCCGTGCCGATCCGTTCCACGCGCGCGCTCGCCGCGATCACAGCGATCGTGGCCGCTGCGCTCCTCGCACCGGTCGCTCTCGCCGTGGCCCAGGCCCCCGAGCAGCGCCAGCTCCAGGAGGCCCGGGACCGCATCTCTGCGGTCAGCCGGGAGCTCGACGCTGCCGAGCGCGAGGCGGGCGACGCCGAGGTCGAGCTCGCGGAGGCCGACGAACGCCTGGCCGAGGTCGAAGCGGTCGTCAACGACGTCGCAGCGGCCCTCGAACGCCAGCGCACCGCCGTGGCCGAGGCTGCAGCGCGGCTCGCCGAGGTCGAGGACGAGGCGGTCACGGTGCGTGCCCGGCTCGAGGCCCAGGCTGCCTCGATGTTCAAGCACGGCGCGGTCCGGGACTTCGACGTACTGCTGTCCTCCGAAGGGGCCGAGGAGGCGCTGGCCCGCACCACCTACCTGCGCGCCCTGACGCTGGGCGACGCGTCCAGCGCCGAGGCGCTCGCCGCGGCCGAGGTCGCCGTCGAGGCCGAGCGTCAGCGCCTGCAGGCCGAGGAGGAGCGCCTCGACGAGATGCTCGCGGAGCAGGAGGAGCTGTTGGCCGAGGTCGAGCGGCTGCGCAACTCGCGCGCGCTCGCGGCGGCGGACGCTCGGGCCCGGGTCGACCAGCTGTCGCAGGAGCACGACGACCTCGAGGCCGAGTCCGAGCGCATCGAGGCGCTGATCCGCCGGCAGCAGGAGGAGGCGCGGGCGGCGGCCCGCGAGGCCGAGCGGCGGCGCCAACAGCAGGCTGCGGCGGCCCCCTCCGGCGGGTCGGCGCAGGTGTCGGCGCCGTCGTCGTCGGGGTTCGCCTGGCCGCTGTGCGCGCCGGTGACCTCCGAGTACGGCCCGCGGTGGGGTCGCATGCACCAGGGGATCGACCAGGGCGCCCGCACGGGCACGCCGATCGGCGCGTCGAAGGCCGGCACGGTGATCTTCGCCGGGTGGCAGGGTGGCTACGGCAACCTGGTGCTGATCGATCACCACGACGGTGTGGTGACCGCCTACGCCCACCAGAGCAGCATGGCGGTCAGCCGGGGTCAGTCGGTGTCGCAGGGGTCGACGATCGGGTACGTGGGCAACACCGGCAACTCCACGGGTCCGCACCTGCACTTCGAGACGCGGGTGAACGGGTCGGCGGTCAACCCGCGGCAGTACCTGTCGGGCAGCCCGTGCTGACCGAGCGTGGCGTCCGCACGGCCGTTGCCTGACCGCTCGCCCGACCGGCCGAGGTGTGGTCGGTGGGGGCCTCGGCGTACGCTCAGTGGGTGAACGCGCACGAGCGGTACGAGGAGCTGGCGGTCGGGCACGTGCTCGGCGGCCTCGGCGCGGCCGAGGCAGCCGACTTCCGCTCGCACCTGCTCGGGTGCCGTGACTGTCGGATGCGGGTCGCCGAGCTGCGCGACATCGCGGCGGATCTGGCCGCAGCCGAGCGCGAGGAGCGTTCCGAGGCCAGACTCCGCACCGAGGTGGCCCGCCGCACCGCCGAGCAGGACGAAGAGGCGCGCTCGCCGTCCCGTCCGGGCGTCTCGTCGCGTCTGCTCGGGGCCCTGGTGGTCGTCGCCGTCGTCGTCTTCGGCGCCCTCGCCTTCTGGAACCTCCACCTGCGCACGCAGGTCACCGCCCTCGGCCTGCTGGCCGATCGGCAGGACGCCACGCTCGCCGAGCTCGCCTCCGGCGTCTCGGTCACCGTCGACGCGGTGCATCCCACCAGCGGGCTGGTCGTGGTCGACGAGGACGAGGTGGCCTTCAGCTTCGCCGAGCTGCCGACGCTGGCGCGCGCGGAACGGTACGTCGTCTGGCTCGTCGGAACGGCTGATGGCGGGGACGAGGCGGTCCTGATCGCTCGCACCGACGACCGCCGCGTCGCCGGGGTGGTCGAGCGGGACGGCGCCGACGAGCTGCTGGTCACCGTGGAGGACGGCCCCGCCGGTGCGACCGCCGCGGTCGGCCGGGAGGTCGCGCGGGCCGCGCTCACCGGCGGCTGAGCGTCCGGTTCAGGAGCGGTCCTCGGGGTCCTCGTCGAAGTAGTCGAGCCGATCGACCGGCATGACCACCGCCGAGAGGACGTTGAGCAGGTGGGCGACGATCCGCTTCAGGTAGCGGTAGGTGAGCGCTTGGGCGACGGCCTGGACGCCCGCGGGCTCCTCGCGCACCAGCGCCGACACGGCGTCGTCGAACTGGTCCATCAGCGCATCACCGTTGGACAGTAGGTCGCGGGACCGTTCCGGGTTGCGGTCACGGAACGCGTCGGCGACGTCCACGATCATCGCTGACACCGTGTCGCGCAGCTCGAGGTAGTGCCCAGCCTGCGGCGTGGTGGACAGGTCGGCGCCGTCGTTGGCGAGGTCGAACAGGTTCTTGGCGTAGTCGCCCACCCGCTCCACGTCCTTGACGATGGACATGTAGACCAGGACCGCCGGCGTGTCGATGCCGCCGTGGACCGACGCGTGGACGACCAGTTCGCGTCGGATCTCGCGCTCGGCCTCGTTGACGCGGTGGTCGGTCGCCCGCAGCTCGGCCCCCACGTTGCGTGCCGGGGCGCCACCGACCAGCGCCGACATCGCCAGGTCGAAGGCGTGTCGGTCGTCGGTGAACATGCGCTGCAGCGTCGCCTCGATGCGATCGAGACGGTCGCTGGCATCGCGCTGGAGGCCGAAGGGCACGACCACCACCTCCTGACGGGGTCGGACGGGCTAGGGGATGAGGAACACGCCGAGCAGTGGGATCACGACGAACAACCCGACGATGTACCACAGCACCACGCTACGCCGCTCGACGGCCTGGGCGGCAAGCCGTTCGGCCGCACGGACCGGCAGCAGGCGGACGACGCGGATCGGGTAGAGCAGGGCGATGGCCCCGACGTTGAACAGGGTGTGGACCAACGCGATGGTCAGTCCCTCGGGGCGGAGCACCGCGAGGGAGGCGATGAGGGCGGTGATGGTGGTGCCGACGTTGGCGCCGAGGGTGATCGGGTAGGCGTTGGGGAGGGTGAGCACGCCGGCCGCCACCAGTGGCACCAGGATGGAGGTGGTGATCGACGACGACTGCACCGCGACCGTGACGGCCATGCCGACCAGGATGCCGACCGCGCCACCGCCGCGACCGACGATGCGGTTCATGGCGCGCTCGACGCTGCCGGCCACCAGCTGACGCATGTTGCGGGTGATCTGCGACAGGGCGACGAAGATGAGGCCGAGGCCGACCACGAGCAGCGTGAAGGCGATGAAGCGGCCACCGACCGGCGACACCTCGAGGAAGCCCTCGATGACATCGACCGGGACGTCGACGGCGCGCTTGACCGGGCTCTTGCCGATCTCGCTGACCTCGCTGCCGCGCAGGCGTTCGGTCAGCCACTGGGCGGACCCGGAGATCACGCCGGTGACCAGCTCGATGGGCAGCAGGACGCCGACGGCCAACAGGTTGAAGAAGTCGTGGATCGTGGCGGCCGAGAACCCGCGGCGGAAGTCCTCGGAGTGCCGGATGGAACCGAGGGACGCCAGCGTGTTGGTGATCGTGGTGCCGATGTTGGCACCCATGATCATCGGGACGGCGAGCTCGACGGTCAGCGTCCCCGACCCGACGAGGCCGACGATGGTGGCGGTCGACACCGATGAGGACTGCACCAGCACCGTGAACAGGATGCCGGCGAAGAGGCCGGAGACGGGGTTGGCCACGTTCTCGAGCAGGCCGCTCTGGAACCCGTCGCCGAGGCCGGCGATGCCGTCCTCGAGCAGCGAGACGCCCACCAGGAACAGGTAGAGCAGCGCTAGGACCAGGGCAGCGCGCAGCGGCGTCGACAGTTCGCGACGCGGCCGCAGGCGGCCGGGCGGCAGGGCAGCGGACACGGGAGCTCACACGGACGGGAGCGGCGGGTGGCGCGCAGGCAAGCCGAGCCGGCCGCCCCCAGCAAGTCCGCGGTTGGTCACCGCCCGCTCGGCTCGGCGTCAGGTGCGGCAGCGCCCGGGACCCGGGTCACCTGGCCGCTGAACGAGGGCTGAACGGCAGGTGAACGCCGGGTGAACGGACGTCGAACGAGGGCGGAACGCGGCGAGGCCGTGACCCTCTTCATCGGGGTCACGGCCTCGCGTCGTGCTTCGCTGGGTTGAGACCTCCAGCACCGCTCCCGGGTGGTCCAGCGCCCGAGCGAGCTCTCGGACGCACGCTCCCGGGGCGTCGGGCGGGACGACTCCCCGACCGGCGCGAGTGGCGGTGCCCGGCGTGGATTCCGCTAGGGGATCCAGCGACTCCGGCCTAACGGCCGGGCACCTCCAGGGTCCCGTGATGATGACGACCGATCAACGGACCACCTCCCTTCTCTGGTGGCCCGAGCGAACCACACCGGCGACGTCGGCGCACCCCTCCTCCGACGTCGCCGCACCCCTCCTCGCCCGATCCCCGGGTTGCTCGCGCGCGGGCGCGGGAGCGTTTGGCGGCGCCCGCACGCCTGCTGGTAGCGTTCCCCGTCGCGCGACCTCGGTCGCGCCCCCGGGCGCGTAGCTCAGTGGGAGAGCGCTGCCTTCACACGGCAGAGGCCAGAGGTTCGATACCTCTCGCGCCCACCCCACCGGACCCCGGTCTGACCTGCGGAAACGCGGCGGACCGGGGTCCGTGTGACAACGGGGTGACGACGGGGCCCCTCATGGCGCGCCCGGGATGACGCTGGCGAGCCTGTGGGCCATGGTCTCGTCCGCCGCCGGCAGCAGGTGGCTGTGGTGGCCGTCGCGCAAGCGGATGCGCGGCAGCCAGGCGTCGGCCGACCGACGGGCGACGGTGCGGTCATGACGTCGGTCCTCGTATCCACAAGCCGGCACGCGAGGGCTGGACCGTGGTGGCGACCACGCCGAGCAGGTCGTCGGTCAGGCTGTCGAGGTCGAGGTCGAGCTCGTCGCGGAGCCGCCCTGCGAACCGTTCCAGCTCCCGCTCGGCGTCGTAGCGGGACCGGTTGAAGCGCCGCTCCACCGCCTGCTGGACCCGCCGCCGCAACGGCAGGAACAGCGCCGCTACCGCCAACGTCGAGGCGGCCACCCCGAGGTCGCTCTGGCGCGGGAGCAGGGTGCCGAGCACCAGCACCCCCGCCACGTACACGGCCGCGAGCACCGCCACCACCGCGGCGTAGGTCACGGTCCGGCTGATCAACCGATCGATCTCGAACAGCCGGTACCGCGCCACGGCCACGCCGATCGCGATCGGGACGAGCGAGAACCCCGCCACGGCGACGACGACTGCGACGTCATCGCCCACCAGAACGGAGAGGAGGATCGCGATGAGCCACGACAGCACGGCGGCCACCCCTGCAGCGGCCAGCCACCGCAGCTGCAGGCGCTCGATGCCCCGGGAGCGACGCAGCCGTCGCACCAGCGCGACGACCGACGCGATGACGCACCCGAACAACCCGAACACCGTCGGCTCGACCCACTCGGCGGCCGCCACCGCCATCGGGTTCGGGATGGGCGGCCGGCCCCAGCCGCCCGCCGTCGGCAGGAACGGTCCCGCGAGCAGGTTGATGACGAGCAGGACGGTCGTGAGCCACGCGAGCCAGCGCCACCCCGGCGACGGCAGGCGACCGTCCGGGAAGAGCAGGATCAACAGCGTCGCCGCGAGGAACCCGCCAGGCATGACGATGGCGTCGCCGAGGACGGCCCACACCTCCGGGAGCGGCACGGACCCGGGGTGGGCGAACCCGTAGAAGGCGACCGCCCACAGCGCCCCCTCGAGCGCGAAGGCCGCCCCCACCACCAGGCACAGCCAGCCGATCGGGTTCCGCGGCCGGCGGAACGCGATCAGTGCGCCCACCACCACGAACACGTACATCGCAGTCGTCGCCGCCGTGCTGGGCCACAACGGCTCGCCGGCGAGAAGCGTCAGCACCGGCCCGGCGACGGCCAGGCACGTCGTTGCGGCGAACGCAACCAACGCGATGGTGCGCACGCGACGGTCCACGCGTGACGCGTCGTCGTTCGACGTCGCCCGGCCGTCGCGGGCGGCAGCTCCGCCGTGGCCGGAGTTCATCGGTCGTTCCTTCGTAGCCACACGTCAGCGCGGGTCGGTTGCAGGGTGGTCGCCACGACGTCGAGCAGGTCGTCGGTGAGGCTGTCGAGGTCGAGCTCGTCGCGGAGCCGCCCAGCGAACCGGTCCAGCTCCCGCTCGGCGTCGTAGCGGGAGCGGTTGAAGCGCTGCTCCACGCTCCGCTGGACTCGACGACGCAACGGGTTGAACAGCGCCGCCACTGCCAACGTCGACCCTGCGACACCGAACTGGCTCTGCGCCGGCAAGAGGTCGCCCAGCACCAAGACACCGGTCAGATACACCCCGGCCAGCACGGCCACCACGAGCCCGTAGGTGACCGTCCGGCTGATCAACCGATCGATCTCGAACAGCCGGTAACGGGTCACCGCCACCCCGATCGACATGGCGATGAGGCCGAACGACGACCCCGCCATGATCCCGATGTCGATGACGGCCTGGTCGTCCCCGCCTCGTATCGTCACGACCAGCGCGGCGGCGACGACGAGGAGGTACACCACCGCGAACAGGGCAACGGCAGCCACCAGCCACTTCAGTTGCAGTCGCTCCACGCCGTCAGACCGGCGATACCGACGGAACAGCCCTACCGCCGACACGACGACCAGGATCGGGGTGAGCGCTACGAGCAGTTCGAACACGGGGTGACCGCGCAGCTGCTCCACCGCGAGCGGGTTCACGACCCCGGGGAAGCCGTAGTCGTCGTAGGTGGCCGGTTCGAGGGCGAACAGCAGGTACAGGACGCCGATGAGCACACCCGATGTCCAGGCCACCGGTCGCCACCGCGGGCTGGGCAGGGACCCGTCGGGGAACACCAACAGCAGGAACGTCCCGATGAGCAGGAACCCGGGGATCCACAGGGGCAGCCCGAGCGCCAGGAGAAGGTCCGGCCGGGGGACGAGGCCGGGCCGGACGGCCTCGTGGGCGACACCGGCGATCACCACCAGCTCGACAGCCCACACCAGGCCGATCCCGAGGCACAGCCACGCGACCCGGTTCCGGGGCCGGCGCACCGCGATCAGCAGCCCAACAACCGGGAACGCGGCCAGGGCGAAGTTGAGGACGACGTCCGGCCAGATCGGGGCGCGGGCCCGGACGTGTACCACCGTCCCGACCACGTACAACAGGGCGATCACCGCGAAGCTGGACACGGCTCCGGCGTGCAACCGTCGATCGGTGGAGGCCCGCTCGGGCGCGGTGGCCATGCCTCCTCCAAGACCGGGATGCGGCGTTCCCGTAGGCGTACCACAGCGCCGTTCCGGCACCGTTACGGACCACGGCAACGACCGGCGGGTGCAGGCTGCCTCGGCCGTCTACCGCATCCAGACGCTGGCGCGTGCGGGTTGCACCGTGGTGGCGACCACGTCGAGCAGGTCGTCGGTGAGGCTGTCGAGGTCGAGGTCGAGCTCGTCGCGGAGCCGCGCTGCGAACCGTTCCAGCTCCCGCTCGGCGTCGTAGCGGGACCGGTTGAAGCGCCGCTCCACCGCCTGCTGGACCCGCCGCCGCAACGGCAGGAACAGCGCCGCCACCGCCAACGTCGAGGCGGCCACCCCGAGGTCGCTCTGGCGCGGGAGCAGGTTGCCGAGCACCAGTACCCCCGCCACGTACACGGCCGCGAGCGCCGCCGCCACCGCGGCGTAGGTCACGGTCCGGCTGATGAACCGATCGATCTCGAACAGCCGGTACCGCGTCACGGCCACCCCGACCGCGAGCGGAAGGAGGCCAAGTCCCGACAGCCAGGCCACGGTGTCCGCGACCTCGATCCCCGTCGGTGAGAGGCCTGCCAGCCGCACCACGCCGGTGGCCAGCAGGAGCAGGGCGAACAGCAGCAGCGCCAGCGCCAGCCACCGCATCTGGAGCCGCTCGATGCCCGTCGACCGGCGCCACCGCAACGCGAGGTCGACCATGGCCACGACGAGCAACGTCGTCATGACAGAGCCGAGCAGGCCCTCGACGGCGAGCAGGTGGCTCAGCGCCTCGATCGCCCACGGGTTCACCAGTTCGGCGCTGGTCTCGGTCGCAACCGGGACGGGCAGCACCATCCTGGCCACGACGCCCATCCCGGTGACCACCGCTGCTGCCGCCAGCGGCCAACGCATCCAGGCGGACGCGACCCTGTCGGCGGGGAAGACCGCTATCAGGTACATGAGTACGAGGAGCACAGGAGCGAACAGCCACGCGGACAACCACAGGAAGGGGTCGGCCGGTGGGCGCGCGGCCTCGAGGCTCACGAGCAGGTAGTACTCGAGGGCGATCGCCATGGCGAAGCCCGTCGCGAACAGCACGAGCAACCGACCCACCAGGCTGACCGGGCGACGGGCGACGACGAGCGCGCCGACGACCGACCAACTCACGAGGACCAACGGCCAGCCGTCGATCGGATCACGGACGACCAGCCCAGTGACGCCCGCGGCGACCAGCAGGGCGGCGCTCATGCCGGCCAGGACGAGCCAGGCGCGGGATCGGGCGGTCATGGCGCCGGTCCCCGGATCCACAGGCCGGCGGTCGAGGGATGCACCGTGCTGGCGACGGCCTCCAGGAGATCCTCGGCCAACTCGTCGAGGTCGAGCTCGTCGCGGAGCCGCCCTGCGAACCGTTCCAGCTCCCGCTCGGCGTCGTAGCGGGACCGGTTGAAGCGCCGCTCCACCGCCTGCTGGACCCGCCGCCGCACCGGCAGGAACAGCGCGGCCACCGCCAACGTCGAGGCCGCGACCCCGAGGTCGCTCTGGCGCGGGAGCAGGTTGCCGAGCACCAGTACCCCCGTCACGTACACGGCCGCGAGCGCCGCCGCCACCGCGGCGTAGGTCACGGTCCGGCTGATCAACCGATCGATCTCGAACAGCCGGTACCGCGTCACCGCCACCCCGATCGCGATCGGCACGAGCGAGAAGCCACCCACGCTCAGGGCGATCGCGACGTCCTCTCGCGCGAGGACGACGTCGTCGGCGACGAAGATGGCGATGAGCCACAACACCACGGCGGCCATCCCTGCGGCAGCCAGCCACCGCAACTGGAGGCGCTCGATCCCGCTCGAACGGCGGAACCGACCGATCAGCGCCACGACCGATGCGGCAACGCAGCCGAACAGGCCGACCAGGGCGAGGTCGAGCCACTCGACCGCCTCCACGGCGAGGGGATTGTCGACCGTCGGCCGGCCCCAGCCACCCTGCTGCGGGAGGAACAGGCCGGCGAGGAGGGCCACGATCAGCAGCGCGCCCGTCACGCGGGCGAGCCAGCGCCATCGCGGTGACGGCAGGCGGCCGTTCGGGAAGAGCAGGATCAACAGGGTGGCCACGAGGAAGAGCCCGGGCATGACGAAGGCGTCGCCGACGACGGCCCAGATCTCCGGAAGCGGCACGGATCCGGGGTGGGCGAACCCGTAGAGGGCCACGGCCCACAGCGCCCCCTCCAGTGCGAAGGCCGCCCCCGCCACCAGGCAGAGCCAACCGACGGGGTTCTGTGGCCGGCGGACGGCGATCAGCACGCCGACCACGGCGAACAGGTACATCGCACCGGTCGCCGCCGTGTTCGGCCACAGCGGCTCGCCGGCCAGGAACGTGACGACGGGCCCGGCCACGACCAGGCCCGTCGTCACGGCGAAGGCGAGGCGCGCGACGGCGCGCACGCGACGGGCAGCGGGTGACGCCTCGTCGTTCGACACCTCCCGTCCTCCCACCGGTCGCTGCGGGTCGAACACGCCCAGTCCTACCGGATGACCAGCGTGGCGGCCGTGCCATACGACCGGTTCATCGATGCTCGTGTCGCTGTGCGACCTGCAGTAGACCATGTGGGTGCCCGGTGTAGCGGGTCGTCGTGATGCGGTCCGCCTCCTCGACGCTCGCCATCGAGAACCTCCGCGTATGGGGTTGGGGCGCGTCCCCGCGCGTCGTTGTCGACCGAGCGTCGCCACGCAGCCGTGACCGGACCGTTACGGGGCGCCCGTAACGGGTTCCGGGACGCCGCGGGGGCGAAGCTCGGAGCCAGCCATGGACGTTCGTCGGACGTCCACGAGCACAGGAGGGTCGATGATGAGCGGTCCCGACAGCACGGCAGTTCCCGCCGAGCAGCCGAGCGGACAGCCGACGCAGCACCGGGTCGAGGGTCGCTGGGCGGCACCGCGCGATCGGCTCCAGGTCGAAGGCGAGGTGGGCGCGGCCGCGGTCGACGGCCGTCGTGTCAGCGGCCCGGTGCAGGGGTTCGGACGGCTGTGGCAGAAGACCTTCCGGGTCCGGCTGGACGACGTCGAGATCACGCCTGCCGAGGTGATGGCCACCTGGCGTGAGCGCTACGGCGAGTTCTGGCCGACCGGCAACGAGTTCCGATCACCACTCGCAGGCGTCGAGCCGGGCGAGATCGGGATCATCACCGGACGCGTCGGAGGGCTGCGCCTGTCGACCGGTGTGCTGGTCATGTACGCCGACGAGACGTCGTTCGCGTTCATCACCCCGGAGGGCCACCCCTTCGCCGGGCTGATCACCTTCTCCGCCGACCGTGACGATGACGGCACCACGGCTGCCCAGGTCGAGTTGTTCCTGCGTGCGCACGACCCGATCGTCGAGCTCGGGCTCGCCTTCGGTCTGCACCGCAAGGAGGAGACGATCTGGACCGACACGTGCGGGAACCTCGCGCGTGCTCTCGGTGTTCTCCAGCCCACGGTCGACTCGCGGGTCGTGTGCGTCGACCGTCGCCGGCAGTGGCGTCGCATCGGCAACCTCCGCCACGACGCCGTGCTGTCCGCGCTCATCCGCCCGTTCCGCCGCTGACGGTCGAGAACGGAACACCCGATCGGAGGGGTTGCTACCAGTCGACCAGCTTCCAGATCTCAGGGCTCGGGTCGGTTGCGGTGTCGATCGACGCGAACAGGCCGACCGCCCCCTCCAAGGTCGCCAGCGCTTCGTCGTCCCGCCCGGCGAGGTGGAGCAGGTCGGCGAGGTTGTTGCGCAGCGCCGCCTCGCGGTGTCGGTCGCCGTACCGCGCCCCTCGCTCGACCGCCCGCTGCTGCAGGTCGACCGCGCCCTCGACGTCGCCGGCCTCTGCGGTGGCCAGGGCCAGGTTGTTGAGCGCGGCGACGTACGCGGCGGGGTCGGCCAACCCTTCGGCCAGCTGCACGCTGGCGGCGAGGTGGTCCCGCGCCGCCGCCGGGTCGCCCTCGTGGCGGGCGACCAGTCCGAGGAGGTTGAGCGCCTGGGCTCGGCCCTCCACGTCACCCCCATCGCTGGCCAGGGCCAGCGCCTGCTCGGCGTGGGCCACCGCGTCGGCGAGGTGGCCTTCGCGGAGCCGGAGGAGCCCGAGGTCGGCCTCGATGCGGGCGGTGGTGGGGGTGCCATCGTCGACCAGCTGCCTCGCGGCGGTGAGGTGCGACCCGGCCAGGGCGAGCTCACCGCGTCGCAGGTACACACCGGCGATCCGGAGCTCGGTCATGGCCAGCGTCGCGTCGTCGACCGCCCCGGCGGCCGCCGCTTCGAACGTGGCCAGCGCTGCCGGGTAGTGGCCCAGCAGCGTGGCGACCTCGCCGAGCTGCAGGCGCAGCCGCCAGACATCGGGGTGGCCGAGTGCGATGGCCTGCTCCAGGTGCCGGTAGGCCTCCTCGTTGGCGAACAACCGGCGCGCCTGCTCCGCGGCGACGGCGTGCCACCTCGCTGCCTCGTCGTCGCGGTCGGCAAGCCGGGCGTGCTCGGCGACGGCGGCGGCGCCTCCGGCCCGGTGGGCGTCCCGCCGCACCAGCGGTGCCAGGGCGTCGGCGATGCGCCCGTGCAACAGTCGGCGTCGCGCCAGGCTGGTGCCCTCGTAGATGGCGGCGCGCAGCTTGTCGTGGACGAAGTCGTACTCCGGTGCGGACGTGTCGCCGCGGAGTTCGCGTACGAGACGGCGGGCCAGCAGCTCGTCGATGCCGTCGACGACGTCCGTGGCGGTGCGACCGCTGGCGGCCCGGACCACCTCGAGGTCGAACGAGCGGCCGAAGGTGGCGGCGGCCGAGGCGATCTGGGTGGCGGTGTCGGACAGGCCGGCCAGCCGCGAGCGCGCCAGCTCACGCGCCCCGCGAGGTAGCAGCCATCCCTGCCCGCCGTCGTCGACCGCCACCTCGCCGTCGACGATGAGACGGAGGTACTCGGCCAACAGCAGGGGCAGCCCCTCGGACTCGGCGTAGAGCCGCTCGGCGAGTGAGGGGTCGGTGTCGGGGACCACCGCCGCGACCAGGGCCGCAGCGTCGTCCGGGACCAGCCGGGGCAGGTCCACCCGGTGGGCGATCCCGGCCACGGCTGGGTCGTCGAGGAGCGCCAGGAGTTCGGCCGGGGCATCCTCAGCGCGCAGGCACAGCACGACGGCCAGGTCGCGGTCGGCGAGCCGGTGCAGCCCGTAGCCGAGCAGCTGGATCGACGACGGGTCGATGGCCTGGAGCTCGTCGAGCACGACCACGCCTGGCGGGATGTCGGCGAGCGCCGCGTCGAGTACGTCCCAGATGGCGGCGAAGAACACGGCGCGGGCGCCGGGGGAGTCGAGCGGTGCCAGCTCGACCCGCGGGTCCGGTTCGTTCGCGAGGTGGGCGGGTACGAGCCGGTGCAGTTCCTTCACGGTCGCCGCTGGCAGGGCCGTCAGCCGGCTCGCCGGCATGCGGTCGATCACCTGCCGCAGCAGGTCGACGAACGGGCCGAAGGCGAGTCCGGTCTCCCCGGCGAAGCAGCGCGCGGCGGCGGGTGGGCGGCCAGCGGCCTCCAGCCGCTGTCGCAGCGCGTCGGCCAGACGCGTCTTGCCCACGCCGGCCTCACCCGTCACGACGGTGAGCCGACGGGCACCGACGGCGCCGTTCGTGACCACGGCGGCCAGCTCGTCCAGGACCTCGTCACGGCCGACCAGCGGCCAGCCCTCGTGCCGGCCGGGGTGGGGGGTTCTGGCGGGGGAGCGCACGGGCGCGATCTCGGCAGCCTCGACCACCGGGTCGGTCGCGTCGCTGCGGACCGCCGGCCGGACCCGCCCCTGGAGGATCGCCTGGTAGACCTGCGTGGTCCGTGCCAGCGGCGCCACCCCGAGCTCCACATCGAGGACGGCGACGCAGGCGCGGTAACGCCGGACCGCCTCGGCCCGTTCGCCGCGCCAGGCGTGGAGCAGCATGAGCCGGGTGTGCACCTCCTCGTTCAGCGGGTCGATCACGAGCCACCGCTCGAGTCCGTCCAGCGCCCCGTCCAGCACCCCACGGCGCAGCTGCGTGGTCGTCAGGAGGTCGAAGACACCGACGAGACGACGCCGCACATGCTCGGCTCGTTCGGTGCGCCAGTCGTCGAACAGTGTGCTGTCGCGCAGCCCGAAGCCCTCCAGGAGTTCGCCGCGGTGCAGCTCGACGGTCCGCTTCAGATCGGCGAGGCAGCGGTCGCAGCGCTGCTCCGGGGTCTCGTCGTGGTCGGCGACCCGCTCGAGGAGCCCCGCCACCTCTGCCGCGTCGACCGTCACCGCGTCGGTGTCGAACCGCACGGTCTCCTCGGCGACGACCCCCCGCCCGTCGAGGGCGTGGGTGAGCACGGACAGGGTCCGGCGCAGCGCCCCGCGGGCACGGCTCGTGTCGGACTCGGGCCACAGCAGGGCGGCCAGGCTCCCGCGTGACCGCGGGCCGTCGACGGCGAGGATCCCCAGCAGCGCCACCGCCTTGCGGGTGTCCACGCGGAGCGGGGCGCCGTCGACCGTCACGCGGGGCGGGCCGAGCACGTCGACCTTCAGACCGTCCACGGTCCCTCGTCCTCCGTCCGCGGACACCCGCTCCTCGCGAACCGTCCGCCACGGTACGCCCCAGCAGCGTGACGGGGAACCGCCGGTAACGCTGTCCGTAACGCTGAGCTCCACGGTGCCCGCTCGTAACGGTCCGGGAACGGGCGTCGCGGTAGGGCTTCGGGTGGGCCGGCAGCTGCGACCGGCCGCGAGGAGGTGGCGATGTCCCGCGCGGAGCACACGATCACCATCCGCCGGCCGGCTGGCGAGGTGTTCGCCTTCATCACCGATCCGGCCAACACGCCGCTGTGGCAACCGTCCGTCGTCGACGTGCGGCGGCTGACGGACGCCCCGATCGTCGCCGGATCCCGCTTCGTCGAGGTTCGCCGTCTGCTGGGCCGCAGCGTCGAGTCGGTGTTCGAGGTGACCGACCTCGACCCGCCGCACCGCAGCGCCGTCACGGTCGTCGACGGCCCGATCACCGGCCACGCGTCCTACGCGCTGCGCGAGATCCCCGACGGGACCGAGCTGCGGTTCGCCTACCAGATGGACGCGGCGGGGGTCTTCAAGGTGGCCGAGCAGCTGGTCACGCGGCTGCTGGTCCGCGAGTTCGACGCCAGCCTGGGCCATCTCAAGGATCTCCTCGAGGCCCGTATCGGTGGTGCGACCCCGAGCCCGGGCACACCCCACGACCTGCCATGACGATCCAACCGCGACACACGGCAGCGGCGACGGCAAGCTGTCACCGTAACGGTCTCGGAACGGTCGGCGCGGTCCACTGCGCACGAGCGGAGGGACACGCGTGACGAGCACCTCCAGGCAGCACGGTCGGCGCATGCCGATGCTGCGCCTGCCGCTGCGCAGCCGTCAGGTTCGCCCCAGCGACCTCGAGTCGGACACGCAGGCCGGCACCGCCGACGTGACGGCGGCACCGCAGGTCGACATCCCACCGCAGGATCCGCTCCTCGCCTACTTCCAGTCGCACCCGGAGCCGATCGACGTCGACAACCTCAAGCTCGACAGTCCCGGCGTGACCGCGCTCCGCGCGGCAGGTATCAAGCTGGCCGTCCCGCTGGTCAGCCAGGGCGAGCTGATCGGGCTGCTCAACCTCGGGCCGAGGCTGTCCGAGCAGGAGTACTCGGCCGACGACCGCAAGCTGCTGGAGAACCTCGCCGGCCAGGCCGCACCGGCGCTGCGGGTCGCGCAGCTGGTCCGTGAGCAGGAGGCCGAGGTCCGCCGCCGCGAACGCTACGAGCAGGAGCTCAAGGTCGCGCAGCTGATCCAGCAGAACTTCCTGCCCCAGACCGTGCCCGAGCCCTCCGGCTGGCTGCTCAACGCCTTCTACCGGCCCGCACGCGAGGTCGGCGGCGACTTCTACGACTTCATCGAGCTACCGAGAGGCGAGCTCGGTGTGGTGGTGGGCGACGTGACGGACAAAGGGGTGCCGGCCGCGCTGGTGATGGCGTCGACGCGCAGCGTGCTGCGATCGTCAGCAGGGCGGCTGGTCGAGCCCACCGAGGTGTTGGAGCGGGTCAACGACGTGCTCGTCCCCGACATGCCACCCAACATGTTCGTGACCTGCCTGTACGGCGTGCTGTCCCCCGACATCGGCCGGTTCCGGTTCGCCAACGCGGGACACAACCTCCCGGCGGTCCAGACCGATGCCGGGGCGCTGGAGCCGCGTGCCACCGGCATGCCGCTGGGGCTGCTGCCTGGCGCCACCTACGACCAGGCCGAGGTGACGATCGACCCCGGGTGGGCGGTCGTGCTGTACTCGGACGCGCTGCCCGAGGCCCACGACCCGGCCGGCGAGATGTACGGGTTCCCGAGGCTGCTCGAACTGGTCGGGTCGGCGTCAGCAGACACCGAGCTGATCGACGGGCTGCTGTCGTCCCTCCACGGGTTCACCGGGCCGGAGTGGGAGCAGGAGGACGACATCACCATCGTCACGCTGCGCCGCTCCGCGGGCGCAGCCGTGGTCGGCGTCGACGGGGTGCGAAGCGCTGCGACCGCGAACCCCCTCGCAGCGGCTGCCCCGCTGGCAGCGGAGGAGCACGTCCCCGACGACGACCCCGGCCGGGTCCTGGCCGAGTCCACCGTCAGGAGCGAGGTCGGCAACGAGCGTGCCGCGATCGGGTTGCTGCAGGAAGCGCTGGCGGCCGCACCGGACCTGAACCTCCGGGCCGACCGTATGGCGTCGCTCGAGACCGCACTGGCCGAGGCGACGATGAACGCGATCGAGCACGGCAACCAGAACATCGCCGAGCTGCTGGTCGAGATCCGGATCTGGGTCGAGCCGCGGGCCCTGGTGGTCCGCGTCACCGACCAGGGGCGGGGTGAGCCGATACCCGGCGATCTCGACGAGCCCGACCTCGAGGCCAAGCTCCGCGGCGAACAGAGCCCGCGCGGCTGGGGGCTGTTCCTGATCCGCAACCTGGTCGACGACCTGCGCATCTGCTCGGACGAGAACCGCCAGATCCTCGAGCTGGTGATGCGACTGGACGGAGACGCACCATGACCAGCCAGTTCACCGCGTCGGTTCGTGTTCCAGCCAGCGAGCGGTCCGCCCGTGAGGGCGCGGCGATGGCCGTGGCGGTCATCGACCTCGACGGTCAGCTCGACGGCGCCGCCGAAGCGCAGATGGAACAGGTCTACACCGACGCGATCGGCGACGGCATCGCGGCGATGGTCCTCGACTTCGGCCGGGTCACCTACATCAACTCGACCGGCATCGCGTTGCTCGTGGGGCTGCTCGCCAGGGCCCGCACCGACGACGTCGAGGTGGGGGTGTGCGGACTGTCCGACCACTACCGGCACATCTTCGAGATCACCCGCCTCGCCGACTTCCTGACCTTCTTCGACGACGAGTCGGCGGCACTGGCCGCCACCCCCACCCCCTTGAACCGGTGACCGGATCCGCGAAGCATCGGGAGCATCATGGAACCTTCGACGACCTCCTTCACCGTCCGCCACGCAGCTGACAGCGTGGCGGTCGTCAGCCTCGACGGCGACGTGACGCCCGCCGAGGAGGCCGCACTGATGCACGCCTACGGGCAGGCCGCCGTGACCGGGGCACGGTCGATCGTGCTCGACTTCAGTGACCTGTCGTACATGAACAGTGGCGGCATCGGCCTGCTGGTCACGTTGCTCGTGCGCGCCCAGCGGGACAAACACGAACTCATGGCCTTCGGCCTGACCGACCACTACCGCCAGATCCTGTCGCTGACGCGGCTCGACGAGGCGATCCGCATCTTCGACGACGAGGCCACCGCGCTCGCCGCCGCGAGCTGACCCACCGTGAGCGACCGATCGTGACCGCGACCCGACAGCTCGCCCCCGGTTGGCGCGCCACGCTCCACGTCGCCTGGGCGGCGGCCGTCATCGGCGTGCTCGGCCTGAACCTGGTCTGGCCGCTGCCGGGACAGGAGGCCAACTGGCCGTGGGTGGGCGGCCTGCTGGCCTTCCCGGTCGCCGCGGCGGCGATCCTCGCGCGACGGCCCGGCAACGGCGTGGGGCGCGCACTCGGCCTGGTCGGCGTCGCCGCGGCCGTGATCTTCGTCCTGTCCTGGTACGCGCTGACCCATCCCGCCGGGATCGGGTCGCGCCAGCTCGAAGCGATCGAGGCCGGCGCGGCGGTGCTGCAGTTCGTCGGGATCGTGGCGCTGTTGTACGTCTTCCCGACCGGCCGGGCGCTGCCGGGCTGGCACCGGGCGGTGTTCTGGCTGTTCCTCGTGCTCATGGGAGGGTTCGCGCTCGCCGCGGCGCTCAAGCCGGGACCGTTGCAGCTGACGGAGCGCCCCAACCCGCTCGGGATCGGGCCCGACTGGTTCGACACGGTCTGGGACCACGGGTTCGTGATCATCCCGGTGTTCGCGCTGCTGGGAGTCGGGTCACTGGTGGCGAGGTGGCGGCGCGCCGGCACGGTCGAGCGCGCACAGCTCAAGTGGTTCATGGGCGGCGCGACCGTGCTGGTGGTGATGCTGACCACCGTCGCTGTGGCCCCCGAGGCCGCAGAACCCAGCGTCGTGGAGACGCTCGCCGGCGCGGTCGCGCTGCTCGCGTTCTGGGCCCTGCCCGCAGCGATCCTGGTCGCGGTGCTGCGCTACCGGCTGTACGACATCGACCGGCTCGTGAGCCGAACCGTGACCTACGCCGTGATCGTGGCGGTGCTGGCGGCCGTGTACGTGGCGGGGGTGCTGGTGCTCGGCAGCCTGTTCCCGCGTCAGGGCGACCTCGGGGTCGCGGCCTCGACGTTGGCGGTGGCGGCGCTGTTCGTACCGTTACGACGTCGGGTCCAGCGGGCGGTGGAGCAGCGGTTCAACCGGTCCCGCTACGACGCCGAACGGGAGCTGGAGCGGTTCGCGGCACGGCTGCGCGACGAGTTGGACCTCGACGGTCTGACCGACGACCTGCTCGACGTCGTGACCACCACGCTGCAACCCACTCGCGCCGGTGTCTGGATGCGGTAGACGGCGGCCGCCGCGCTCCTCCCCACTCACCGGCCCCGCTGAGGTTGCCAGACCCCGTCACGAACGTGTCCGGCCTTGACCATCCTGCGATAGCCGGCTTTCGCGCCCAGCCCTGCGGCGAGGCTGAACCCGACATCATCGAGCCGCGGCATGGTGTAGCCGGCGACGGTGTGCGGGCGGAACCAACCCGCGCCGCCCTCGGCTTCCAGCCAGCCCGTCAGCACCGCGTTGCCCTGTCCGTTGCACCGTGGCTCGAACCAGTGTGCGAGCACACCCGCCCGACGGACCCCGTCGGGTAAGGCCGGCGACTCGATCCGGATGTTCGCACCCGCCACGGTCATCGCGGCTGGCACGATCATCGGGAACCCGTCGGAACCTGCCCACCCGACGAGTCGATGCATACCGCGCTGGAACCGCTTGCCGTACCGCTTCGCAGGCACACGGGCTCGGGTCCCACCCTGCGGCGGATCTTGCGAGGCCGGGGGGTCGGCCGGCAGCGGCGCACCGAGAACCGCTGGAACCTCGGCGACGGTGGCGTCCGGCCAGACGACCACGCGCCGCATCGTGACGGAGATGGGCACACGCAGGTCGTAGTACTCGTGGCCGATCCAGTCCCACAACCGTCCCCGCCGGCGCGGAACGAGCATGCGTCGCCAGGCCGTTTCCACCTCAGGCGTGACCCAGGTCCCGTCGGGGCGGTCGGGGAACCTGGCGTGTCCCTGGACCAGGACCACGTTGCGTGCAGAGGCCGTGCCGTGGTCGCGGGCATGGAAGAGCAACGCCACGCGATCGTCCTGCTCGATGCGTGTCAGCTTCTTGCCCATGCCGAACGAGGTGGACATCGTGATCGTCGCCGCAGCTTCGTCGTACAGCCCCAAGGTCACCATCGGTGTGGCCACCACACCTGCCGCTCGTGTGCGGTACCCGAACGCGACCACGAGATCCCCACGGAGGATCTCGGTGAGATGCGGAGGCCAACGCTCCATCTCGACCCCTCCCAGGAACACCAGCGGTAGACCGCCCTCGAGGATCCAGGGCCGGCGTGTGGGTGGCCGCGACCTCTGGGCGCGGCCACCCACCCGGCTGCTCAGTCGCCGAAGAAGAACGCGATCAGTTCCGCGCAGTTCGACCACGGGAGCGGCTCAGCGAACGGTGCCGGGAACGGTGCGCCCGGCACGACCAGGTGGCCACCCTTCTCGAACAGCACCTGGCGAGCCTGGCCGAAGTGCACGTTCTCGTGGTGTGCAGTGTTCGGAAGTGCCTGGTTCGCGGCCAGGTCGACACAGCGGCGAAGGCCGATCGGCTCGCCGAACTCGTCGAGCTCGAGGCCGATCACCAGCATGTGGGGATGCTCCTCGAAGTCCTCCTGCGACATCGCCGACGTCGCGAACGCGCCCAGCAGCGCCATGCCTGCCAGGACGATCGCGATGCGTCGGATCACGGCTGTTTGTCCGGACATGTGGACCCTCCCATCTGGTCACGTCTGGCGGCGCCGCTGGAGGCGGTAGCCCCTCTGGGTGGGTCTGCTCGCGTGACCGGCGGCGCTGGGGAGCCAGACGACGAGAACCTCCCTCCCGCGCCGTTACGGCGCCGTTACAGCTCCAGCCCCGAGCGCGGCCGCCGACGAACGTCAGCATCGGTGGCCTTGCGACCGCCACCCCGGACCCGACCATGGAGAGGAACGCGAGCCAGGAGCGTTCCGTGCGCGAGTACACCAGCCCCGGACCAGCGTCGGTCGGGCCGGGTGAGAACCTGACCACGGCGCTGTGGGAGACGCGCCGCAGCTCGCCCGCCCGGGCGGCGGTGGCCGTGCGCGACGGCGACCGCTTCGAGGAGTGGTCCGTCGAGCGGTTCTGCGACGAGGTCAGCGCCGCCGGACGCGGCCTGATCGGCCTCGGGATCGAGCCGGGCCAGCGCATCGCCGTCTACGCGGCAACCCGGGTCGAGTGGACCATCCTCGACTACTCGATCTGGGCGGCGGGTGCGGTGACCGTGCCGATCTACGACACCTCGTCGGCCGAGCAGGTCGAGTGGATCGTGTCCGACTCGGGCGCGGTCGCCATCTTCATCGGCAGCGCCGAACAGCACCGCGAGTACGAGCAGGTCGCCGACCGCTTGGACGACGTCGCGCACGCCTTCGTCCTCGACGACGGCGGGCTCGAGGAGCTGAAGCGGGCCGGTCGTGACGTCTCCGACGATCAGCTGCAGGAGCGCGCCGCGGCGGTGACCGGCGAGGACCTCGCCACCATCGTGTACACGTCGGGCACCACGGGGAACCCGAAGGGATGCCTCCTCACCCACCACAACTTCGTGTGGACGGTGGAGCAGACGCGGCAGAGCCTCGAGCGGATCCTGCAGCCGGGCCGCACCACGCTGCTGTTCCTGCCGCTCGCCCACATCTTCTCGCGGGTGATCCAGGTGGTGTGCCTGCGCACCGGGGTGGTCCTCGGGTTCTCCACGGGCCTCGAGCACCTCAAGGAGGAGCTGGCCCTGTTCTCGCCCTCGTTCCTGCTGGCGGTGCCCCGGGTCTTCGAGAAGGTCCTCAACGGGGCCCAGCAGAAGGCCCACGACGAGGGCAAGGGCGCCATCTTCGACCGGGCCGCCGAGGTCGCCGCGGATCTCTCGCAGCAGCGGGCGGCCGGATCGGTCGGGCTGTGGACCCGGATCCAGCACGCGGTCTTCGACAAGCTGGTCTACGGCAAGCTCCGCGACGCGATGGGCGGGGAGGTCGAGTACGCCGTGTCGGGCGGCGCCGCGCTCGGCACGCGGATCGCCCACTTCTTCGACGGCATCGGCGTGACCGTGCTCGAGGGCTACGGCCTGACCGAGACCACCGCACCGGTCGCGGTCAACCGCCCGGACGCCCACCGGATCGGCACGGTCGGCCAGCCGCTGCCCGGGGTCACCGTGCGTATCGCCGATGACGGCGAGATCGTGGTCCGGGGCGACAACGTCTTCCAGGGCTACCACCAGAACCGCGACGCGACCGAGGAGGTCCTCGACGAGGACGGTTGGTTCCGCACCGAGGATCTCGGCGAGCTCGACGACGACGGCTTCCTGACCATCACCGGTCGCGCGAAGGAGCTGATCGTCACCGCCAGCGGCAAGAACGTCGCCCCGGCGGTCATCGAGGATCGGTTGCGTGCGCACCCCCTGGTCAGCCAGTCGATGGTGGTCGGCGACGGGAAGCCCTTCATCGGCGCGCTCATCGCGCTCGACCCCGACGAGGTCCCGCGCTGGGCCGAGGAGCACCACAAGGACACCTCCGACCTCGCCGACCTCGCCGAGGACGAGGAGCTGGCCGCCGAGCTCCAGCGGGCGGTGGACGAGGCCAACGAAGCCGTCTCCCGTGCCGAGCGGGTCCGCGAGTTCCGCATCCTGCCGGAGGACCTCACCGTCGAGGAGGGTGAACTGACGCCGACGCTGAAGGTCAAGCGGGGCGTGGTCGAGGAACGCTACGCCGATCTGATCGACGACATCTACGCCGGCGCGGGATCCGACCGCGGGTAGACCTCACCGGAGCCCGTCGACCCTCCCGGTGCGGGTCTCACGGAAGGAGCACCCGTCGGAAGGCCCTCGGTGGCGAAGGGATCGAGCACGCTGAGCGACCAGCTCGACCGGTTCGTCGAGGCGACACCGCCCGATCGCGATCGGTTCGTCGACCTCCTGCGGGTGGTCAGCATCGCCGTCGTGATCGTGTGGCACTGGGCGCTGTCCATCACCCGGTGGGAGGACGGCGCGCTGTCGATGCCCAACCCCATCGACGTGATCCCCGGCGGCTGGCTGCTGACCTGGGCCCTGCAGATCATGCCGATGTTCTTCCTCGTCGGCGGGTTCGCCAACTACGCCGGCTGGCGGTCGGTCCAGGACGACGGCGGAGCCGCCCGCGAGTTCTACGGCGCACGGGCCCATCGGCTGCTGCTGCCCCCGGTGGTCTTCCTCGTGGCCTGGTTCGTGCTCGAGGTCCTGCTGTGGCTCGTCCGGACCGATCACCGCAACGTCCTCGAGTGGGGGACGATCGTCTTCATCCCGTTCTGGTTCCTCGCCGCCTACCTGTGGGTCGTGCTGCTCGTGCCGCTCACCGCACGGTTGCACGCGGCAGGAGGCGTGCTGACCGTGACGGTCATGGGCGCGCTGGTCGCCCTCGTCGACGTCGGCCGGTTCCACCTCGGCCTCGAGCAGCTGGGCCTCGTCAACAGCGCGCTCGTGTGGGTCTTCGTCCACCAGCTGGGCTACTTCTACCGCGACGGCACCCTCGAGCGGATCGGCTGGCGCGGTCAGCTGTCGCTGGTGCTCGCCGCCGTCGCGGGCATGATCGTCCTGACCAGCCTGCCGGTGTACCCGCGCTCGATGGTCGCCACCCGGGAGCTCGCGTTCAGCCACATGTGGCCCACCACCGCGGTGATCGCGGTCGTCGCCCTGCTGCAGGCCGGGCTCGCGATGCTGCTGCGACCCGTCGCCTCCTCGTGGCTGGCCCGGCGCCGGGTGTGGAAGGTCGTCATCGCCGTCAACGCGGTGATCCTGACCGTCTTCGTGTGGCATATGACCGCGAAGGTGGCCTTCATCGGCCTGTACGAGGCCCTGGGTTTCGAGCTGATCGCCCAGCCGACCGCCGCCTGGTGGGCACAGCGGCCCCTCTGGGTGCTCGGGCCGGGTGTCGTGCTCGGGCTGCTCGTGGCCACCTTCGCCCGCTTCGAGCTGACCACCCGGGGCCGCTAGGTGCGGGCCCCCGGCCGCCCGTCCACGCGCATCGCCACCACGAGCGCGACCGCGGCGGCGAGGAGGTCGGCCGCGAGGACCGCCGCGATGACGACATCGGGCACGTCGGGGTGGGCAACCAGCAGCGCGGCCGGCACCACGATCAGCACGACGATCGCGAACGTGATGGCGCCGGTGCGCTGCCGGTCACGGTCGAGCCGCTGCAGGGTCCCGGTGAGCCGGCCCTCGACAGCGGCGAGCTCCGCGCGGACCTCGTGGGGGAGCCCCGCGGGCTCCGGTGCTGCGGCCGCCGTGGTCCCGTGGCGGCGAGCCCGCGTCCCGACGAGGACGCCGAGCAGCAGCGCGCCGAGGGCGATGCGGAGCTTGCTCACGGTGCCTCCGTGGATCAGCGGAGCCGGGTGCGCAGGACGAGACCGAGCGCTGCCGCACCGAGGGCGACGATCAGCGTGGGCGTCTTCGACGCATCCACGTCGTCGGCGACCGCGATCGCACCGGCGTCGGCGAGGTCGGCGACCACACCGGCCTCCAGCCAGCGGGCCGCCTGTCGGGGAGCGGCGTCGTCGCGCAGCGCGACCAGCGCCCCGATCCCGAGCGCCACGTCACGAGCACCGATCCCGCGGACGGCGACCTGGCGTCCCGGGTCGTCCTCGGTCAAGCTGCCGAGCCACCGGCGGGTGGCGACGTCGGGGGCGGCCACGAGTGCCACGCCGACGGCGACCCGGGCTCCCGCCAGGCCTCGGGCGAGCAGCCGAGCCACGCCCGAGCCGGGGTCAGGCCGACGGTTGAAGGGGGTACGGGCCACGTCCGAGCTCCTCCCGGCTGCGCCTCGGCATCGACCGTCGGTCGGGCGCGCGAGGGGCTGCACCCTACTCGCCGCGAACGTGGCCGCGTCAGTCGCGGCAGGGGCCGCGCAAGTAGGTTCGGCACTCCGCGTCGTGGAGTCGCCGGCTGACCTGCTCGCGAGCGATCTCGGCGAGCCTGGTCGGATCGAGCACGTAGCCACGATCGATGGCCTCACCGGAGGCGGTCCGCAGCTCCGCGCCACCGTTGACGAAGGCCACGCTCGTCAGCCGGAAGATGGAACCGTGGATGCGACGCTGGACGCGGCCAGTTCCGAGATCCCACACGTAGGCCACCGGGTGGAAGACGGCCGCAGCCATGGTGGCGCCATCAGGCGAGATCGTCAGGTTCGTCGGGCCCGGGGCCGGCTCGGGCGTCGAGAGCAGGTCACCGGTGTCGACGTCGAGGAGCAGGATCGTCCCGGCACGATCGGCCGCGGCCAACGCCGTGCCGTCCGGTGTCAGAGCCACGGAGAAGACCGCGTGGTCGAGGGACCGCAGGACCCGGCCACGCCCCTCGGTGAGCGTCCAGCTCCGGACGGTGCCATCGAAGCCCGCAGAGAAGAGCCGTGCGCCGTCCGGGTGGAACGCGACCTGGTTGACCCGCCGGTTCGTGGCCCCGTCGAGGGCGTAGGCGGGCGATCCGAGACCGGTCGCCGCGTCGGGACCCGATCCAGGGTCGCTGCCGTCGGCGTCGAGCAGTGCGCTCCCGAGCCTGGGGCGGCGATCACCGTGCCCTTTCAGCGAGGCGACGGACGACAACGTGGCCACGTCCCAGATCTCGATGGTGCCCTCGATGCCACCCCCGGCCAGGAGCGTGCGGTCATGGCTGAAGGCGAGGCTCGCTGCGTGGACCGCGGACTCCGGGATGGTCCGGGTCGTGTCCGTGTCGACCTCCACGATCTGGACGTCCCCGGTCGGGCCGGCGAACGCCACCGACGAGCCGTCGGCGGTGATCGCTGGCGTGCGTGTTCCCCAGTCGCTCACCGTGGGTCGCTGCAACAGGCTCCGACCTGTGGCCGCGTCGACCACCTCGCCGGTGGGCACCGCACCGACGATCCCGTGCTTGAGACCGTGCGCGGTCGTCACGTAGCGGCTCCCGTCCGCCGATGCCACCATCGTGGGGTAGAGGTTGTGAGACGTTCGGTCAGGCAGCTCGGAGCCGTGCGGCGCAGGACTGAGGCGGACGTGTCCGTCGACGCTGACGGCCGCCGCACCACCCCCGATCGGATCGATGGCCGCGTCCCGGAGCGGGGCGCCGCCGGTCGGTGTGACCACGAGCGCTTCGCCTCCGACCCACGTCCCGTACACGCGTACGAAGCCGTCGGCGTCGGCGGTGATGAGGATCGCTCCCGATGAGTCGAACGCGACCGCGTGGCTCCGATGTTGGCTGTTGCCGAACGAGTTGAGGCGCTCGCCCGTCCCGGCGTCGAGCAGCAGGTTGTCGCCCTGGTGGGTCACCACCGCGACGACGTCCTCCACCGGATGCCAGGCCACCTGGCTGATCGACAGCACGATGCGATCGGTGTTGGCCTCAGCGGCGACCGACCGGGATCGGATGTCCCAGACCAGGACCCTGCGGTCCGTTCCACCCGAAACCAAGCGGTCGCCCGATGGAGCGACGTCGACGCTGACCACCGGTCCGTCGTGACCGTGGAGTTCGACCTCCTTGGACCCGTCGCTCCGCCAGACCTCGATGGCACCGTCGTCACGCCCCACGACGATGGAGTCGCCATCCGGCGAGTACACGGCGGTCGTGATCGCCGCTCCCTCCGGTGCGACGGCGAGGGGCGGGCCGGCCTGCCCGGTTCGCCAGTCCCACGCCCGGACCCGGTCGCGGTAGCGCACGAGGATCGAGCGACCATCCCTCGGATGGGTGTCGAGACCGACCGCGGGCTCGCGCGCGGGTGGGATGCGTCCGAGTTCGCGCCCTTCGAGCGGGTCGAGCACCAGGACACCTCCCTCGCCGCTCAGCACCGCCAGCCAGGTCCCGTTGGCCGCGTAGGAGAGCGACTGGCCCCCGTGTTCGCCCCGGGCCTCGTCGCTGACCTCGAAGGCCCGCGGTTGGATCACCGCACGGTGCAACGCGTCGACGACCTCGGGGAGGATCTCCTCGTCGGCACCCAGGCTGAGGTCGGCCGCCTCGAGGGCGAGCAGGATGCTGAGCTCCGGATCAGACGAGGTGAGGTTGACGCCCGAGGCAGCCGCCAGCTCGCGGGCCAGGCTGTGTCGCTCCTGGGTCGCGGCGAGCTCGTTCGCGCGGTCGCGCTCCACCACCGCGACGCCGGCGACCAGGGCGATCACAGCGACGACCGCGGCCGCAGTGATGACGGCCCGGAGCCGCCGCTCGGCGAGCCTGGAGAGTGCGGCCTGTCGTCGGCGTAGCTCCGACTCACGGGCCTTGGAGGCCTCGTCTGCACAGGCGCTCTCGCTGAGGAACCGGGCTTCCAACGCGTTGAGGCTCGTGCGGGGGTCCGCGGCGACGTCGAGCGCGGTCACCAGCGGCCCTCCGGTCAACAGGTAGGAGGGGGCCTCGTCGGTCTCGACCCAGGTCCTCGCAGCTGCCGACAGGCGGCGCTGAGCGGAGAGGGTGGACTGGGCTTCGTCGATCCAGACGCGGTACCGGGCCCAGCGGCGGATCACGGTCTCGTGCGCGACTTCGACCGTGGGCGTGCGGGTGACCGGATCACGGTCGTAGGTGAGCAGTCGAGCGCCGGCGAAGGCTGCCAACGCCTCGTCGACGTCGGCGCGGCGCCCGAGCCCCTGCAGCTCGGTGATGGGGAGGCGCCGACGGGTCTCCTCCCCGTGATCGCCGAGGTGGACCATGCGCAGGAAGAGCTGGCGACAGGACTCCTTGGCACCCCTGCTCAGGGAGGCGTAGGTCGCATCTGCCCGGCGCTCCAGCACCCCCTGGACCCCGCCGAGTGCGCGGTAGGCCGCGACGGTCAGCCTGTCCTCGCTCCGCCGCTCGAACAGCTCGGTCAGTGCGTACTGCAGTAGTGGCAGGGATGCTGGAGCCGAGGACACATCGCCCACCAGCGCCGTGACCAAGGCGGGTTCGACCTCGACGCCGGCCCTGGCGGCGGGACGCCGGATGGCCTCCTCCAGCTGCTCGGGTCGCATCGGGCCGAGCAGCAGGGAACCAGCCGCCAGGAGGTCACCGATCTCGGGGTGCAACAGGGGTCCGTCGGACAGATCCGCCCGCACGGTGACGACGATGCGCACGCCGTGCGACGGATCGGTCGCGAGGATCACGAGCTCGCGGAGGAACCACTCGCGGGTGTCATCGTCCACCTGGGACGAGTACAGCTCCTCGAACTGGTCGATGACGAGGAGGGCGCGGCCCGTCGGCCCGGTGAGGCGTTCCCGGAGAGCGGGCCTGCCAGTGCCTCGGCCGACGGGGGCCACGCTGACGTCCCTCACGCAGGCGTCGAGCTCCTCGAAGGGGTCGGTCCCGGGCACCATCGTGACGATGTTCCACCCCTCAGCACCGGGCAGCGCCCCGGCTCGGAGCTGTGGAACGAGCCCGGCGAGCACGAGCGAGGACTTGCCGCTCCCCGAGGCGCCGAGCACCGCCGTCAGGCCCTTGCTGGCGACCAGGCCGAGCAGCGACTCGGTGACGTCGTCACGCCCGCAGAAGTCCGCACGATCGCTGGTCTCGAAGGACGCCAAGCCCTTGTACGGGTTCCGGCGGACACGCCGCGGAACGGGCCCACGCCTGGCGCCGACCGCTTCGAGCAGGCCTGTCTCGAGTGCGCGCCCATCGGGGTAGCGGTCGGCCGGCTCCGGTGCGGTTGCGATCTCGATGACCTCGGCGAGGCCGGCTGGCAGCGGCGGGTGCGGAACGAGACCGTCACCCGTCGCGGCTCGGCGGAGGAGGGTGCCGAGCGCGAGGACGTCGGCGGCCTCCGCCG
This sequence comes from Nitriliruptor alkaliphilus DSM 45188, assembly GCF_000969705.1. Taxonomy (GTDB): domain Bacteria; phylum Actinomycetota; class Nitriliruptoria; order Nitriliruptorales; family Nitriliruptoraceae; genus Nitriliruptor; species Nitriliruptor alkaliphilus. The sequence goes on from NZ_KQ033901.1 coordinate 3,548,481, forward strand.
GGCCCTCGCCGTCGAGGTGGCTTGAGGGAGCCACGCAGCCCGGGTGGCTGAGGTCGGTCAGGTAGGCGTTCCCCGTCGCGTCGAACAGGACGTTGGTGGGTCCGAGGTTGCCGTGGTTCATCCCACCGGCGTGGGCGTAGGCCAGGGCCCCTGCCAACGGTGCGAACACCCGGCGGAGGTCCTCGGGCTCCCAAGGTCGGCTGAGCCGCGGAACAAGGTTGCCGCCGTCCACCCATCGAAACACGAGGAATGCGCCTGCGGGCTCCCGCCAGAAGTCGTACAGGGGGACGAGGTGCGGGTGCTCGAGTGCGGCGAGGGTCTGCGCCTCGTCCGCGAAGCGGCGCACGAAGTCCGGTCGCTGCGCGAGCTCGGCGTGGATCGATTTGACCGCCACCGGCCGGCCGACGGAGGCCTGGTAGGCCCGGTGGACGGTCCCCACGGGGCCGGCCCCGACTACCTCGCGCAACTCGTAGCCGCGCACGTGGTGGCCGGGGCCGATGTCACTCGACGCGTCACCGTCGACCGGCAGCAGCGCCGGATCGTGGCGGAGGATGCGTCGCTCGAGGTCCTGCACCCGAGGAGAGGGCTCCAGGCCGCGTTCGCGCAGATGGCGCGCGTGGCGTCGTGCGACGTGGAGCGCTTCGGTCTGTCGACCGGTGCGGTACAGCCCGCGCATGAGCAAGGCGACCGGGCGCTCCTGCGTCGGGTCGCCGCGTACCAGCGCCTCGAGATCGTCGAGGGCTGCGGCGTCCCGCCCGAGCGTGCTCAGCACCTCCGCACGGTCGGTCACGACCCCGAGGCGTGCCAGGTCGAGCCGGCGCAGTTCGTCCTGGGCGAACTCCTCGTAGGTCACGTCCTGCAACGGCCGGCCACGCCACAGCACCAGGGCGTCGTTCAGGTGCTCGAGCGCGACCTCGGGATCGCTCGTGAGGACCTGCCGAGCTGCGCTCGCGAGGCGGTGGAAGAGGACGATGTCCACGTCGGCGTGTTCGGATGAGACCATGTACCCCGACCCGACGGTGACGATCACCTCTGGTGCGGCACCGCGATGTAGCTCGACGACCTTCCGGAGGTGGGAGATGTGGACGCGGAGGGTCGCTGCCTCCCGCCCGTTGCGGTCGGTCGGCCAGAGCGCCTCGACGATGCCCTCCCGGTCCACGGGGGTACCGGCATGCAGCGCGAGCAGCGTCAGCAGCGCGCGTTGCTTCGGGCCCATAACCGCCAGGTGTCGTCCGTCTCGGACCAGCTGGAGCGGCCCGAGCAGTCCGATCTTCAGGACCGCGTGCGCGCGGGACGGCGACCCCCTCTCGGCCGACGTCGCGGTGACCACGCAGCACCCTCCCACCGGGGGAGTACCGGGAACCCGTTAACCGGCAGTTAACCGGCTTTCGTGGCGCGTTGACCCGTGCCGGCCAGCCTGTCGGTCATGAGCTCCCCGACCGCCCCACCCGCGCTCACCGCCGTGCGCCACGTGAGCACCCGACCGCCTTCACGTCGGGTCGCGCGAGTGCGAGCGAGCCGGCGGGGCCTGTCGGATCCGGTCGGCCTGCTGAGCGGCTCCCTCGCGCTGCTGGTGATCGTCGTGTCGTTCGGGAGCGCACGCGCGGATGCCGGCGGGCTCGCCCTGGAGGTGAGGTTGGCCGATTCCGGTCGCACGATCGCCGAGTTGGTCGCGGTCGTTGAGGCTGCGGCGGCCGCGGCGGACGTGGTACGGCCGTACGACGAACTCACGGTCGTCCTGACCGACCGGATCCCCGGGGTCGACGTGGATCCGCTCGTCGGTGGCCTCAGCGTCGGTGACACCGTGTGGGTGCGCACGGAGGGTGTCGCCATGCCGTCACGGACCCTGCTCCACGAGGTCGCACACGCGTTCACGCCGGGCGCCGGGCACGGTGAACCGTTCCGCCGGATCTACCTCGCTGCGGTGCACGAGGTGTACGGCAGCGAGGTGGCGTCCCGCGAACTGCGGAGGCTCGCGTGGGTCTACGACCGGTGCTACCTGGATCGGTCGTGCCCGCGCAGCGAGCGCGCCCTGCCCGACCCGTGATCGCAACGCCGTCTGGGCGGCCACGGCGTCTTCGGTCGGGTGCACGCAGCGGATCGAACCCTACCCACGCCGGCCACGGCGGTTACAGGCAGCCCCCTGGCTACGCTCCGCAGGGTTCCCCGACGGCCACCCGACCGAGAGCCTCCCGTGTCCGACCTGCCCCCCGGCGCCACCATCCCCGTGCGCGCTGGCGAGACCACCGCCGACCTCGCGACGGGTGTCACCGCCATCGAGGCCCTCAAGGCCCTCGAGGCCGTCCGCGGCCAGATCGTGGCGGCGGCGGTGACGACCGGCGGGCAGCGGCGCGCGTGGGACCTCGACCGGCCGTTGCCGGCCGATGAAGGTGAGGTCCTCCTCGAGGGGATCCTCGCCACCTCCGAGGAGGGCCGTTCGATCCTGCGGCACTCCACCGCGCACGTGCTGGCCCAGGCCGTCGTCGACCTGTTCCCCGGTGCGAAGTGGGCCATCGGACCGCCCATCGAGGACGGCTTCTACTACGACTTCGACGTCGAGCGGCCGTTCACGCCCGACGACCTCGAGCGGATCGAGGCCCGGATGGCCGAGCTGCTCACCGAGAAGCAGCGGTTCGTGCGTGAGGAGGTCCCGCGCGACGACGCGCGCGAGGAGTTCGCCGACCAGCCCTACAAGATCGAGATCATCGACCTGGTGCGCGACGGCACCATCGTCTCGACGGTCGACGCGATGCCAGAACAGGATGGCGACGACCCCACCTTCACCGTCTACCGCAACGTGCGGACCGACGACTCGGTGGCCTGGTCCGACCTGTGTCGCGGACCGCACGTGCCCTCGACCGACCGCATCCCCGCCTTCGCGCTGCTGCGCTCCGCGGGGGCCTACTGGCGCGGGCGTGAGGACCAGCCGATGCTCCAGCGCATCTACGGCACCGCCTGGGAGTCGCGCAAGGCCCTCAAGCAACACCTGACGATGCTCGAGGAGGCCAAGAAGCGCGACCACCGCAAGCTCGGTCGCGAGCTCGAGCTGATCCACCAGCCCGAGGAGCTCGGCCCGGGCCTGTCGATCTTCCTGCCCCACGGGGCGATCGTCCGCCAGCAGATGGAGGACTGGATCCGGTCCGAGACCCTGCGTCGCGGCTACCAGCCGGTCTACACCCCGCACATCGCCAAGGAGGACCTCTGGCGCATCTCGGGGCACCTTGAGAACTACGGCGAGCTGATGTACCCCGGCATGGACCTCGATGACGGCGCGGCTGCCTACCGGCTCAAGCCCATGAACTGCCCGTTCCACATCCTGGCGTTCGGGTCGCGCACCCGGTCCTACCGCGAGCTCCCGCTGCGCATCGCCGAGCTCGGCACCGTCTACCGCTACGAGCGCTCCGGGGTCGTCAACGGGATGCTGCGGGCCCGGGGCTTCACCCAGGACGACAGCCACATCTTCTGCCGCCCGGACCAGGTCGTCGACGAGGTGGCCGACTGCGTCGAGTTCGCCCGGGACCTGTACCGCACCTTCGGCCTCGGTGAGCCGTCGCGGGTGGCGATCTCGACCCGCCCGGACAAGTCGATCGCCGGCCACGACGACAAGTGGGAGGCCGCCGAGCAGGCGCTGATCGAGGCGGTACGCCGCACGGGGATGACCTACGAGATCGACGAGGGCGAGGGGGCCTTCTACGGCCCCAAGATCGACATCCACGCGCGCGACGCGATCGGCCGCGAGTGGCAGCTGACCACCGTGCAGGTCGACTTCAACCTGCCCGAGCGGTTCGACATGACCTACGTCGGTGCGGACGGGGCCAAGCACCGGCCCTACATGGTGCACCGGGCCCTGTTCGGTTCCATCGAGCGCTTCTTCTCGGTGATGGTCGAGTCGTTCAACGGGGCGTTCCCGACCTGGCTCGCCCCGGTGCAGGTCAACGTGGTGCCGGTGGCGTCGGAGTTCGACACCTACGCCGACGAGGTCGCTGCTGCGCTGCGCACCCACGAGGTCCGCGTCGAGGTGGACCACGGCGACGGCACGCTCGGCAGCAAGATCCGGGCCAGCAAGACCTCGAAGATCCCCTACACCCTGGTGGTCGGCGCGGACGAGGCGGAGGCCCGCACCGTCGCCGTCAACCCCTACCGCGGTGACCGACACGACGCGGCGCTGGACGCCTTCGTCGACGAGGTCGTGGCCGAGATCCGCGAGCGCCGGGCGGAGGTAGCCCCGTGAGCACCTACGGCGACGCCCACGCGGCCTGGTACGACGCGCTCTACGAGTCGCTCGGCAAGGACCACGTCACCGAGGCCCGTGACCTGCTGTCCCGCGTGACCGCGCAGCTCGGGCACGCGCCGACGTCCTGGCTGGACGTCGCCTGCGGCACGGGCCAGCACCTGGCCGCCGTCGCCGACGCCGTCGACGAGGTCGTCGGGGTCGACCTGTCCGAGGCGATGTTGGACGTGGCTCGGGCGCGCCTCGGGGGACGGGTCGAGCTGCGGGTCGCCGACCAGCGCACCCTCGACCTCGGTCGCCGCTTCGAGGTGGTCAGCTCGCTGTTCAGCTCGATCGGGTACGCGGCCGACCTCGACGAGCTCGACGCCACGGTGGCTGCCCTGGCACGCCACGTCGCCCCGGGCGGCGTGCTGGTCCTCGAACCCTGGGTCGACCCGGCGGACTGGGAGGACGGCCGCACCCAGGTCGTGGACGTCGAGGAGGCCGACCTGCGGGCCGTGCGGGTCATCACCTCGCGACGTGAAGGCGACCTGTCGGTGCTGGAGGTCGCCGTCGTGTCCGCTGCAGCTGGCCGCCTGACCGTGGAGCGCGAGGATCACCGCATGCTGCTCGTGCCACGCGACCGGCTGCTCGCGTCCGTGCGGGCCGCCGGGCTCGACCCGTCGTGGGACGATCCGGCACCGCAGGGAGACGGCCCCACCGGTCGGGGCCTGGTCATCGGCGTCCAGTCGTGAGCGACCACGTCGGTCGCGATCCGGAGCGCTGCGCGCGCGACGACCAGCCTGGCGTGGCGACCGACCAGCTCCAGCGTCTGTGGGCCCCGTGGCGGTTCGGGTACGTCGCCGGCGGCGAACCCCTCGACGGGTGTCCGTTCTGCGTGCTGCCGGCCCGGGACCCGGCCCGGGACCGCGAGTCCCTGATCCTGCACCGCGGCGAGCACGCGTTCGTCATCTTCAACGCCTACCCGTACAACCCCGGCCACGTGATGATCGTGCCGTACACCCACGAGGCGGACCTCGAGGCCCTGGCAGCCGATGCCTCGGCGGAGGTGTGGGAGCTCGCACGACGCACGGTGGCGATCCTGCGACGTGAGCTGCGGGCCCAGGGGGTCAACCTCGGGATGAACCTCGGCACGGCCGGCGGGGCCGGCATCGCCGACCACCTCCACCTGCACGCCGTCCCCCGGTGGGGCGGCGACACCAACTTCATCTCGGTCGTCGGTGCGGCGCGGGTCCTGCCCCAGGCGCTCGACGAGATCTACGAGCACCTCGCCCCCGCCTTCGCCTGACCCGGTCGGCCAGCCGCTCCGGCTACCTTGAGACACCCTCCTCCACCTCGTCCAGGTCCGGATCCCGTGACAGTCCGATCGCGCTTCCCCGAGTACGTCGAGACGGTGACCTCACCGATCGGCCGTGCCATCGCGTGGACGGGTCTGACGCCCAACTGGCTGACCACCTTCGGGCTCGTGCTGACCGGGATCGCCGCCTGGGCCGTCGCCAACGCCATGCCCGTGCTCGCCGGTGGCCTGCTGATCGCCGGTGGGCTGATGGACACCTTCGACGGTGCGGTGGCTCGCGCGACCGGGCGCTCGACCCCGTTCGGTGGGTTCTACGACTCGGTCAGCGACCGGATCTCGGACGGGGTCATCCTCGCCGGGGTCGCCTTCTGGGTCGCCGATCAGCCACGGGTCTTCCTCCTCGCGGTCACCGCGCTCGTCGGGGCCGAGGTCACCTCCTACGTGCGCGCCAAGGCCGAGTCGATCGACCTGGTCTGCAGCGTCGGCATCCTCGAGCGCGCCGAGCGGGCCGCCCTCCTGATCGTGGCCCTGCTCTTCCACGCCTACCTGCTCGAGCCCATCCTGTGGGTCCTGGCGGTCGGCTCGGTCGTGACCGTGATCCAGCGCATCCACCACGTGTGGTGCCAGATCGACCGTGACCTGCCGGAGGAGATCATCGCGCTGACCCTCCAGGATCGGGCCTGGAGCCGCGCCTTCAAGGGCGCCGCCCGCCGGTTCTACGGTGAGCGCAACTTCGACGGGGCCGTCGACGACCACGTCGCCGAGCACGGTGACGTCGTACCACCGCTGTCCTCCCTGCGTCCGTCCGAGTCGCCTCGCGGTCGTCCGGGACGGCGCCGGTGAGGCGATCGGCCTCGCTCGACGACCTGCCGCCGCCCCCGCCCGAATCGCTCGGGCAGCGGGCGGTCTACTGGCAGTACCGGTCCGTGTGGGAGGCAGCTGCCCGGTTGCCGGACGCGGTCGCCCGGCGTCTACCACCCCGGATCGGCCCTCAGTGGTACCGGTTCGCGTCCGCGGAGCAGCGCGATCAGGTGCGCCGGAACCTCGACCGTGTCACCGGCGGCGACCTGAGCGAGCAGGAGCTGGACCGGCTCGTGCGTGCCGCCTACGTCAGCTACGCGCGGTACTGGCTCGACAGCTTCCGGTTGCACACGATGGACGCCGCCGAGGTCGTGGCTGCGTCGACGGGCGAGGGCCTCCACCACGTCGACGCGTTCCGCGACTCGGGTGAGGGCGGCATCTTCGCCACGGGTCACCTCGGATCGTGGGACGTCGGTGCGCTGTTCACCAGCCAACGCCGGTGGGGCATGGTCGTAGTGGCCGAGGTGGTCGAGCCGCGGCGGCTGTTCGACCGGTTCGTCGATCTGCGCCGCACCGCCGGGATCGACGTCATCCCGCTGGTCCGGGGCGGTGACATGCTCGACCAGCTCGAACGACGCATCACCGAGGACGGCGCCCTGGCCACGCTGCTCGCGGACCGCGACCTGACCAGGAAGGGCCCGATCGTCTCGTTCTTCGGCGAACCGTGCCGGCTGCCCCCCGGAACGGCCGCGCTGGCCCGACGCACCGGGCGACCCGTGTGCGTCGGGGCGTTCATGACCGAGGGTGACGGCTACCGCGGGGTGGTCCGCCCGCCGATCGACATCAGCGACCTCGACCTCTACGACGGCACCCAGGTCGTCGCCACCGAGCTGGAGGCGCTGATCGCCCGCTACCCCGATCAGTGGCACGTCTTCGTGCGCAACTGGCTGGTCGATCGCGAGCCGGACCATCCCGTCGTCGCTGCGTGGCGGGCAGGCGACGACTGGCGTGCCGCCGCGCGTGCGGACTGGGATCGCCGCCGCGGGACCGCCGCGGCGCCGCCTTCGTGAGGGTCGCGCTGGTCTCGCCCTACGCCCTCACCGTCCCGGGGGGCGTCCAGGCGCACGTCACGGCCCTGGCGGCCGCGCTGCGCCGCGACCAGCACGAGGTGGTGGTGATCGGTCCCGGCGACGCGCGAGCGGGGCGGACCGGGGAGCTCACCGTCGGTGTCGGGCGGCCGTTCGCGGTCCCCTTCAACGGCTCGGTGGCACCGATCGCGTTGTGGCCCTTGGCTGCCCGGTCGACGCGCCGGGCCATCGCGGCCGTCGAGCCCGACGTGATCCACGTCCACGAGCCCCTGGTGCCGTGGGTCGGTCTGGCCGCAGCGACCACCTCGTCGGCGCCGGTAATCGGGACCTTCCACGCCTGGTCGGACTCGTCGCGGCTGTACCGCACGGCCCGCCCGGTGGCCCGACGCATCGCCGAGGGGCTCGCGGTGCGCCTGGCGGTCAGCGAGGCCGCTGCGGGCTACCACGCCGGAGCGCTCGGCCTGCCGACGTCGCGGTTCCGGCTCGTGCCCAACGGCGTCGACGTGGCCCGCTTCGCCGACGCCGAACCCTTCGCCGACCTCGTCGACCCCGCGCGTCCCGCGTTGCTGTTCGTCGGCCGCCTGGAGCGGCGCAAGGGCCTCGAGCCGCTCGTGCGGGCCTTCACCCGGCTGAAGACCGACCGACCGGAGCTCCGACTGATCGTCGTCGGGGACGGCCCCGAGCGCGAACGCTGCGAGGGGCTGCTCCCGGCCGGGTTGCGCTCGGACGTGCGCTTCCTCGGGCGTGTGGATCACGACGATCTCCCCCGGTACTACGCCTCCTGCGACCTGGCGATCCAACCGTCCCTCGGGGGCGAGTCGTTCGGCATCGTGCTCCTCGAGGCCATGGCTGCCGGCAAGCCGCTGGTCGCCTCGGACATCCCTGGCTACCGCACGGTCGCGTCCGATGGTCGCCAGGGGCGACTGGTCGCCCCGAACGATCCGGCGGCCCTGGCGACCGCGATCGGTGCGCTGCTGGACAACCCGGCGCTGCGGACCGCGATGGCCGACGACGGGCGCAGGACGGTCGCCGAGTACGACTGGTCTCGGGTCGCGGCGCGCGTTGCCGATGTCTACCGGGAGGCCCGGGCGGGGTGAACCGCCGCGGGGTCACCTGCCCTGCTCCGACGGCCACCACCGGTAGCGTGCCGCACGGCTCCACCATCTCCCGCGAGGTCCCCGTGAAGCTCCCCTCCTCGGCGCACCGCGCCGTGCTCGCGTCGCTCGTCGGCGGCCTGGTGCTGACCGCCTGTTCCGGGTCGCCCGATCCCGTCCCGGCGCCCGCCGAGGCCGTGACACCGGCCCCCACCGAGACGCCAGAGCCGGAACCCGTCCTGACCGCCCGGGCACCGCTGACGGGCGTGCTCGTGGAGGACGAGGTCGGCGTCGAGCTCGCCGAGCGCCCCCTCCTGATCGCGAAGATCGAGAACAGCGCGGCCGCCCGCCCGCAGGCGGGGCTGGACCGCGCCGACGTCGTGATCGAGGAGCTGACCGAGGGCGGGGTCACCCGCTTCATCACCCTGTTCCACAGCCACCTCCCCGACGAGGCCGGTCCGGTCCGCTCGGCACGCCCGGTCGACGTCGCGGTGGCCAGTGGTTTCGGGAAGCCGGTGTTCGCGCACTCGGGTGCCCGAGCCCAGGTCCAGTCGATGCTCGCCGCAGCGCCGATGATCTCGCTCGAGGAGGGTGCGCCGGGTTTCATGCGCGTCTCGGACCGCCGTCGCCCGCACAACCTCTTCGTCCGTCCGGCCGACGTCCTGGCCGCCGGGATCGACCGGGGTGCGACCCCCATCACCGCACCCGACTGGACCTTCGCGGAGGACGCGCCTGACGGCGCGGTGACCTGTGCCGCGGACGCAGCGGACTGCGAGGACCCCGGTGCGGGTGTCACGGTGCGGATGTCGAACTCGGCTCGGGCCGGGTGGACCTACGACGAGGACGCCGGGGTGTACCGCCGCGACCAGAACGGTGAGGCCTCGACCGTCACGGGGGAGGGGCGCATCGGCGCCGCGAACGTCGTGGTGCTCGCCACCCGCCACTACCAGGACGGCTGCTGCGACACCAACGGTTCGCCGTACACCGAGACCGACGTGCTCGGCGGTGACGTGGCGCTCTACTGGCGCGACGGGCAGCGGTTCGAGGGGACCTGGCGCAAGCCCACCGCCGACGCGCCCCTCGAACTGCTCGACGCGGACGGCGCGCCCTTCGCGCTCAAGCCGGGCCCGACCTGGCTGCACCTGCCGAGCGCCGCGAGCGTCGCCGGCCTGTAGGTCCACTCGCGGCGGGTCCACCGACCGGGAGGGCCCGTTCCAGCGGTACGCTGCGGGGACCGATCCGTGATGCCCGACGTGGCGCCCCGGCACCCCCCGCAGGAGCTCTGCTGTGACCGACCAGACCCGGAAGACCGGTAGCGAGCGCGTCAAGCGTGGTCTCGCCGACATGCTCAAGGGCGGCGTCATCATGGACGTCGTCACCCCCGAGCAGGCGGTCATCGCCGAGGAGGCCGGCGCCGTCGCGGTCATGGCCCTCGAGCGCGTCCCCGCCGACATCCGTCGTGACGGCGGGGTGGCCCGGATGAGCGACCCGGACATGATCGACGGCATCACCGCTGCGGTCAGCATCCCGGTCATGGCCAAGGCCCGCATCGGCCACACCGTCGAGGCCCAGGTCCTGCAGTCGCTCGGCGTGGACTACGTGGACGAGTCCGAGGTCCTCACCCCCGCCGACGAGGTCCACCACATCGACAAGTGGCGCTTCGAGGTGCCGTTCGTCTGCGGGGCGACCAACCTCGGCGAGGCGCTGCGCCGGATCGCCGAGGGCGCGGCGATGATCCGCTCCAAGGGTGAGGCCGGGACCGGCAACGTGGTCGAGGCGACGCGGCACATGCGCACGATCGCGGGCGAGATCCGTCGCCTCGCCACGCTCGACCCGACCGAGCTCTACAGCGCCGCGAAGGAGCTGCGCGCCCCGGTGGAGCTGGTCCAGGAGGTGGCCGAGACCGGTCGTCTTCCCGTGGTGCTGTTCACCGCAGGCGGCATCGCGACCCCCGCGGACGCGGCGTTCATGATGCAGCTCGGTGCGGACGGCGTCTTCGTCGGATCTGGCATCTTCAAGTCCGGTGACCCGGCTCGTCGGGCCCGGGCCATCGTCGAGGCGACCACGCACTTCGAGGACCCCTCGGTCATCGCCAAGGTGTCGCGCGGCCTCGGTGAGCCGATGGTCGGCATCGAGATCCACACGCTCCCGGCCGAGCAGCGGTACGCCGACCGCGGCTGGTGACCGCGCCGACCTGGACGCCGGGGGAGCGGCTGGTCGGTCGGGTGTCGCAGGCGCCGCCGCCCGGGGCGCCCGTCGTGGGCGTCCTGGCGTTGCAGGGTGACGTCCTCGAGCACCTGCGTGCCCTGCGCCGGGTCGGGGCCGACGCGCGGGAGGTACGCACCCGACCGCAGCTCGACGAGGTCGATGCGCTCGTGATCCCGGGCGGTGAGTCGACCACGATCGGTCGTCTGCTGGAGGTCTTCGACCTCCTCCAGCCCGTCCGTGATCGCATCCGGGGCGGGATGCCGACGCTCGGCACCTGCGCCGGGATGATCCTGCTCGCCGGGGACCTCGACCAGGACCGGCCGCAGCCGCTGCTCGGCGTCCTCGACGTCCAGGTGCGCCGCAACGCCTTCGGGCGGCAGCGCGAGTCGTTCGACGTGCAGCTGCCGGTACCCGAGCTCGGGGACGAGCCGGTCGACGTCTCGTTCATCCGCGCGCCCGTGGTCACCGACGTGCGCGCCGCCGACGTCGAGGTCCTGGCAGCCGTCGAGCTCGGGCCCGTCCTGGTGCGCCAGGGCCACGTCTGGGCCGCCTCGTTCCACCCTGAGCTGACGGGCGACGATCGGCTGCACGCCGCCTTCGTCGCCGCCATCCCGGCCGGGCGCTGACGTGGACCTGGTCCGCACCGACCTCGCGCTCGTGGCGCTGGTGGCCGGGGCGGTCGTGCTCGCGGTCGCCACGAACGTGGCCATGCGCCACGAGCCGGCCGTGGCCGGGCGCCGGGTCGGCGGCCTCGCGCCGCTGGTGCCGTGGATCGGCGGCCTGCTCGTCCTGGTCCTGCTCGTACGTGGCTCCACCGCGGGGGCGGTCGTGGTGGGCCTGGCCACCGTGGTCCACGCGGTGGTCACCCGCTTCCGGACGGTCCGCCGCCGGCGGTGAGTACGGCGAAGAACCGGACCCACCCGTCATCGGTTGCCGCCGGACTCGGTCCGCTCAGGGAGCGACGATCAGGCAGTTCGACGTGGCGTGCGCGTAGAGGTTGCCGTCGGCATCGGTCAGATCGGCCTCCGCGAGGGCGACGCGACGCCCCGCTCGGATGAGCCGACCTTCTGCACGCAGTAGGCCGGTGTCGCCGCGGACGGCCCGCACGAAGGACGTGGTGATACCCACCGTCGTGTAACCCACGCCCGCGGGCAAGGTCGTGTGGACAGCGCTACCAGCGACCGAGTCCAGCAGCGTCACGATCACGCCCCCGTGGACGGTGCCGATCGTGTTGTACTGATGCTCGCTTGGCTCGAGTTCCATGACCGCACGCCCCTCCTCGAACCCCACGAAGCGGAAACCGACGGTGGCGCAGATCGGAGGATGCGGCAGGTCACCCGCCTGCATCGCTCTCAGGTACTCCAGCCCCGACACCTGGGTCCCTCCGCGCGCGAGCTCGGTCGGATCCTCCCAGGAGTAGCTGCGTTCTCGAGCCGTCACCGAGACCTCCCAGGCGTGGAGCAGCGCCCCAACTGAGTCCTGCTCGCGGAGGCGAGCCGTCCAGCGAGCGTACGCGCGACGAAGCGAGTTGCGGTGCTGATCGGTCCGGATCGAAGCCAAGGTGGGTTCCAGGCCGGCTCACGTCGGCGCTGGTCGCGAGCCTCGGTGCGTCAGTCGGGCACCGTCGGGACGACGATCCGACCGGCGATGATGTCGCGGCGAAGCTCCTCGAGCACCGGGACGTGCTCGTCGATGAAGCCACCGCTCGTGGCGTAGTCGACGCCGCCGTTGGCGAGGTCGAACATGCGCTCACCGGGCTCCAGGGCACCGCGCTGGTGATCCACGAGCGTGGCATGCGCTGCCGTGTCGAACCGCTTGAGCATCGATGTCAGGATGTGGGGGCGCCAATCCTCGGGGCCGTAGCGCCACGCAGGCGTCGACTCGTCATGGAGGTACTCGTCGACGTCGACGCCGATCGCCCACAGGTGGCGACCCTGTCGCCGGCTCTCGGCGACCACGGTCTCGAACAGCCCGAAGCCCGAGGAACCGGCTGCGTGGTAGATCACGTCGGCGCCGGACCGGTAGAGCTCCTCGGCCGCCTGCGCGCCGAGCGTCGGGCTGGCCCAACCGCTGTCGTCCGGCCATCGGGTCAGGTAGACGCTGTCGACCTCGATGTCGGGGACCACCTGCCGCGCGCCCGCCTCGAACCCCGCTTGGAAGGTCCAGATGAGCGGGTGGTCGACGCCGCCGATGAAGCCGATCCGCCCGGTCTCGCTCGTGAGCGCGGCCGCCGCGCCGACGAGGTACGAGCCCTCGTGCTCGGCGAAGTCAACGTACGTCACGTTGCTCGACTCGTACGGACCCCGGTAACCGAGGATGACGAAGTGGCGGTCGGGGTGCTCGGACGAGCGATCATCGATGTCAGCGGCCATCAGCATGACCAGTGGGGCGCCACGGTCGAGAGCGTTCGCCACCGTGAGGTCGTTGATGGGCTCCGTGATCTCGACCCTGAACCCCAGCTCCTCGCCGGCCTGCTCGGCGCTCGCGACGACGAGACCCCCGATCGGGGTCGTCGACCCCCCGGTGATCACGGCGACGTCCGGCGGCGCGGCAACTTGCATGGCGAGCACGAGGGCCGTGGTGACCGCCGCGAGCAGCGTCACGGAGGCGAACAAGCCCCACAGTCGGGTCCGGGCACGGCGGCGGAGACCGGTCTCGTGTGCACGCCTGGCCGCGTCCTGCGCCACCTCCTCGTCACGCCGGGACCGGCTGGCCGCCAGGTAGGCCTGCGCGTCGCCGGTCAGCCGCAGGGCCGTGCGTTGCTGCCAGTCGAGGTACAGCTCCAGGCGGCTGCCCGTCAGCAGGTAGTCGTCGTCTCGCCCCGAGGCCTCCCACTCGGCGACGGCAGCCGCGAGGCGCTCGAGTTGGTGCAGGTCGGACCGATGCTCTTCGATCCACGTTCGGAGCCGGGCCCAGGCGTCCAGCAGCGCCTCGTGCGCGACCTCGACGGTCGCGTCACCGGTGATCGGATCGCGGTCGAAGGTGAGCAGCCGGTGCCGACCGAACCGCTCGAGGACGTCCGCCAGCTCGACCGGATCCAGCTCGAGTCCGCGCAGTTCGGTGGCGGTCACGCGGCGCCGCACGTCCGCGGCCCCCTCGCCGGGCGTGACGAGGCGCAGGAAGACCTGCTCGGCGAGGTCTCGCTGGCGGGGGCCGAGTTCGGCGTAGGTGCCCTCGGCGCGGCGGGACAGCGCACCGTGGATGCCACCGAGCTCCCGGTAGCACCGCAGGGTGATCGCTCCACCGTCGCGATGCTCGAACAGCTCGGTGAGCGCGTACTGGAACAGCGGCAGCGCTCCGGGCTGCCCGATGGTGTCGGTCAAGAGCTCGGCGAGCAGTGCGGGCTCGACCTCCACACCGACCTGGCGGGCCGGCTCGGTCACGGCGTGCTCGAGGGCCTCGAGGTCCAGCGGGAGAACGTTGACGACGTTCGCCGTGAACAGCTCGGCGAACGCGGGGTGGAGCAACGGTCGGTCGTAGAAGTCGCCCCGCAAGGTGACGACCACCCGCACGCCGCCGTCGCCCTCCCACAGGGTGTCGGTGAGCGCAGCGAGGAACCGGGCGGCCTCCTCGTCGTCCGCGAGGGTGAACAGCTCCTCGAACTGATCGATCACCACCAGGGTCGTGCCCGTCGTCGTCGCCGGCGCGGCGGCGGGCGGTGCCGCAGCCTCGACAGGAGAGGAGGGGGACGGTCGGCAGGACGCGGTCGCGAGTGCCAGCTGCCACTCCGTGCTCGGGTCGGCACCCGGCACCATCGCCCCGATGCGCCACCGGTCCGAGCCGTCGACCGCACCGGCCCGCAGGGCCGGCAGCAGTCCTGCGGCGACGAGGCTCGACTTCCCGCTCCCCGACGGGCCGACCAGCGCGACCAGTCGGGCGCCACCGGCGAGGACGTCGCAGAGCGCGCCCACGAGCTCGCTGCGACCGATGAAGTCCTCCGCGTCGACCTCGGTGAAGGGCCGCAGCCCTTTGAAGGGGTTGCGGGCCTCAGCGTCACCGTTCGCTCTCGCACGATGCGGCATCAGGGTGGCGTCCTGCAGGAGGATCCGGCCTTGGAGCTGCTGGAGGACGAGGGACGGGTCGACGCCGAGCTCGTCGGCCAGCCCTCGCCGGTACGCCTCGTAGGTGCGCAGCGCGTCGGCCTGTCGCCCGCTGCGGTACAGGACCAGCAGCTGCAGCTCCCGAGCGCGCTCGCGGAAGGGGTGCTGCTCGAGCAGGGCCGACAGGTCGCCCAAGGCATCGGCGGCGTCGCCCAGCTGCAGCCGGGCGGCCGATAGCTCCTCGATCGCGCGGAGGCGGAGCTCCTCGAGGCGACGGACGTGGGATTGGGCGAACTCGGCGTAGGCGAACTCTGCGAGCGCCGGACCCCGCCACAGCCGCAGCGCCACCTCCAGAGCGTGAGCACCGCCTTCGGCGTCACCGGCGCGCACCAGCCTGCTCCCGGTGATGACGAGCCCCTCGAAGCGCTGCGTGTCGACCGCCTCGTCGGCAGCGTGCAGGACGTAGCCCGGTCCTCGGGTCTCGATGACGTCGACGGCTCCGGCGGCCTCGAAGAGTCGGCGCAGGTCGGACACGTAGACCTGGACCGAGTGTGCCGCCGTGCGGGGCGGCGCATCACCCCAGACGAGCTCGACCAGCCGCTCGGTGCTCACGCGCTGATTGGCATGCAGGAGCAGCACCGCGAGCAGGGTCCGCTGCTTCGGCGGACCGAGCTCCAGCGCGCGCCCGTCGACGACCACCTCGAGCGCACCGAGGAGCGAGAAGTCCACGGGGCTCGCCCCGGCTTCCAGGGCGCCCACGGCGCACCCTCTCCCGAGATCACCCTCGTCACCGAGCGTACGGGGACCGGGTGCGGTCCGTCCAGGGACGGTCCGAGGGCGAGCGTCGAGCGCCGCCCTCGGACGCGGACTCCCCGTACGCGCCGTCACCGGTCGCGCCAGCCGGGGTCGAAGTGGTCCGCCTGCGCCTCCCAGCGTCGGCGCTCGGTTTCCCACCGCCGCGCCTCGGCCTGCTCCGCGAACCACTCCGCGGATCCCTGCCAGCGCGCTGTCTGCGCCGCGTTGCTTCGCGCGTCCGGAGCCGGGGAGAACACCATGGACGCGGTCCACCCAGCCGCCGTGCCCAGGAGCAACCCCAGGCCCACGACGGCGGCCGTCAGCGGGCGTCGAGGCCGTCTCGCTCCGCCGACCTCGGCTCCAGGTCGCGGGGACGTCCCGACCTTCTCGTGCAGTACCTGGCTCATGCCATCCCTCCTGGTGACGACCGGCCGAGGGTCCGTTCGCCCGCTGTGCCGTCGCAGGACCCTGGCAGCGCCCCCTCAAGATGTTGGCGCCGACCGCTCAACATGAGCTCAACGCCGTGGCATGCCCGGCGCGTTGGGCCTCTCCATCGACACCCGTTGCCGAGCTCATCCGGCGGTGACCTGGCGAGCGATGGGGGCGCTTGCGAGCGGTGGCAGCGGGTGGTCTGCTGAGGGGCCCGAGACGAGGAGACGGACGTGACCGAGCGACCCGCGCAGGGCAGCCCCGCCTCCGAGCTGACGCCCGACCAGCTCGAGCAGCGGCAGCGGCTGGACGGCACCCTCGTCGACGGGGCTGGCACCCCGGACGAGGTGCCGGAGGGGCCCATCGACGCCGATGTGATCGAGCAGCACCAGGTGGTCGAGATCGACGACGAGGACGACCACCCCCGCGACTGAGCCGAGCGGAACGTCCCTCGGTGTGCTCGGGCCGCGCTGAGGTCCACCGGCCACCGCACGCGTCCAGCTGACCTGGACCGTCGTGGACGGAGGGCCACGCTGGCCGCGCGCAGAGTGAGCATCCGCCTCGCACCATCCGGACGTGGACCCCCGGATCGTGCTGCGACCCCTCGGACAGCTCGCGGCTGCCGTGGTGCTGATCGCGGCCACCGCCGCGCTGGTGGCGGCCCCGGTCGTGCCCGTCCTGGTGGTCGGCTCGGAGGTCGTCGGCGCCGCGGAGGCCACGCTCCTCGACGCGCCACCGCTGCCCGACGAGCTGCCGATCGCCGCGCAGCTGTCGACCGTCCACGATCACGAGGGCACGCGCATCGCCGAACTCGCGGGGGAGATCCGACGCGAGCCCGTCGCGCTCGAGGACGTCCCGGACGTGGTGATCGACGCCGTGCTGGCCACCGAGGACAGCGGGTTCTTCGAGCACCGGGGCGTCGAGCACGAGGCGATCGTCCGCGCCGCGGGGCGCAACCTGGCAGCGGGCGAGATCACCGAGGGGGCCTCCACCATCACCCAGCAGTACGTGAAGATGACCCTCCTGAGCCCCGAGCAGACCATCGAGCGCAAGCTCCAGGAGGTGCTCCTGGCCGTCCAACTCGAACGGCGCGACTCCAAGGAGCAGATCCTCGAGGGCTACCTCAACGCCGTCTACCTCGGCGAGGGGGTGTACGGCGTCGGTACCGCGGCCGATCACTACTTCTCCAAGCCCATCGGTGAGCTGACGGTGGCCGAGGCGGCGGTCCTCGCCGGCAGCATCCAGGCACCGGCGGTGACCAACCCGGTCGCCAACGAGGAGGCGGCGCGGGGCCGGCGGGACATCGTCATCCGTCAGATGCTCGCCCAGGGACGCATCGACCAGGAGACCGCCGACGAGGCGCTCGCCAGCGAGATCGAACTGGACGTCCGCGACCGCAGCTTCGGCGAGCCGTTCTGGATCGACACGGTCAAGCGCCTGATGTACGACCCCGACGCGGCCCTGCAGCCGGGCCTCCAGGAGGCGCTCGGTGCGAGCATCGACGAACGCATCGACGCCATCTTCGAGGGAGGGCTGCGCATCGAGACCACGCTCGACCGCGGCTTGATGGGGATGGCACGCGAGGCGATCGGCGCCTACCTCACCGACGCCGCCTCGGACCCGATGGGTGCGGTGATCAGCGTCGAGCACGCCACCGGGGCGATGCGCACCTTCGCCCTCGGTCCGCACGATTTCGGTCGCTGCGACCCGGACGACGACGAGCCGTGCACCCTGACCACGACCAACCCCACCGTGCCCTGGGGCGGCGGGTCCGGTCGCCAGTCGGGATCGGCGTTCAAGCCGTTCGTGGCCGCCGCCGCCCTCGTCGACGGGTTCGACCGGCGCACGGTCCCCGTCCGTCGCGACGGGGACGAGGACGATGACGATGACGACGATCGGGATCAGCCCGGCGGGCCGCTGGAGTACGACTCGCCCTCCGGGGAGGAGATCGAGCCCTGCGGGGCGGAGGACGAGCCCTACGAGCCGCGCAACTACGGCGACACCGATGCGGGGGTCATCGGTCTCTACGAGGCGATGCAGCGCTCGGTCAACACCTACTTCGTCCAGCTGGCCCGCGACGTCGGCATCCAACGCGTCGCCGAGGTCGCGATGGACCACGGGCTGCGGTGGGGCAACCTCGCCGATTTCGGCCCGGTGGACTGCTCGATCGGCCTCGGCTCGGCGGAGGTCTTCCCGCTCGGTATGACGCTCGGCTACGGGACGTGGACCAACGGCGGCGTGCGGTGCGAGCCGTACGTCATCGAGCGCGTCCTCGATCGTGACGGCGAGGTCCTCTACGAGCACGAGCCCCGGTGCGAGCGGGTCATCGACCGCGACACGGCGCGTCAGCTGCGCGAGGTGCTGCGGGGCCCGGTCCAGCCGGGAGGGACGGCCGCACGGGTCGGCAGCACCGTCGAGCGCGGGGTCTTCGGCAAGACGGGGACGACCAACAGCCACGTGGACGCCTGGTTCGTCGGAGCCGCCGGCGAGCTGACGACGTCGGCGTGGGTCGGCTACGAGCAGCCACGCCCGATGGAGAGCGTGTCCATCGGAGGCACCCGGTACGAGGCGGTCACCGGCGGCACCATCCCGGCCGGCATCTGGGCGGACTACATCTCGGCGGCCTTCGACTGACGGCCGGCGACGGGTGACCGCGCCCCCGGGGCCGGCCGAGCGCACGAGGTCGCAGCGGTAGGCTCGCAGCCTCCGTGCGCCCCTCGTGGCGCGAGCGTCGACCCGGGAGTCCAGCGATGTCCGGCCACAGCAAGTGGTCCACCATCAAGCACAAGAAGGCCGCCAAGGACGCGCGGCGTGGCAAGACGTGGGCGAAGCTGATCCGTCAGATCGAGGTGGCCGCCCGCGGGGCCGGGACGGGGGACCCCGAGGCGTCGCCGTCCCTCGCCCTGGCGGTGCAGAAGGCCAAGGACGCCGAGGTCCCCAAGGACACCATCGAGCGGGCGTGCAAGCGTGGCGCCGGTGAGCTCGAGGGCGCCGCCGCCTACGAGCCGGCGCAGTACGAGGGCTACGCATCCGGCGGGGTCGCGGTCCTGGTCGACGTGCTGACCGACAACCGCAACCGCACGGCAGCCGACGTGCGCAGCGCCTTCACCAAGTCCGGGGGGAGCCTCGCGGAGCCGGGATCGGTCGCTTTCCTGTTCACCCGTCGCGGGCGGGTGCTCCTGCCGAAGGCGGGCGCCGACGAGGACGAGCTCATGCTCGTCGGGCTCGAGGCCGGGATGGAGGACCTCGAGGCGGACTCGGAGACCTACACCGCCTGGTGCGACCCCTCCGACGTGGCGGACCTGCGCGCGGCCCTCGAGCAGGCTGGCTTCGAGGTCCAGGAGTCCGGGTCGACGATGGTGCCGGCGTCCACGGTCCCGATCGCCGAGGTCAGCGAGGCCAAGAAGGTGCTGCGGCTGCTCGACGACCTCGACGACAACGACGACGTCCAGGACGTCTACGCCAACTTCGACATCCCCGAGGACCTCCTCGAGGACCTCGAGGCCTGACCGTCCGAGGTGCGGCGCCGACACCGGGGGGCTCGCTAGCCTGAACACGTGTTCGGTCGTCGACCTCCAGGAGCCACCCGTGTCCACCGCGCCAGCGGCGCTCCGCGTCCTCGGCGTCGACCCCGGGTTGACGCGTTGCGGGGTCGGGGTCGTCGAGGGGCCGTCGGCGCGACCGCGCCTGGTCGACGCGATCTGCATCCGCACCGATCCCGACCTCCCGCACGAGCAGCGGCTGCTGGCGGTCCACGACGCGATCGTCGCGGCCGTCGAGGAGCACCGGCCCGACGCCATCGCCGTCGAACGCGTGCTGTTCTCGGTCAACGTGCGCACGGCCATGGCGACCGGGCAGGCCGCGGGTGTCGCGCTGGTCGCCGCCGCACGGGCCGGGACCAGCGTGCACCCCTACAGCCCGTCCGAGATCAAGCTGACCGTCGCGGGGTCGGGGACCGCCGACAAGGGGGCGATCGCCCGGCTCGTGGCCGCCCAGCTGCGGGTGGACACCATCCCCGGGCCGCCGGACGTGGCCGACGCGTTGGCGGTCGCGCTCACCCACCTGGCGCGCTCACGCCTCGCTGCCGCGGCCGCCTCCACGCCGGCGGCCGCCGCCCTGGCGGAAGCCGCGACGGCCGCCGACCGCGCCCGTCGGGGCGGCTGGGAAGCGGTGCTCGCCGACCGCGCGTCCCGGCCCGCCCACGTCCGGAGGTCCACCTCGTGATCAGCCACCTGCGCGGCACCGTCGCCCACCGTGACGCCGGCGCCGTCGTCGTCGACGTCGGCGGGGTCGGCTACCTCGTGCACGTCACCCCGGCGGACCACATCCCGGCCCGCGGTGAGGAGGTGGTCCTGCACACCTCCCTGCAGGTGCGCGAGGACTCCATGACCCTCTACGGGTCGACCGACCGGGCATCGCTCCAGCTGTTCGAACTGCTCCTGACCGCCTCGGGGGTGGGTCCGAAGCTGGCCCTCGCCTACCTGTCCACCCACCGGCCGGACGTCCTGCGGGCGGCCATCGCGGGGGGCGACCTGACCACCCTCACCCAGGTCCCCGGTGTGGGCAAGAAGGGGGCCGAGCGGCTCGTGCTGGAGCTGAAGGACAAGGTCGGCGGTACCGGAGCCGCGCTGGTCGAGGTCGACGGCGGGGTGCCAGGTCCGGCCGCGGACGCGCTCGAGGAGGTCCGCGACGCGCTGCTCTCGCTCGGGTACTCCACCGCCGAGGTCCAGCCCGTGCTCGTCGGACTCGTCGGCGTCCCCGACGACGTCCCGGGGCTGCTGCGGCGGGCGCTGCGCACCATCGGGACGGGGGCGGCGTGAGCGACCGTGACGAACTCGTCGGACCCGCGGCGCTCCCGGGCGAGGATCGTGTCGACGCGTCCCTGCGCCCGCGGTCCCTGGCCGAGTTCGTCGGGCAGGACCGCGTCCGGCGTCAGCTCGAGCTGGTGCTGCTCGGCGCCAAGCAGCGGGGCCAGTCCGCCGACCACGTGCTGCTGTCGGGGTCCCCGGGGCTCGGCAAGACCACCCTCGCGGCGATCGTCGCGGCCGAGGTCGGCGCTCAGCTGCGGACCACCTCGGGCCCCGCGATCGAGCGACCGGGCGACCTCGCCGCGATCCTGACGGGGCTCGAACCGGGCGACGTGCTGTTCGTGGACGAGATCCACCGGCTCCCGCGCCAGGTCGAGGAGGTCCTGTACCCGGCCATGGAGGACCTGCAGCTCGACATCGTGGTCGGCAAGGGCCCCGGGGCACGGTCGATCCGTCTGGACCTGCCGCCGTTCACGCTCGTCGGTGCGACGACCAGGACGGGCCTGCTGTCCGCGCCGCTGCGGGATCGCTTCGGGTTCGCCGCGCACCTCGAGCACTACGAGCCTGCCGAGCTCGAGCGGATCGTGCGCCGCTCGGCCGGCCTCCTCGGGGTGGACCTCGACGCCGGGGGTGGCGAGGAGATCTCGCGCCGTTCCCGCGGCACCCCCCGTATCGCCAACCGGCTGCTGCGCCGGGTCCGCGACTACGCCGAGGTCGAGGGTGACGGGATCGTCGACCGTGCGGTGGCGCGGGCGGCGCTCGCGGTCTTCGACGTCGACGAGCTCGGCCTCGACCGGCTCGACCGCCGCGTCCTCGAGGCGCTCTGCAACAACTTCGGTGGGGGACCGGTCGGGCTCGCGACCCTGGCCACCTCGGTCGGTGAGGAACCCGAGACGGTCGAGACCGCCGTCGAACCCTTCCTGCTGCGCACCGGGCTGCTCCAGCGCACCCCGCGGGGCCGGACCGCCACCGCCGGGACCTACGCCCACCTGGGCCTGCCCGCACCCCGGCCCGAGGCCGCCTGGACCCTGCCCATCGACGAGGTCGCCCCCGGGGCGGACGAGGCGTGAGGGCGGTCGGCGTGCTGCGCCACGTGGCCAGGCGCGCGCGCCGGTAGGGTGGCGCCCTCCTGTTCCCCGACTCCGAGAGGTTCCCCGACGTGGGCGACGCCGGCGGGCTCATCCTCCCCCTCATCTTCCTCGTGGCGCTCTACCTGCTGCTGATCCGTCCGCAGCAGAGGCGCCAGAAGCAACACCAGCAGCTGATCGGCTCGCTGTCGGTCGGTGACGACGTCGTCACCGTCGGCGGGCTGCACGGCCGTGTCGTGGCGCTGACCGACGAGACCATGGATCTCGAGGTCACCGACGACGTCGTGATGCGCTTCCAGCGCTCCTCGTTGGCCAAGGTGGTCCGCGACGAGATCCTCCTCGACGAGGACAGCGAGTGACCACCGGCGACGAGGACGTCACCCGCTCCGACCCGGCCGCGGCCGGGCGCGAGCGCGACGGTTCGTCGTCGATCGACGAGGCCGCCGCCGACCGGGCCGAAGCGACCGACGGGGCTGACGGCGCGCCGCCGCGTGAGCATCCCGAGCCGGCCGACCTCGCGGCTGTCCGCGGGTGGGCCGGTGACGAGACCCAGCTGACCGATCCCGCCACGGCGATCACCGGGTCGGCCGAGTCCGCGATCGCTCGCGGCGTGGGCGCAGCCGACGCCGTCGCCGAGGCGACCGCCGTCGCGCTCGAGGCCAAGCACCGGGCGGGTGGGGCATCGCCCGACATCCTCGGCGCCCTGCAGAGCGACGAGGTCGTCGCGGCGTTCCTGAAGCTGTCGGACCAGTTCCTGGCCGCCCAGGGCTTCACCGAGCACGGGTTCCGTCACGCCAACCTCGTCGGGCGCATCGCGCACAACGTGCTGCACCACCTCGGCGCCGACGAGGACCTGTGCGAGCTGGCCGCCGTGTCGGGCTACCTGCACGACGTGGGCAACGTGGTGTCGCGCATGAACCACGGGCTGTCGAGCGCGTGGGTGGCGTACGACGCCCTGCGACGCCTGGAGGTCGATCCCTACCGGATCGGGCTCGTCCTGTCGGCCGTCGGCAACCACGAGGAGCAGTACGGCTCGTCGGTCGGGCCCGTCGGGGCCGCCGTCATCCTCGCCGACAAGGCCGACGTGCACCGCTCCCGGGTCCGCAAGGGCGCCGACACCGCCGCCGACATCCACGATCGCGTCAACGACGCGGTCACCCACAGCTTCCTCCGCGTCGACAGCGAGGCGGCGACGATCACCCTCGAGCTCGACCTCGACACCACCAGGTCCACGGTGCTCGAGTACTTCGAGATCTTCCTCGACCGGATGATCATGTGCCGCCGCGCCGCTCGCACCCTCGGTTGCGAGTTCAAGATCACCGCCAACGGGGTCGCGGTCGGCTGACCGCACCCGAGGCGACGGCTACGACGAGCGCGCGCCTGCGCTCCAAGGGAACCGCTGGCATGGACAAGCGTCGTTCGATCACCACGCTGGTGGCGATGCTCCTGATCGTGGGGGCCGCCGCGTCGGCGCTCGCCCTCGGTGCGCGGCCGAACCTCGGGCTCGACCTCCAGGGCGGGATCAGCGCGATCTACTCCCCGCAGCTGCCGGAGGGGGAGGAGGAGCCCGACGACTACGAGGCGCTCCTCGACGAGACCATCGAGGTCATCCGGGCCCGCATCGACTCGCTCGGCGTCGCCGAGCCGGACATCTCCCGTCAGGGCGTCGACATCCTCGTCCAGCTGCCGGGTGTCACCGACGCCGACCGGCTGCGCGAGATCATCGGCACCACCGCCCAGCTCGACTTCCGGCCCGTCATCGACGTGTTCCAGCCCGGTGACCCGGGCTACGACGAGGGTCCGGACTGCACCGCCCCCGTGGACGAGCGTCGGGTCCTCGGCGAGCAGGAGACCGGCCTCGTCTGCGGCGCCGTCGATGCCGTGGCCGAGGGCGCCGAGCAGCCGCTGCCGCCCAAGTACGAGGTCGGCCCGACGGCGCTGACCGGTGACCGCATCGACGACGCGCGGCCCACCCTCGACCAGCAGGGCTACTCGGTCGCGCTCGACCTCGACCGGGCCGGTGGCCAGGCCTTCGCGGCGATCACCGCCGACCTCGCCTGCGAGCGCGACCAGGGCCGGCCGGGCCTGCTGGCGATCGTGATGGACAACGCTGTCGAGTCCGCGCCGAACATGGCGCAGGGTGTGTTGTGTGGCGTCGGGATCACCGGCGGGACGGCCCAGATCACCACCGGCGCGACCGCGGAGGGCGACGGCGAGGACGAGGCCAACGACCTCGCGCTGATCCTGCGGGCCGGTGCGTTGCCGCTCACGCTGGAGCCGTCGACCTTCGCGACCGTGTCGGCCACGCTCGGTGAGGACTCGCTGCGGTCGGGGATCCTCGCCGGCGGTATCGGGCTGGTGCTGGTCGGGATCTGGCTGGTGTTCTTCTACAAGGCGCTCGGGGTCGTGGCACTCGCGGGCCTGGCGGTCTTCGGCGTCCTCGTCGGCGGGGTCATCGCCGGCCTCGGCGAGGTCGCCGGGTTCGCCCTGACCCTGGCCGGCATCGCCGGCATCATCGTCGCCATCGGCATCACCGCCGACAGTTCGATCATCTACTTCGAGCGGATCCGCGACGAGGTCAACCTCGGCAAGACGCCACGGACAGCGGTCCGCAAGGGCTTCACCTCAGCGTTCCGCACCAACCTGGCGGGCAACACCGTCACGTTGGCCGCGGCCACCATCCTCTACCTGCTGGCCATCGGCCCGGTGCGCGGCTTCGCGCTCATGCTCGGGATCGCCACGCTGATCGATCTGCTCATCCTCGGCCTGTTCACGCGCCCGGTGGTCGAGCTGCTCGCACGGACCAAGCTGATCACGCGGCGCTCGCTGCGTGCGGTCGAACGACCCGCCGCCGGTACACCGGTCGAGGCCTCGGGAGGTGTCCGGTGAAGACCACGACCTTCGACTTCGTCGGCAAGGCCCGCACCTGGGTCGTGCTGTCCGCGTCGCTGCTGCTGCTGAGCATCGGGTCGCTGGTCATCGGCGGCCTCGACATGTCCATCGAGTTCGTCGGTGGCACCTCGTACCGCCTCGAGGGCATCCAGGGCGACGTCAGCGGCGACGACCTGCGGGCGGCCGCCGAGGGGGCAGGCGCCCACGACGTGACCGCCCAGCTCGAGGGCGACCCGGACGCCCCGACCGCTGCCATCATCCGCACCGCGGCCCTCGAACCCGGCTCCGACGAGGCCGTCGAGGTCGAGACCGCCCTGACGGAGCTGGCCGAGCCAGTCGACGTCCAGTTCGAGTTCGTCGGACCGAGGTGGGGACAGCGGCTGACCACCCAGGCCCTCCGGGCGCTGGTGGTCTTCCTCGTCGTGGTGGTCATCTACATCTCGATGCGGCTGGAGCCGAAGATGGCGGCCGCGAGCGTCCTGGCGCTCACCCACGACGTCCTGATCACGATCGGGCTGTACGCCCTGGTCGGCTTCACCGTCTCGCCCGCGACCGTCATCGCCCTCCTGACCATCCTCGGTTACTCGCTCTACGACACGGTGGTGGTCTTCGACCGGGTCAAGGAGAACGATCCGTTCCTCGGTGAACCGGGCTTCCGGACCTACGGGCAGCTGGTCAACACCTCCATGAACGAGGTGCTGTGGCGTTCGATCAACACCTCGATCACCTCGCTGCTGCCGGTCGGTGCCCTGCTGCTGATCGGCTCGCAGCTGCTCGGCGCGACCACGCTCCAGGACCTGGCGCTCGCGCTGTTCATCGGCATGGCGGTCGGGATCTACTCCTCGCTGTTCGTCGCTGGACCGTTCTTCGCGTGGCTGAAGTCCCGCGAACCCGAGTCGGCCAAGCGGGCCGCCAAGGTCTCGCGCCAGCTCAGCTCGGAGCGTCTGCGGCTCGGCGCGTTCGAAGCGCCCGTCCCCGAGGCCGATCCGACCACAGCTCTCGGGGTCGACGAGCAGGTCCTGGCCGGCGTGGTCGCCGACGAGGGCCGCGCCGGCAAGGCCTCGGCCGACGCGGACGAGGCCCCAGCGGTGACCGGTGTCGCCGGTCCGGCGTCGCGGGCGCCGGTCACCACCGAGTACGTCCGCGGTCGGGGCAAGCAGAAGCGCTCCAAGCGGAAGGGGCGCTGACGTGCGGCTCGAGGTCGACCACCAGCGCTTCGAGGAACTCATCCGGGACGTCCCCGACTTCCCCGAGCCCGGCGTGGTGTTCAAGGACGTGACGCCGCTGTTGCTCGACAAGGTGGCGTTCTCCACCGTCGTCGACGCGATGTGCATGCGGTTCGGCCGGGGCCAGGTCGACAAGGTCGTCGGGATCGAGGCGCGCGGGTTCATCCTCGCCGCGCCGGTCGCCTACCACCTCGGTGCGGGCTTCGTCCCCGCGCGCAAGGCCGGCAAGCTGCCCGGTCCGTCCCGACAGGTCCAGTACGTGCTCGAGTACGGCGACGCCACCCTCGAGCTGCACGACGACGCGATCCAGATGGGGGACCGGGTCCTGGTGGTCGACGACGTGCTCGCCACCGGGGGGACCGCGGCCGCGACCGTCGACCTGGTCCGTCAGCTCGGCGGCGAGGTCGTGGGGTGCGCCTTCCTGCTCGAGCTCGGCTTCCTGCGCGGGGCCGACCAGCTCGGCGGGCTGACGCGCTACTCGCTCCTCGAGTACTGACGCCAGGTACGGACCGGGCCCGGTGACGGCCGAACGCTGACGTCGACGGGGGCGGCGGTACGCTCGCAGGACGCCCTTTCTGCAGCGGGAGGACCGTCACGGACCCGGACACCGACACCTCCACGGCGCACGAGCCTCGGCCGGCGCCGCTGCCGCCCGCGCGGCCATCGGGGGTCAAGGGCGTCCTGACCAACCTGCCGCTGGTCCGTCGCGGGGACATCCCGGCCGAGCTCGAGGGTCTCGCCCAGGCGATCCGAGCCGCCGGTGGCAAGGCGGACGTGCGCGACGTCGTGCGCGCCTACCGGTACGCCGACGTGATGCACGAGGGCCAGAAGCGGCGCTCGGGTGAGGCCTACATCACCCACCCGGTCGCGGTGGCCACCGAGCTCGCCGAGCTCGGCCTCGGGACGGCCACGCTGGTGGCCGCCCTGCTCCACGACGTGGTCGAGGACACCGCCGCGTCGCTGGAGGACATCACCACCGGGTTCGGCGCCGAGGTCGCGCACCTGGTCGACGGTGTCACCAAGCTCGACCGGCTGCGGGTCGAGACCAAGGAACAGCAGCAGGCCGAGACCCTCCGCAAGATGATCATGGCGATGGCCAAGGACATCCGGGTCCTGGTCATCAAGCTCGCCGACCGGCTCCACAACATGGAGACCATCGGCCACATGCCGCGCGAGAAGCAGAAACGGATCGCGCAGGAGACCCTCGACATCTACGCGCCGTTGGCGCACCGGCTCGGTATGCAGCAGTTCAAGCTGCGCCTCGAGGACCTCGGGTTCAGGACGCTGCACCCGAAGCGCTACGACGAGATCGTGGCGATGGTCGAGGAGCGCAACCCCGAGCGTGAGGCCTACCTCGAGCAGGTCATGGCCTCCATCCGCGACCAGCTCCGTGAGCTGAAGATCCGCGGTGACATCTTCGGCCGGCCGAAGCACTACTTCTCCATCTACGAGAAGATGGTGCTCCGGGGCAAGGAGTTCGACGAGATCTACGACCTGCTCGGCGTCCGGGTCATCGTCAACTCGGTCCGGGACTGCTACGCGGTGCTCGGCCAGCTGCACGCCTCCTGGCGACCGGTCCCCGGTCGTTTCAAGGACTACATCGCGATGCCGAAGGTCAACCTCTACCAGTCGCTGCACACGTCGGTGATCGGGCCGCAGGGTCGGCCGCTGGAGGTCCAGATCCGGACGCGCGCCATGCACCGCACCGCCGAGTTCGGTGTCGCAGCCCACTGGATGTACAAGGACGCCCCGCGCGGGGGCTCCACCGACGCGGACGCCACCGGCGAGCTGCCCTGGATCGAGCAGTTGCTCGAGTGGCAGGCCGAGGTCGACGAACCCGGCGACTACCTCGAGTCGTTGCGCATCGACCTCTACCAGGACGAGGTGTTCGTCTTCACCCCCAAGGGTGAGGTCATGGGCCTGCCGGCCGGGGCGACGCCGATCGACTTCGCGTACGCGGTGCACACCGAGGTCGGCCACCGGTGCATCGGGGCGCGGGTCAACGGTCGGCTCGTGCCGCTCGACCACGTCCTGGTCAACGGTGACAGCATCGAGGTGCTGACCTCGAAGGCCGAGGACGCCGGACCGTCGCGCGACTGGCTCAAGCTCGCGGCCTCGACGCGGGCCCAGTCGAAGATCCGGGGGTACTTCAACCGCGAACGTCGTGAGGACGCGATCGGCCGCGGTCGCGAGGCCATCACGCGTGCGCTGCGCCGCAAGGGCCTCGCGTACGCCAAGGCGATGGCCTCGGGCGAGCTGACCGACGCCGCTGCGGTGCTCAACTACAAGGGCACCGAGGCGCTGTTCCGGGCCGTCGGCGAGGGGCACGTGGCCGCCCAGACGGTGGCGGCCCAGGTCGTGGCCGGCATGACCGAGGAGGTCGAGACCGAGCAGAAGCTCGACGACCTGCCGACGCAGGCGGCCCCGATCCGCATCGGGCAGAGCAGCGGCGACGTGACCGTCGAGGGTGACGCGAGCATGCTGGTCAAGCTCGCACGTTGTTGCACGCCGGTCCCCGGGGACGACATCGTCGGCTTCGTCACGCGCGGGCGGGGTGTCTCGGTGCACCGCAGCGACTGCTCGAACGTCGCCGACCTGCGCGCGGGCGAGGACGACCGGTTCGTGCCCGTGGACTGGTCCGGGGACACCAACGCGCCCTTCCTGGTGCAGGTCGCGATCGAGGCGCTCGACCGCAAACACCTGCTGCGCGACATCACGGCCGTCCTCGGTGACCTCCACATCAACATCACCTCGGCACAGGTCGCCACCCGCAAGGACCGCGTCGCGGTCCTGCGGTTCCAGTTCGAGCTCGGTGACCCCACCCACCTCGAGTACGCGCTGCGTAGCGTGCGCCGCGTCGAGGGCGTCTACGACGCGTACCGGGTCGTCCCACAGGGCACCGCCGCACGCTGACCGCACCATCTCGGTGAGCCCCTCGGGACGCGCCTGGCGACGAGGCCGGTCGCAGCCGTCCGAGCGGACAGGGTGCGGCCATCCGGCCGTTCCCGGGCCTGGTCGGGGCTGGAGACCCGCCCGAGGCCGGGCGCACCCTGACCCGTGCGCGCAGTTCCCGTCACGGGGTGTCCCGACGGCAGGGTTGGGGGCGGCCGAGCGGACGGATGTCCCGGGATCGACGTCCTGGTGAGGTCGTCGGATCGCACCATCCGCGACTGCTGCCGGACGTCAGGGGCCGGGGCGGTCCTCACCAGGGAGACACCTCATGATCCAGACCCTGCGCTCCAACGTCGCGGGCGCTCTCGCTGCCCTCACCCTCGCTCTCGGTCTCGTCCTCGTGGCCGCCGCCCCGTCCCAGGCTCAGGTCCCCGAGCTGCCCGAGCTCCCGCCGCTCCAGGAGGGACTGGTCAACGTCAACGTCTCTGACGTCGTCGTGCAGTTGCCGATCGCGGTCGCCGCCAACGTCTGCGAGGTCGCGGTCAACGTCCTCGCCGAGCAGATCCGCGACGGTGAGGCCGCCACGTGCGACGCGGTCGCCGAGTCGGGTGCCACCGTCCCTTGGAACGACGGCAACCGCCAGGGCAACGGCCAGCAGCGTGGTCTCGTGAACGTCAACGTCAGCGACATCATCGTCCAGGTGCCGATCTCCGTTGCCGCCAACGTGTGCGAGGTCGCGGTCAACGTGCTCGCCCGCCAGGACCGCAGCGGTGACGCGGCCGTCTGCGACGCCCAGGCGTACGCCCCCGCCGAGGTCGCCTGACCGACAGGCACGAGCATCGGGGCCGGGCCACGTGCCCGGCCTCGTTCGTGCCGTGCGAGCGTGGGTAGCCTCGCGGATGGTCCCCGGATCACCGCCACCGCGCAGGAGCTCGCACCCGTGACCGACCGTTTCGTGCTCGGTGTCCCGCTCGGCCGCTGGCAGACCAACTGCTTCGTGGTGGGGGACCGGGCCGCGGCGTCCGCCGTGGTGGTCGACCCGGGGGAGGGCGCGGCGGAGGCCGTCCCCGCGATGCTCGCTCAGGCGGGTGTCGCCTGCGAGGCGATCCTGCTCACGCACGGGCACCTCGACCACGTCTGGGGTGTGCCGGAGCTGGCTCGCGAGCTCGACGTCCCGGTCCTGCTGCACCCCGAGGACCGCTGGATCTGGGACGACCCGGCCGCCGCGTTCGGCGCGCCGCCCGAGCTGCTCGAGCAGCAGTTCGGGCTCACGTGGGACCCGCCGACCGAACGCCTGCGCGAGGTCACCGACGGGCAGGACGTGACGTACGCCGGGATCACCTTCCGGGTCGAGCACAACCCGGGCCACACGCCGGGGCACGTCACCTACCTCGGTCGCGGACTGGCGGACGTGCCCGTCAGCTTCGCCCTCGGCGACGCGGATGCGGCCACCGCCGAGGTGCTGTTCTCGGGCGACCTGATCTTCGCCGGGTCGGTCGGACGCAGCGACTTCCCGCGCGGTTCGACCTCGGATCTGTTCGCCTCCCTGGTCCGCACCGTGCTGCCCCTGCAGGACGACACCCTGATCCTGTCAGGGCACGGACCGGACACCACGGTCGGGCGTGAGCGGGCCACCAACCCCTTCCTGCACCAGGCGGCCAGCCGGAGCTGACGCGACCGGCCCACGCGGTCGGGCCCCTCGCAGGCCACCTGATGGGACCAGCGGCTCACTCGCGTGCGCGATCCCTCCGGGAGGGTGGTCCTGACCGGTGCGGAGAGACCCGCCCGGTGGACCGAGAGGGACGACCGTGCGGCGTCGGTGGCGCGACCAGGCGGGGCAGAGCACCGCCGAGTACGTGGCCATCGTCGTGCTGCTCGCCGGCGTGGTCCTCGGCCTCGTCGCGACCACCGGCATCGGGCGGTCGATCGGCGAGACGGTCCACTGGGCCTTCTGCCACATCGACGTCTCGGGTGGCGACTGCGGGGGCGAGGTCGTCGCCGCCGACGAGCCCGGTGCCGGCGGACCCGGTGCGCACGAGCCGGCCACAGGCGGACCCGGTGCGCACGAGCCCGCCGCAGGCGGACCCGGGACCGGGGGCTCCGAGGGCGACGACCCGGAGGGCGGCACCGGGCCTGCACTCGAGGCCGAGCCGACCAGCGACGCCGACGATCGTGGGTTCTTCCGCCGGCTCACCGACTGGATCCGCGACCTCTTCGGTGGCGGCGGCGACCCCGAGCCGTCCGTGGACGACCAGGTCCGTGATCTGCTCGGCGACTCGGAGATCGGTCGCGAGGCCCTCGCCCTCCTCGACGAGCTCGGCATCACCCCCGAGTACGAGCCCGGTGGCGGCTCCTACTTCGTCCCCAGCCAGAACCGGATCGTGCTCGACAGCAACCTGACGCCGGAACAGCTCGCGGCGATCTTGGTCCACGAGGCGCTCCACGCGGAACGGTCGAACACCGGCCAGTCACCCGACATCGACGGGCCGCGGGATGCCTACGTCGACGGGATGATCGCCGAGGAGACCGATGCGGTCGTCCGGCAGGTGCAGGCGAACCAGCAGATCCAGGCGCGCAACCCGGAGGTGCCGGACACCGTCCTACAGGGCGTCTACGAGCGCGCCTACGATGAGGCGGTCGCGGCCCTCGGGGACGACGCCACCGAGGCACAGCGGCGCGCGGCCGGTGAGGCCGCTGCCGAACAGGCCATCCGGGACGCGTTCGAGAACGGGGACGTGGTCGCGTCCACGACGGGCGACACCTACCCGGACCTCTACGGCGGCTACTGGGACGACAGGCACAGCAGATGAGGCGACCAGCCGTACCCCTACCCCTCGCTCGGACCGCGCTCGTGCTCGTGGCGGCGTTGGCGGTCGGCTGCGCGGCCGGTGAGGACCGATCGCCCGAACCAGACCCGGCCGGGACCGCCCAGGACGGTGGCGCACCGTCCGACGGACAGGACGACCAGATGACCTCGTTGCGGGACGCGCTGGTGGCTGCAGGCGAGGAGGGCCGGGCGGCGCTGCTCGACGACGAGGCGACCCGGATCGCCGAGCTCGACGCGTCGTTCCTCGCCTCCTTCGATCTGCTCCAGGTCACGGCACCGACGAGCGGGGCACCTGCCCTGTTCCACGTCGCCTTCGACGGATCGGAGGCCATCGTGGTCACCGGACGGCCCGAGGCGTTCGATGCGCTGCTCGCGCGCGATGGCGGGGCCGTCGACGACGAGCCGTCGGCGATCGCTGCGGCCCGCGCCTACGTGGAGACGACCCGACCCTCGGACCGGTTCGGTCGGGTCGTGGAGACCGCCGCCGACGTCCGGCTGCGCGGCAGCCTCGACGACGACGAACGCGCGGCGGCCGTGAACCAGCTGGAGTCGCTGGTCGGTGGCCCACGGGTCGTGGCCGAGGAGGGGCAGCGGTACACCGTCGAGCTCACCTACCTCGACGGTGACGTGCTCGAGCGGCGCCAGGTCACCGTCGGCGACGGCGGGCCCGTCCAGGTCGACACCGAGGTCCTCGCCGAAGGGCTGCCCGTGCCGGTCAGCCTCTGACCGTGGCGGAGCGGGTGGCCGCTAGCCT
The DNA here is from genome assembly GCF_000969705.1 of Nitriliruptor alkaliphilus DSM 45188. Taxonomy (GTDB): domain Bacteria; phylum Actinomycetota; class Nitriliruptoria; order Nitriliruptorales; family Nitriliruptoraceae; genus Nitriliruptor; species Nitriliruptor alkaliphilus. Next base: position 3,580,951 of record NZ_KQ033901.1, read on the forward strand.
CGCGTCCCTGCCGTGCGCTCCTGCCCTGGAGCGGTCCGGTTCCGCTCTCCTCCGCTGCTCCTCGAGGCTCCGCCGTGGCCACCATCGACGCCAACCCGCCCTCCGGGACGCGTGACTTCCTGCCCGCCGAGGTCGCTCGGCGCGAACGCGCCTTCGCCACCATCCGCGAGGTGTTCCGCAGCCACGGGTTCGCGCCGCTCGACACCCCCGCGTTCGAGCGTCTCGAGGTCCTCACCGGCAAGTACGGCGAGGAGGGCGACCAGCTCATCTTCAAGATCCTCAAGCGCGGTGAGCACGAGTCCTCCGGCGACGCCGACATGGCGCTGCGCTACGACCTGACGGTCCCGCTGGCCCGGGTCGTGGCGCGGTACGGATCCCAGCTGCCGACCCCGTTCAAGCGGTACCACATCGCGCCCGTGTGGCGGGCGGACCGCCCGGGCAAGGGCCGGTACCGCGAGTTCTTCCAGTGCGACGTCGACACGGTGGGGACCGACTCGTTGCTGGCCGACGCGGCCACCATCGTCGCGGTGGCCGACGTGCTCGATCGGCTGGGGTTGTCCGGCTTCCGGGTGCAGCTCAACTCCCGTCGCGCCCTGGCTGGCCTGGTCGAGGCCTACGGCCTGCCCGACGCCGCCGAGTCGGCGGTCCTGACGGCGCTCGACAAGCTCGACAAGATCGGCGTCGACGGGGTGGCGGCGGACCTGCGGGGGCGCGATGTCGACGCCTCCGTCGTGGACGCCATCGTCGACGACCTCGGCGCCGACGATCCGTCGGACCGCATCCGGGGACGGGTGGCCGCCACCGAGCGTGGCCGCGCGGGCCTCGACGAGGTCGATCAGGTCCTGGCGCTGGCGGGCGACCTGCCCGGGGGGTCGCTGTCGTACGCCCCGGTGCTCGCACGCGGCCTGTCGTACTACACCGGACCGGTCTTCGAGGTCGTGCACGACCAGCTCGCCGCGACCATCGCCGCCGGCGGTCGCTACGACGGTCTCATCGGCATGTTCCAGTCCCAGGACGTCCCGGCGACGGGCGGCAGCCTCGGCATCGAGCGCATCCTGCTCCTGCTCGAGGCGCAGGAGGCCGCCGCCGGCGAGACCGATCTCGACGCGCCGGACGTGGTCGTCACCGTCATCGACGAGAGCGGAGCAGTCGACGCGGTGGCGCTCGCCGGACGGCTGCGCGGCCACGGCTTCGCGGTCGACCTCGAGGTCGGGGGCGGCAAGCTCGGCAAGCAGCTCAAGCGCGCCGACCGCCGCGGCGCCCGCACGGCGGTCATCCTCGGGGCCGAGGAGCGCGCCGCGGGTAACGTCGCGGTCAAGGACCTCCGCTCGGGCGACCAGATCACCGTCGCCGAACCCGACCTCGCCTCCCACCTGTCCGGTCTGCTCGGGCGCTGACGCGCCGCGGGCCGGTACCGACCGAGCATCGAGCTGAACCGTGAGCATCTCCCCCCACGGCGCCATGCGCACCGCCGCCGCCGGCGACCTGCGCGCCGAGCACGCCGGCCAGACCGTCACGGTCGCGGGCTGGGTCGACAACCGTCGCGACCACGGCGGGGTCGCCTTCCTCGACCTGCGTGACCGCGCCGGGATCCTCCAGGTGGTCGCGGACCCGACCGCTTCGGACGCGCTGGAGGCCGCCCACCGCGTGCGGTCCGAGTGGGTGCTGCGAGTGACCGGCGAGGTCCGGATGCGCCCCGAGGGGATGCGCAACGACAAGCTCGGCACCGGTGACGTCGAGCTCGCCGCCAGCTCCGTCGAGGTGCTGTCGGTCGCCGACACCCCGCCGTTCCCGGTCGAGGACGGCATCGACGTGTCCGAGGAGCTGCGGCTCGTCCACCGCTACCTGGACCTGCGTCGGCCCCGGATGGCGCGCAACCTCCAGGTGCGGGCCCAGGCGACCTCGATCATCCGGCGGGTCATGGAGCGCAACGGCTTCCTGGACGTCGAGACCCCCCAGCTCACCCGCCCGACCCCGGAGGGCGCCCCGCGACTTCCTCGTGCCCTCGCGGCTGCAGCCGGGGGAAACCTACGCGCTGCCGCAGTCCCCGCAGCTGTTCAAGCAGCTGCTGATGGTCGCCGGCGTCGAGCGCTACTACCAGATCGCGCGCTGCTTCCGCGACGAGAACCTCCGCGCCGACCGCCAGCCGGAGTTCACCCAGCTCGACCTCGAGCTGTCCTTCGGGGACGAGGAGGACATCTACGCCGTCATGGAGGAGATGTTCGTCGAGCTCTGGGACGAGGTCCTCGGTGTCCAGCTGCCGACCCCCTTCCCACGCATCACTTTCGAGGAGTCGATGCGTCGCTTCGGGTCCGACAAGCCGGACCTGCGCTTCGCGATGGAGCTCGCCGACCTCGGGGAGGTCTTCGCCGACACCGAGGTGGGCGTGTTCAAGGGTGTGCTCGGCGACGGTGGCTCGGTCATCGGCCTCGCCCTGCCGGGCGGCGGTGACCTGACCCGCAAGCAGTTCGACACCTGGACCGAGTGGGCCAAGCGCCGTGGGGCCAAGGGCCTCGCCTGGGGGGTCGTCGAGCGCAGCGACAGCGAGCACGCGGAAGGTGTGGAGGCGGGCGAGGGGGACGCGCCGACGCTGCGCAGCCCCCTGACCAAGTTCATGTCGGACGCCGAGGTCGCCGGGGTGCTGGCCGAGACCGGTGCCGCCGTCGGGGACGCGGTCTTCTTCGGTGCGGGCCCGACCCGGTTCGCCCGCCAGCTGATGGGGGCGCTGCGCAACACCCTGGCCGAGGACCGGGGCCTGATCCCGGCCGACCGCTGGGAGTTCGTGTGGGTCGTGGAACCGCCGATGTTCGACCCGGCGGGGGAGTCCGACGACCCGACCGCAGCCAACAGCGCAGGTTGGGTGCCCAACCACCACCCGTTCACGGCGCCGGCCCCGCAGTTCATCGACGACTTCGAGCAGCGCCCGGGTGAGGTCACCACCCGCGCCTACGACATCGTCCTCAACGGCGTCGAGCTCGCCTCGGGCAGCGTCCGTATCCACGACGCCGACCTGCAGCGGCGGGTCTTCCGCTTCCTCGGCATCTCCGACGAGGACGCCGAGGAGAAGTTCGGCTTCCTCCTGCGCGGGTTCCGCTACGGCGTGCCGCCCCACTGCGGGATCGCCCCCGGGCTCGACCGGCTCGTGATGCTGCTGTGCGGCGAGGACACCATCCGCGAGGTCATCGCGTTCCCGAAGACCCAGTCCGGCGCGGACCCGATGACCGACGCCCCGGCGCCCCACGACGAAGCGGCCCTCCGCGACGTGGGCCTCCGCCTGCTGCCCAAGCCCGTCAAGGCCTGACCTCCCACCGCAGGCCCCCGCCCCGGCACGATCGCGTGCCGTCCCGACGGGTGTCCGAGCACCGGCCTCACCCGACCTGCTGTGGCGGTGCCGGCGGTACGGTCGCGGGTCGATGAGCGAGCAGCTGTTCGATGACGGCACCGACCCGGGGACCCCGGCCGTCGGTGGCACCACGGCGCACGGGGACCACGCCCGGCCGGCGCGGCCCGGGGCCGGGGTCCCGCTCGCGGCTCGGCTGCGCCCCCGGGACCTGTCGGAGTACGTGGGCCAGCTCGACGCGCTCGGGCCCGGCAAGCCGCTGCGTGCCATGCTCGACCGTGGGGACCTGCGCAGCCTGATCCTCTGGGGGCCGCCCGGGGTCGGCAAGACCTCGCTGGCGACCGTCATCGCCAGCCACGTCGATGCCGCCTTCCTCGAGCTGTCGGCCGTCACGGCGGGTGTCAAGGACGTGCGTCGGATCATCGACGAGGGACGCAGCCGCCTCGAGCTGCGTGACCGCCGCACCGTGCTGTTCGTCGACGAGATCCATCGGTTCAACAAGGGTCAGCAGGACGCCCTGCTCCCTGGCGTCGAGGCCGGCTGGGTCACCCTCATCGGTGCGACCACCGAGAACCCGTTCTTCGAGCTCAACGCGCCGCTGCTGTCGCGCTGTCAGCTGATCCGCCTGACCGCGCTGACCGACGACGACCTCCACGGCCTGCTCGAGCGCGCGTGCACCGACCCCGAGCGTGGCTTCGGGGGCCGTGTGCGCGTCGATCCCGACGCGGCCGAGCACCTCGTCCACCTCGCCGACGGGGACGCCCGGGCCGTGCTGACCGCCCTGGAGGTCGCGGCCGCCGCAGCGGGTGTCGACGCCGGAGCCACGGCCGTGCCGGTCGACCCGGGCGCCCCGCCGGTCGTGGTCACCCTCGACGACGTGGCCGACGCGGTGCAGCGCTTCCGGTACGACAAGGCGGCCGACGGGCACTACGACCAGGTCAGTGCGTTCATCAAGTCGATGCGTGGCTCCGACCCGGACGCGGCGGCCTACTGGCTGGTGCGGATGCTGGAGTCGGGGGAGGACCCCCGCTTCCTCGCGCGGCGGATGGTCATCTTCGCCTCCGAGGACGTCGGGCTCGCCGACCGCCAGGCCCTGCCGACCGCGGTGGCCGCCTTCGACGCCCTCGACAAGGTGGGCCTTCCCGAGGCGCGCTACGCGCTCGTGCACGCGGCCATCGCCCTCGCCGTGGCGCCCAAGTCCAACGCCGTGACCCGTGCCATCGGCGCCGCGTTGGAGTCCGTTCGCCGCCACGGCAACACCGACGTACCGGCCCACCTGAGGGACGGGCACAACCGGGGGGCGCGCAGCCTCGGGCACGGCGTCGGCTACGACTACCCTCACGACCACGCCAGCGGGTTCGCGCCGGCGCAGACCTACCTGCCCGATCGGCTGGTCGGCACGGTGCTGTACGAACCGTCCCGTCACGGTCACGAGGCGGCGGTCGCCGACCGACTCGCGGAGCTGCGCGACCAGGCCCGCGCGGCACGTCGCGCGACCGAGCAGCACCAGCCCGAGCCACCGCCCCGCACCACCCCGCCCAACGCTCCGTCCGCCGAGGAGACCCCCCAGCCGTGAACATCTCCGACTGGAGCATCGTCCTGGCCGCCGGCGCCTTCGCCGTGCTGATGCTGGCCCTGTGCGTGCTCGTCCTGCATACCGTGCGAGCCGTCGACGAGGTCATCGGTGCCGTGCGCACCGTCTCGGACGAGACCGTGCCGATCCTGCGCGGCGTCCACGAGACCGTGTCGGGCGTCAACGTCGAGCTCGCCCGGGTCGACACCATCGTGGCCGGTGTGCAGTCGATCACCGCGACCACCGACCAGCTCGTCGGGGTCGTCCACGCCACGGTCACCAACCCCATCATCAAGGGGGCGGCGGTCTCGGCCGGCGTCGCCCGGGCGGTGCGCACCTTCCGCGAGGACGGCTCGTGAGGTCGGTCTTCGCGCTCGCGCTCGGCCTCGGTGCCGGGGTCCTGGTCGGCGGCTACGTGATCCGGCGGGTCGACCGTGCCACCCGCGCCGCCCACCCCGTGGCGGTCGCCGACCGTGCCGGCCGAGCTGCGGGCAGCCTGACCGCCCGCCTCGCGACCGCAGCGGAGGCAGGCCGCGTCGCCGCTGCCGACCGCGAGGCGCAGCTGCGACGCGCGTACGACGTGCCACCACTGTCCGAGCTGCCGGCCCCGACCGCTCACCGCTAGCCGCAGCCCGGCACCCCCAGTACCGGAGCCCCCACGTGGACAGCCTCACCATCCGAGAGACGTTCCTGCGCTTCTACGAGGAGCGCGGCGCGCAGCGTTACAGCTCGGCGCCCCTGATCCCCAACGACCCCGGTCTGCTGCTGACCATCGCCGGGATGGTGCCGTTCAAGCCCTACTTCCTTGGTGATGCCACCCCGCCGAACCCGCGGGCGACCAGCTACCAGAAGTGCGTGCGGACCAACGACATCGAGAACGTCGGGCGCACCACCCGGCACCTGTCGAGCTTCGAGATGCTCGGCAACTTCTCGTTCGGTGACTACTTCAAGCGCGAAGCCATCCGCTGGTCCTACGAGCTGTCGGTCGAGCACTTCGGGCTCGATCCCGAACGCATCTGGGTGACCATCTTCGAGACCGACGACGAGTCCGAGCAGCTGTGGCTCGAGGAGACCGACATCCCGCTCGAGCGCATCCAGCGCGTCGGCGTGCCCGACGGCGCGTCCCGGCTGGACGCGTCGGACAACTTCTGGTCGACCGGGGCGGCGGGTCCGTGCGGTCCCTGCTCCGAGCTGAACTACGACCGCGGCCCCGAGTGGGGGCAGGAGGGCGGTCCCCTCGTCAACGGGGAGCGCTACCTCGAGTACTACAACCTGGTCTTCATGCAGCAGGAGCAGGACGGCGACGGCAAGGTGCTCGGTGATCTGCCGGCCAAGAGCGTCGACACCGGGCTCGGCCTGGAACGCATGGCGGTCCTCCTGCAGGACGTGCCGGACGTGTTCGCCACGGACCTGTTCACCCCGCTGATCGCCGCCGCCGAGGAACTCTCGGGGGTGCGGTACGGGGACGACGCCGAGCGGGACGTGTCCCTGCGCGTGGTCGCCGAGCACGTCCGCACGTCCGCGATGCTGATCGCCGACGGGGTCCTGCCGTCCAAGGAGGGCCGCGGCTACGTCCTGCGTCGGCTGCTGCGCCGGGCGGTCCGGCACGGGCAGCTGCTCGGGCTGGACCTGGCCGGTGGGACGCAGCTGCTGGTGCCGATGCTCGACGCCGTCCTGCAGACCAACCTCCAGATGTACCCCGAGCTCGCCAAGCAGCGCGAGCTGGTCACCCGCATCGCCGGCGCCGAGGAGCGCGACTTCGCTGCGCGTCTGCGGGCGGGCCTCGACCGGGTCGACCGCGCGCTCGAGGACGTCCGTGCCGGCGACGGTGCGACGTTCCCGGGGGACGTGACCTTCGAGCTGCACGACACGTTCGGCTTCCCCGTCGACCTCACCGCCGAGATCGCCGAGGAAGCGGGCCTCGTCCTCGACCGTGACCGCTTCGAGGCGCTCATGGACGAGCAGCGGCAACGGGCGCGCGCCGGTGCCAAGAAGGGCGGCGGTGGCGTCCCGGTCGAGGTGTACCGGCAGGCCGCCGACGAGGTCGGACCGACCGAGTTCCTCGGTTACGAGCAGCTCACCGCCGAGGGCACGATCGGCGCCCTGGTCGGTCCCGGCGGGGCGCTCGAGGGTGCCAGCGAGGGCGACAGCATCGAGGTGGTCCTCGGCCGCACCCCGTTCTACGCCGAGGGCGGCGGCCAGGTCGGCGACCACGGGGTCATCGAGACCGAGACCGGCCGGCTGCGCGTCGTCGACACCCAGCCGGCCATCGAGGGCCTGCAGACCCACCGCGTCGTGGTCGAGGCCGGCGAGGTCCGCCCGGGACAGGCGGCCCACCTCGTGGTCGACGGTGAGCGTCGGGTCGCCACCGCGCGCAGCCACTCGGCTACCCACATCCTCCACGCCACCATGAAGGAGGTCCTGGGCGATCACGCGCAACAGGCCGGATCGCTGGTCCAGCCGGGCCGCCTGCGCTTCGACTTCCCCCACTTCGAGCCGGTCTCGCTCGAACAGCTCGGCGAGATCGAGCGCACCATCAACGCACGCGTCCTGCGCGACCCGCACGTGACCACCGAGGTCATGTCGCTCGACGATGCACGTGCGGCGGGCGCGGTCGCCAACTTCGGCGACAAGTACGGCCAGGTCGTCCGGGTGGTCACGATCGGCGAGTTCAGCAAGGAGCTGTGCGGCGGCACCCACGTCCCGTCGGGGGCCACGGTCGGCAACATCTACCTGGTCCGTGAGGAGTCGATCGGCTCCAACACCCGCCGCATCGAGGCGCTGACCGGTGCCGACGCCTACCGGTACGCGCGCCACGAGATGCAGGTCGCCGAGGAGGTCGCCCGCCTCGTCGACACCCCGACGACCGAGGCGGTCGCGCGCGTCCAGGCGCTGCTCGAACGGCTCAAGGCCGTCGACAAGGAGCTCGCCAAGACGCGGCGGGCGTCGCTCTCGCAGGACGCCAAGCGACTGGCCGACGAGGCGACGCGCGAGGACGGCGTCGCGGTCGTGATCGCCCGTGTCGACGGCGTGGTCGGCGACGACCTGCGCACCCTGGCCTCCGAGGTCCGCGGTCACCTGGCCACGCAGGGGGTGGTGGTGCTCGGTGCCGCGACCGAGGACGGCAAGGCCCAGTTGATCTGCGCGTTGACCTCCGACCTCGCCGATGCCGGCGTCGAGGCGCGTCCGATCCTGCACCCGGCTGCGCAGGTCGTCGGTGGCGGCGCCGGTGGCCGCGGCGACCTGGCACAGGCCGGCGGGAAGAACGGGTCGGCGTTGGACGAGGCACTGAAGGTCGCATCGGCGGAGGCCCGTTCGGCCGTGCGAGGTGGCGCGTGAGCGGCCGGACGAGCTCCTCGAACCTCGGCGATCCGCTGCCGCTGACCGGTCGGCTGCTCGCCATCGACCTCGGTGAGGTCCGCGTCGGCCTGTCGGTGTCCGACCCGGGTCAGGTGTTGGCCTCCCCGGCCGAGACGCTGCAGGTGCCGCGCGACGCCGACGAACCCACCCTCGACGCCCTCGTCAACGCAGCGACCCGTCACGAGGCAGCCGGGCTGGTGGTCGGCCTGCCGCGCAAGCTCGACGGGCGTGAGGACGACGCGGCCCGACGCGCTCGATGGTTCGCCGAACAGCTGCGGGAACGCACGAGCCTGCCGGTGGCCCTCCAGGACGAACGGTTCACGACGGTCGAGGCCGAGCGCGTCATGCTCGACGCGGACGTGTCCCGGGCGGGGCGCAAGGCCAGCATCGACAAGGTGGCCGCGTCGGTGCTGCTGCAGGGCGTGCTCGAATCGCAGCGACGGCGCCGCGACGCCGCCAGGGACGCGGGGGGCGGAACGCACGCGACGGACGGATCGGACACGACGGGCGAGCCGGACGACTGAGTCAGCGGCGACGCGGCACGGGGGCCGGAACCACGGACGAGAGGGAGGCACGAGGTGGCACGACTGTCGCGGGGATCCCGCAACTTCCTGATCGCCCTGGTCGTCGGCATCGTCGCGGTCGTGGTCGCGGTGCTGCTGATCGGCGACCAGCTCAACCCGCTCGGGGACAACGGTGTCGAGCCCGGCCAGCCGGTCGAGCTCACCGTCGAACCCGGTCAGTCGGTGCGGGCGGTGGGGGAGCGGCTCGTGGAGCTCGGCGTGGTCAGTTCGGGGCTGCGTTTCCGGGTCGCCGCCGAGGACGCCGACCTCGCGTCGGTCCTGCAGCCGGGCACCTTCGCGCTCGAGACCGGGATGAGCAACGACGAGGCCATCGAGGTCCTGGCGGCGGGGCCCACCGAGGGGGTGGGCAACGACGTCCGGTTCACCGTCCAGGAGGGTCTGACCGTCGATCAGACGCTCGCCCGTCTCGCCGAGCAGTTCGACGACCACACCGTCGAGGACTTCCGGACCGTCCTCGACGAACGCACCGCTGCGGGGTCCAACACCGACGGGGTGCTCCAGCTGCCCGACTGGGTCCCCGAGCCCGCCGAGGTCGGCGACGAGGTCCTCGAGCCCTACGAGGGGCTGCTGTTCCCCCAGACCTACGACGTCCGCCGAGACGCGACGGCCCGCGACGTTCTCCAGCGCATGGTCGACGAGCTGGCCCGCGCCGCCGACGGGGTCGACGAGGCCGAGCGGGACGCCCTCGAGGCCCGCGGCCTGTCGCGCTACGAGGGGCTGATCCTCTCGAGCCTGATCGAGCGCGAGACCCGCGTCGACGACGAGCGCGAGACCGTGTCGGGGGTCATCGCCAACCGGCTCGAGGACGGGATGCGCCTGCAGATCGACGCGACCGTCCTCTACGCCCGCGGCGAACCGACCGACCGGGTGCTGATCGAGGACACCCAGATCGACAGTCCCTACAACACCTACCAGGTGGACGGGCTGCCCCCGACGCCCATCTCGGGGGTCGGCAACGCCTCGTTCCTGGCGGCGTACCGGCCAGGAGAGACCACGGCGCGCTACTACGTCCTGGCGCCCGAGTGCGACGGGACCCACCGGTTCGCCGACACCCTGGACGAGCACAACGAGAACGTCCGAGCGTTCCGGGCCACCGACGGCTGCGGTGTCGCGGCGGACTGAGACAGGACCCTGATGCGTCCGCGCCCCGGCGCGCCCTGGCCGACCGCCACCACCCGACCGGTGGTCCTCCTCGGCTGGCCCGCCCGCCACTCGCTGTCACCGGTGCTGCACAACGCGGCGTTCCGCGAGCAGGGCCTCGATCTGGTCTACCTGGCGCTCCCCGTCGTGGCCGACGACCTGCTCGGTGTGGTCGCCGCCCTCGGGGCGGTCGGGGCCGTCGGCGCCAACGTGACGGTGCCGCACAAGCTCGCGGTGCGGGCAGCCTGCGACGTGCTGACCGAGGAGGCCGAACTCATCGGTGCCGTCAACACCCTCGTGTGGGGCACCGACGGGCTCATCGGTGACAACACCGATGCGGTCGGGCTCGCGGACGCCGTCCTCGCCGACGGGGCCGCCGAGCGCGGCCAGCCGTGGACGGTCCTCGGCACGGGCGGCTCGGCACGGGCCGTGGCGGTCGCCGCAGGTCGCCTCGGGTGCCCGCTGACCGTCGTGGGGCGCCGCCACGACGCTGCCGAGGATCTGGCCGAGCTGGCTCGGAAGGCCGGCGCGCCGACCGCCAGCGCCGTGGACGTCGGCGACGAGGAGGCCACGGCCGCGGCCGTCGCCGGGGCTCGCACCGTGCTCAATGCCACCCCCCTCGGCATGGAGGGCGAGGTGTTGCCGGGATCGTTCCACACGCTGGTGCCGGGTCAGGACGCCTACGACCTCGTCTACGGCGCGCCGACACCGTTCCTGACCGCCGCCCACGACGCCGGGGCGGGGGCGCATCACGGGCTCGGGATGCTCGTGGGGCAGGCGGCAGCGTCCTACCGCCGCTGGACGGGACAGGACGCACCGGTGGCGGTGATGTCCGCGGCTGCGACCGCCGCCCTCATCCCGCACGCCTGACCCCGGCTGCTGCCGGACCTGACGGGGCGCTCCATCTGCGTCGTGATGTGCGTGGGTCACCGGCCAGCGAACCGCCAGCGCGTCGGGACGAACCCACCGTCGAGCGGGAACGCGAACGCGACCGTGGGATCGATGGCACCGGGTCGTGACCACGCACCGTCCATCGGCGGCGAGGTTCCGAGCCTTCCGCGACGCCGGCGACATGGCGACGTGGAGCCGTCCGTCGACCCACACCGCCAGGACCGGGGCGGCGTGGGGTCCACCGTCGCGCCGCGCGGTCGACAGGACGTACCCGTCGGCCTCCATCAGGCGGCGTTCCGCTTCCTGCCAGGGGGCGGGCAGCCCGCCGTCCGGCAGGTAAGGCTCCTCGGTGTGGGGGCTCGATCGGCGCACGGGTCCTCGACGGTGGGGGTCTGTCATATCCGACGTCGTGAGCCAGCCGAACTCATCGGTGACGGTCCGACGACACCGGACGGTGGCCGCCTGCGCGACGATGGCGGGCCACACGCGCCACACGTGCCCCAGGCGCCCTCTAGCCTGCCGGAGCGGCCACACCGCTCAAGTCGCACTCCCGTGCGGTCGACAGCTCGGGTGTGACCGCTCGGAGCGTCGTACGGTCGATGAGGGCGCGTCTGTCGCCTGCTGCCAGGAGGCCCCGCAGTGAACACCGGTTCCCGCGCTGACCGTCTCGCGGTCGCGCTCGATGAGTTCGTCCGCAGTTCACCCGACGTCGAGGCGGCCGCGGTCGTCTCGTTCGACGGTCTTCCGATGGCGTCGGCGCTGCCGGCCGAGCTCGAGGAGGACCGGGTCGGCGCGATGAGCGCCGCGCTGCTGTCCCTCGGCGAGCAGGCCGCCATGGGCCTCGGCCGCGGCCTGCTCAACCAGATCTTCGTCGAGGGCGAGCACGGCTTCGTCTTCCTGATGTCCGCCCGGGACCAGGCGGTGCTGACCGCCATCGCCGGACGCAGCGCCAAGATCGGGTTCATGCTGTTCGAGATGCGCCGGGCCGCCGACCGCATCGGACGCGCGCTGGAGACGAGCTCTCCCGGGATGGTCGCCCCCGAGGCTGCGGCCGTTTCCGACGTCCCGCCGCCCCCGGCGCCGGCTCCAGCAGCGCCCGATGACGACGCGGAGCGCGCGTCGACCCCCGAACCTGCACCCGCACCGGTCTTCGACCCCGAGCACGCGTCGGAGTTCGCCGGCCTGAACGAAGAGGTCCCCGCTCCCGAGGGTGCCCTCCACCACCTCCCGCCGCGGTCCGCCGCATCCGAGTGATCGAGCTGGTCCGTGCTCGAAGGTGACCTCACCGACTTCACGCTCCCGGACGTCCTCCGGCTGCTCGCCTTCACCTCGAAGACGGGCCGTCTGACGCTGGACGACGGCGCCAGCAGCGGCCGGGTCGAGCTGCTCGACGGTCGCGTCCGCGACGCGTCGGCCGATGCCAGTCGGCTGCCGCTGGCCCGACGGATCCTCGGCGCCGGGCTCGCGTCGGGACCCACCCTGATGGACGTTCTGGGCACCCGCGACGACCTGCCCACCGACCTGCAGCTCGCACGGTCGCTGGTCGAGGCCGAGCAGGCCGACGCCGGCACGATGGCCGAGCTGCTGCGCGAACAGACCGTCGACGCCGCGTTCGACCTGCTGCGGTGGCCGGCCGGGTCGTTCCGCTTCATCGCCGCGCCCGACGGCGCCGCCTCCGCCGGCGTCCTCGAGCTCGCCTTCCCGGTGGACGAGCTGCTCGACGAGGCGACCCGCCGGCTCGAGCAGTGGGACGCGCTCGTCGGTCGCACCGGCGCCCTCGACGCGGTGGTGACCATCGCACGTCCCGAACGCGGCCCCGGCGACCACGCCGAGGTGTCCCTGCTGCCCGACGGCTGGGGGCTGCTCGCCCTGGTCGACGGACGCCGCACCGTGGCCGACCTCGTCGTCGTGTCCGGTCAGGGCGAGTACCGCACCCGCCGGACCCTCGGTGGGCTGCTCGACGAGGGCGTGATCACGGTCGGCGCCGCCGAGGAAGCCGGTCCGCTCGAGCAGTTGCTCCGCGACCAGGCCCACCTCGCCGAGCGTGAGCGGGTCCTCGCAGGCCGTCGTCCACAGGAGGAGCAGCCCGTGACGCCCCCCGCAGCGCCCGATCCGGCGCCCTCCGCAGCCGATGCAGCGCCCGATCCGGCGCCGTCCGCAGCCGATGCGGCGCCCGATCCGGCGCCGGTCGCAGCCGACGCGGTCGCGACCGAGGACGCCTCCGACCGTCCCGTGGATGACGAGGCCTCTGACCGCCCTGCGGACGACGACGTACGTCCGTTGCGCACGACGGTCCGGAAGGACCGGTTGCGGACCGACCCGACGGTCGACGCGGACCTGGTCACCCGCCTGATCGAGGGTGTGGAGGGCCTGTGAGCGCTCGTCGCTCCCTCGAGCCCTCCCGTCGTCGGCGTGGCCGCACCCTGAAGGTGGTGGTCACCGGTCCGTACGACGCGGGCAAGACCACCTTCATCCGCACGATCTCGGAGATCACGGTCCTGTCGACCGAGCGTCCCGTGTCGGGCGACGCGGCCGCCACCACGACCGTCGCCATGGACTTCGGGCGCATCACGGTCGCCGCCGACCTCGCCCTCTACCTGTTCGGCACCCCTGGCCAGGAGCGTTTCGAGTTCATGTGGGACATCCTCGCCGAGGGGATGCTGGGGTTCGTGTTAATGGTGGACGCCTCCCGTGCCGATGCCTTGGACGAGGCGCGACGGATACAGGACACCTTCGCCGACCTCGCCGATGTCCCCCACGTGGTCGCGGTCAACAAGACCACCGGGGACGACGACGAGGCGATCGTGACCGTCCGGCAGCGTCTCGGGGTGCCGGACCTGGTCCCCGTGGTGGCCTGCGACGCGCGTGACCGTGACGACGTCAAGCGGGTGCTGGTCACCCTCCTGCGGCAGGTTCGGGATCACGTCCGGACCTCGGCAGCCGGTCCGGCAGATGACCGCCGGACCGGAGATGGATCACGATGAAGCAGCTCGGCCAGGTGCTGATCGACCAGGGGTTGATCACCCAGGAGCAGCTGCAGCTCGCGATGCAGGAGCAGCGGGACAGCGGCCGCTCGCTCGGCCGCATCCTGGTCAGCTCCGGGGCGATCGCCGAGCGTGACCTCGTCACGGCCCTGGCGGCCCAGGTCGGCATGGAGTTCGTCGACCTCAGCGAGGCCGACGTCGACCCGCGTGCGGTGACCCTCGTGGCGCCCGCTCTCGCCCGCCGCCACGCCCTGCTGCCGATCCGGTTCGAGGACGGCAAGCTCGTGGTGGCCATGAGCGACCCCTCCAACGTGGTCGCGATGGACGACATCCGCACCGTCACCAACATGGACATCAAGGTCGTCATCGCCACGCGCGAGAACGTCCTCGAGGCCATCGAGCGCTACTCGGCGATGGCCGACGACATCGAGGCGATGGCTGGTGACCTCGCGGGCGAGGAGGACGGCAACGAGGACCTCGCGTCGCTGACGGCGGTCACCGAGGAGGCGCCGATCGTCAAGTTCGTCAACCTGCTGATCTCGCAGGCCGTGGCGGACGGCGCATCGGACATCCACATCGAGCCGGGGGAGAAGGACCTGCGGGTCCGTTACCGCATCGACGGTGTGCTCCACGAGGTCATGCGCTCGCCGAAGACCATCCAGTCGGGGGTCATCAGCCGCCTGAAGATCATGGCCGAGGTCGACATCGCCGAACGGCGCATCCCGCAGGACGGCCGCATCGGGCTGCACGTCGGCGGCAAGGCCATCGACCTGCGCTTCTCGACGTTGCCGACCGTCTTCGGTGAGAAGGTCGTCATGCGCATCCTCGACAAGACGTCGGTGATGCTCACCCTCGACGACCTCGGGTTCCTCGACGCCAACGAGCGCCGGTTCCAGGAGTCCTACACCAAGCCGTACGGGATGATCCTGGTCACCGGCCCGACCGGGTCCGGCAAGTCGACGACCCTCTACGCGACCTTGAACGTCCTCAACCAGCCGGGCGTCAACTGCATCACCACCGAGGACCCGGTCGAGTACCAGCTGCCGGGGATCAGCCAGGTCCAGGTCAACAACAAGGTCGGGCTGACCTTCGCCGCCGCGCTCCGGTCGATCCTGCGCCAGGACCCCGACATCATCCTGGTCGGTGAGATGCGCGACCGCGAGACCGCCCAGATCGGCGTCGAGGCCGCGCTCACCGGCCACCTCGTGCTGTCGACCCTCCACACCAACGATGCGCCATCGGCCGTCACGCGCCTCACCGAGATGGGCATCGAGCCGTTCCTGGTCGGGTCCGCCGTCGACTGCGTGCTCGCCCAGCGGCTGGCCCGCCGGGTGTGCAGCAAGTGCGTCGAGATGGTCGTCCCGGACGCCGAGGTGCTCAAGGCCGCCGGGTTCGATGACGAGACCGTGGAGGCGAGGCCAGCGATCCCCCGGGCCGTCGGATGTTCGGCGTGCAGCAACACCGGGTACCGCGGACGGCTCGCGTTGCACGAGGTGATGACGGTCAGCGAGGAGATCGAGCGCATGGCGGTGGGGCGAGCGTCGTCCGAGGACATCGGACGCGTCGCGGTCGAGCAGGGGATGCGTCCCCTGCGCACCGACGGCCTGGCCAAGGTGCTGCTCGGTCGCACCACCATCGAGGAGATCGGCCGCGTGGTCGTCTGACCACCGGAAGCGTGCCGGCCAGCGCCGGCGGACAAGGGACGTATCGTGGCGGGACTCGGGGACATCCTCGTCGGGCAGGGGACCCTGCAGCCCGATCAGCTGCAGCACGCCCAGCAGCACGCCGGAGGCGGCAGCCTGGCCAAGGCCCTGATCGAGCTCGGGTACGCCACCGAGCCCGACCTGGTGCGCGCCTTCGCGACCAGCTTGAACATGCCCTACACCGACGTGGATGCGGCCAGCGTCGACCAGAACGCCGCAGCGCTGCTGCCGGCGGCTGACGCGACCGCCCTGACCGCGCTGCCCGTCGGGTTCGGCAGCGACAACACCCTCGTGGTGGCCGTCGCCGACCCCAACGACACCACCCTGGGCGCGAAGCTGACGGCGGCGATCGGGCTGCCGGTCACCCTCGCCCTGGCGCCCCGGCGGGCCCTCGTGACCGCCATCGAGCAGCACGCGGCCAACCAGGTGCCCGCCGCCGTCGGTGCTGCGCCGGCCGTCTCTCGGGCTCCGGCTCCGGCCGCGGCGCCGACCAACGGCAGCGCGCAACTGGCTGCCGTGCCGCCTCCGATCAGCGAGATGCAGGCGCAGGCCGTGGTCGAGACGCCCGCGCCGCCAGCCGTCGAGGCGCTGCTTGGCCACAACGAGCCTCGGCTGCGGTCCGAGGAGACCACCGAGATCGACCTGGACGACCTGCTGCGCATCCTGGTGGAGCGCGGCGGGTCCGACCTGCACCTGACCGCCGGCATCCCGCCGATGATCCGCATCAACGGTGACCTGACCCCGATCGAGGACCAGCCGGTCTGCAAGCCGGACGAGCTCCAGAAGCTGCTCTACTCGATCATGACCCAGAAGAACCGTGAGGTGTTCGAGAACGAGCTCGAGCTCGACATGTCGTACGCCATCCCGAACGTCGCCCGGTTCCGCGTCAACGTGTTCCAGCAGCGCGACGCGATGGCGTCGGTCATGCGTGTCATCCCGTTCGAGATCCTGCCGCTCGAGGAGCTCGGTGTGCCCGAGCAGGTGGCGAACTTCGCCTACCTGCCCCGCGGGTTCGTCCTGGTGACGGGCCCGACGGGGTCGGGGAAGTCGACGACCCTGGCGTCGCTGATCGACCTGGTCAACCGCAACAAGCCGTCGCACATCATGACGGTCGAGGATCCGATCGAGTTCCTGCACGAGCACAAGCGGTCGGTGGTCAACCAGCGTGAGGTCGGCACCGACACCCACGGGTTCGCCGCGGCGCTCAAGCACGTCCTGCGTCAGGACCCGGACGTGATCCTGGTCGGCGAGCTCCGCGACCTCGAGACCATCCAGATCGCACTGACCGCGGCCGAGACCGGCCACCTGGTGTTCGGCACGCTGCACACCCAGGACGCGCCGCAGTCGATCGACCGCATCATCGACGTGTTCCCGCCCCACCAGCAGGAGCAGATCCGCGTCATGCTGGCCGGTGCGCTGCGTGGCGTGGTCTGTCAGACGCTGCTGAAGACCTCCGACGGCAAGGGCCGCACGGTGGCCTGCGAGGTCATGGTCGCCACCTCCGGGGTGCGCAACCTCATCCGCGAGGGCAAGACCCACCAGATCTACTCGGCGATCCAGGCCGGCGCGTCCCACGGCATGGTCGCCATGGACCAGTCGCTGGCCACCCTCGTCAAGCAGAACAAGGTCACCTACGACACCGCCCTCGAGAAGTGCAACAACGTCGCGGAGTTCAACCGCCTCGCCGGCCGCGCTTGAGGCACCGCTGCCCGCCGGCGGATGTGCCGACGGGTCCGGCGCGGGATCGTGGTTCGTCGGTGATTTCGGGGAGAAACCGTGCACGCAGCCGTGGAGGAGGTGCGCAGTCTGCTCGCGTCAGCGTGCGCCGGGTCATCTCCGGAGAACTTCCCGATCGAGGGCGAACGGCAGGTCGTCATCGCGAACATCGACCGTGCCGATGCGTTGCCCGCCGTCGGCCGAGCCCTGGCCGCCCTGATCGGGACCGGCTGGACGGCGTTCGCAGCGGAGTGGTTCGACGGTCCCTCGGACGTCATCCTCCGTATCGCCGACCGGCAGAACTTCGGGACCTTCCAGTGGCTGGCCCCGCCCCGGCGGTGTCAACCGCGGGACTGGGACATCCAGACGGTCCTCCAGGCGGCCGACTGCATGACCGATGCCGACGTGGACGACCAACTCGAGGCGTTGGAACGCGAGCGCAGCTACTTCTGGCGCGACCAGGTGGGCGTCGAGATCAGGCTGCAGCTGGCGAGTACCGAGCAGCGGTACGGGAAGGCCCCCCGCGTCAGCGATATCCCGCCGGATGCTCGGCGGACGCCAGCCTCCCTCGACCGCTGGCTGCTCGACTGGGAGCTGCGACACGGCCCACCCGAGGTTGGTAAGGAGTTCCCCGAGTGGCAGCTCGGCATCGGCCACGGCGTGAGCGTCGTCGCACTCCCATGGGCCCGGGCCGAGGTGGTCCTCGCTGCGGACCTCATCCACGGCGCTCCCGCTGTGCTCGCGGTCGCGCTGCTGGAGCGATGGCACAGGCGGTACGGGACCCGGGTGGTCAGCCACTGCGGGGCCGGCGTGGCCCTGGAGTCCGAGCGGCTACCGACAACGGTGGATGAAGCGCACTCGATCGCGAGGGCTATCGACCTGATCGCGAACGACCTGCTCGG
Source organism: Nitriliruptor alkaliphilus DSM 45188 (assembly GCF_000969705.1). GTDB lineage: Bacteria > Actinomycetota > Nitriliruptoria > Nitriliruptorales > Nitriliruptoraceae > Nitriliruptor > Nitriliruptor alkaliphilus. The sequence goes on from NZ_KQ033901.1 coordinate 3,599,144, forward strand.
GGGGGCAACCCGTACCAAGCGCGACGCGCGTACGCCTACGGCTTGATGAGCAGCGAGCGCTGGTGGATGTGGGGACGGCTCTGAGGCCTCGGTGATCCCACATCAGGAACGGGCTCGCCTGGGCTCGTCACGCCGCGGACGCAGCCGCCCACGCGGGCTCAAGGTCGGAGCTGGACGTGCCGTTGTTCTCCTGTGAGCGTCCGCACCCTGACCGCGTCAGGTCGACGGCGGGCTGCATGACCCACGGAGACCATCGATGGCCACCGCCACACTCTCGAAGTTCGACTACGAGGTCCGCGACCGCCAGGGCAAGATGGTCACGGGGCAGATCGAGGCCGACAACCAGGCCGCGGTCGCCGCCAAGCTCAAGTCGATGGGCTACGCGCCGCTCAAGATCTCCGAGGTCAAGACCTCCGGGATGCAGACCGAGCTCAAGATCCCGGGCTTCGGCGACAAGGTCAAGCTCAAGGACCTGGCGATCTTCTCGCGCCAGTTCGCCACGATGATCGGCTCGGGTCTCGCCCTGATCCGCGCGCTGTCGATCCTGGCCGAGCAGACGGAGAACTCCAAGCTCCGCGAGACCATCGAGGAGGTCCGGAGCGACATCGAGCAGGGCCAGGCCCTGTCCAGCTCCCTGGCCAAGCACGAGAAGGTGTTCCCGAAGCTGTACATCGCGATGGTCCGTGCCGGTGAGACCGCCGGCATGCTCGACGAGGTGCTGATCCGCGTCGCGGTGATGCTCGAAGCCGACGTCAAGCTGCGCACCAAGATCAAGTCGGCGATGACCTACCCCGTCATCGTGTTCGTGATGGCCATCCTGCTGTCCACGGTGATGCTCATCTTCATCGTGCCGGTCTTCGCCGACATGTTCGCCGACATGGGCGCCGACCTGCCGATGCTCACCCAGATGTTGGTCACGTTGTCCGGCTTCATCACCTCGTGGCTCGGCATTCTGACCTACATCGTGATCCCGACGGTTCTGTGGCAGGTCTACAAGCGGGTCCGAGCCACCGAGAAGGGCCGCTTCGCGCTCGACGTCATGAAGCTCAAGGTTCCCGTCTTCGGCATCCTGTTCCACAAGATCGCCCTGACCCGGTTCGCGCGGAACCTGTCGACGTTGATGGCCGCCGGCGTCCCGATCCTGCAAGCGCTGGAGATCACCGCGGACACGGTGAACAACGGACCGATCAGCGAAGCGATCAAGGACGTCCAGGACTCGGTGCGCCAGGGCGAGTCCATGAACTCGCCGCTCTCCCGGCACGAGATCTTCCCCCCGATGGTGGTGCAGATGATCGCCGTGGGTGAGGAGACCGGCAACGTCGACGGCATGCTCGAGAAGGTGTCGGACTTCTACGACACCGAGGTCGAGGCGATGACCGAGTCGCTCACAGCGCTCATGGAGCCGCTGATGATCGGTGTCATCGGCGGCATCGTCGGTGGCATGGTCATCGCGCTGTACATGCCGATGTTCAAGATCTTCGAGGTCATCGGGGACGCCGCCTGAAAGACCGTACGTTGACGCTGTGGCGTGTGGGGCACGCGTCCGGGACCGAGGTCGCGGAACGCTAGGTCCTTCGTCACTGGTGTCCGAAGGTCGGTCGTTCGGTCGTGCACAGAGCACCTTCGGTAGGTAACGCTGGGCGGGCGAGCCACCGCGATGCGTGGTGGACGACCGTCGGCCCGGGCCACATCGCCATCCTGGGCCCTCACGCCCGGAGGGTGCGATGTCCAAAGTGACTGCTCCGCTCAGCCTGGTCCAGGAGGCCGAACAGGCCCGCCAGGTCGTCAACGTCCTCGCCCGCCTCGAGACCCGGATCAGCGACGGCCGTTGGAGCCGCGGCTACCGCTTCGGTCCCGACGGCGGCAACTGCCTGATCGGCGCCATCGACGAGGCGTGCGGCTGGGTCCTGCCCGGCGTCGCCGAGAAGGCGACCGCCGAGCTGGCGTCGCGGCTGCCGATGCCGTTCCGCGCCATCGGTCGCGTCCGTCCGCGTCTGGCGCTGGCGAGCTTCAACGACACGGTCGGGGGGCGGCAGGGCGCCCTGGCGCTGGTCCGTGAGACGCGGTACGCGCTCGGTGGCCTGCCGTTGATCCGCTTCGGCGACGACGCTCGACCGCAGCCGTGGGTCGCGGAGCGGCAGCAGCGTCCGGTGACCCGGCCGATCGCCGAGCCAACGCCGAAGGCCGCGGCGGCCGAGCCGGACGTGGTGATCGACCTGACCGACCGGTGGGTGGCGAACGAGCCGCTGCGGCGCTGACCACCAGGACCGGACACGCTCGCGGAGCGCGGCCGACGGCCGCGCTCCGCGCACGTCCGCAGGGGTCCGGGAACTAACCCTCAAGTACGGGCAGGGCCGTGCCGTAGAGGTGTGCAGCGAACCGCAAGCGCGAAGACAAGGGCGAACCCACCGAGAGGTGGGGGTGCAGAGCCACGGGACCTCAGCTCCACCTTCATCGGAGCCGGTCAACCGAGCTGCCTCGCGCAGGGGCCTGGGGCCGCTGTGAGGAGGATGCGTGCGGGCCGCGTGACCTTCATACGAACTCACAGGAGACACCGCCAGTGCTCAGCACCTGGGTCCAGTCCAAGAAGGACGAAGAGGGCTTCACGCTCATCGAGCTCCTCGTCGTCGTCATCATCATCGGCATCCTCGCCGCCATCGCCATCCCGGTCTTCCTCGCCCAGCGCGAGCGGGCGTGGCGTTCCGAGATGCAATCCGATCTTCGCAACGCTGCCGTCTCGATGGAGACCTACTACACCGACAACGGCATCTACGATGCCGCAGCCCTGACCGATGGAACCTTCGGCTTCCAGGCCAGCCCTGACACCACCGTCGGTGTGACGACAGTGGATCCGTTCCAGGAGTACTGCCTCCAGGCAGTGCACACCAAGCTGACGGCCGAGACCTGGATCCTGGGCTCCGGCCAGGCGCTTGAGCAGGGAACCTGCTGACACGAACAGGCGCGAAGGTGGGGCGGCCTGCGGGCCGCCCCACCCCCGTTCCAGCAGGCGCAAGCTAGGGTCCGCGCGCCGACGCAAGGGGAAGGGCCCCGGTGCAGCTACTCGTCGCCGTGCTCAGCGGGTCCGTGGGCCTCGCGGTGGGCTCGTTCGCGAACGTGCCGATCCACCGCTGGCCGCGTCAGGGCACCGTAACGGAGCCCAAGCGTTCGGCGTGCCCATCCTGCGGGACCCTTATCGCGGCACGTGACAACGTGCCCGTCGTCTCGTGGCTCGTGCTGCGGGGTCGGTGCCGCACCTGTGGCGAGGCCATCAGCCCGCGGTACCTGGTCGTCGAGGTCATCACCGCGGTGCTGTTCGCGGGCGTGGCCTGGATCTGGTGGGAGCAGCCGGTCCTGCTGCTGACCTTCCTGGTCTTCACCTGGTCGCTGGTGGTCGCCACCGCGATCGACCTCGAGCATCGCATCATCCCCAACCGCTTGACCTACCGGTTGCCGTTCGTGCTGCTGCCGCTGCTGATCGCGCATGCCCTGCTGACAGACACCCTCACCGACCTCCGTCGCGGGGTCATCGCGGGCCTCGCCATCCCCTTCGGGATGTTCCTGCTCTCCGAGCTGTTCCGCCTCCTGCGTGGCCAGAGCGGGATGGGCATGGGCGACGTCAAGCTCGCCGTCTCGCTCGGCCTGGTGGTCGGCTACCTCGGCGGCATCCAGCTGGTCGCCTTCGCGTACGGCACGATCATCAGCGCGGTCGTGGTCGCGTTCGGCCTCATCGCCGTCGGTCGCGCGAAGCTGGCCAGCCGCATCCCGTTCGGGCCCTACCTCGCGATCGGGGCGATGTTGCCGGTGCTGGCACCGCAGGGGACCGAACGCGTCGTCCGGTCGGTCCTCGGGCTGTAGCGCGTAGCACGCCTGCCGTGTCGGAGCGAACATCCTCGGCCCGGTCCTCAAGTGGCGTGGCACGGGTGCCGAACGATGCAGGAGACGCGCTCGTGAGGCCGCCGTGCCTCCCGAGGTCCGTGTCACCTGATGAGACCGGTGCCAGCACCTGAGGTGCCGTTCCGGCAGACCGAGGTGGGGCACATGCCAGGTGAGACCCGCAGGACCGAGGCCGTCGGCCCCGTCCTGACCGTGGCGGAGGTCGCCGACGCGCTGCGCGTGTCGTCGATGACCGTCTACCGCCTCGTGAAGGCCGGCGAGCTGCCCGCCCTCCGGGTCGGCAAGAACATCCGCATCCGCGCCAACGACCTCGACGGGTACCTCGCGTCGGGCGCCGTGGCGCGTGACCACGTGAACGGCTGAACGGTGGGATCGAGCGCGGTCGGCATCGACATCGGTACCCGGACCATCACCCTCGCAGAGGTGAAGCAGGTCCGCGGTGCGGCGACCATCACCAACTTCGGCGGCGTCGAGCTGCCCGAGGACGCGGTACGCGAGGGCGAGATCGTCGACCTCAGCGTCGTCTCCCGGGCGCTCTCCGAGCTGCTGTCCTCCGCCAAGGTGGGGACCAAGAAGGTGTTCCTCGGCGTCGCCAACCAGCGCGTCGTGGTCCGCCAGGTGGACCTCCCCTGGATGGAGCCCAAGGAGCTGAAGGCGTCGCTGCGCTACCAGGTCCAGGAGTTCCTCCCGATCCCGGTGGAGGAGGCCGAGCTCGACGTCCACGTGGTGGAGGAGTTCACCACCGAGGGCGGCGAACGCTTCCAGCGGCTGCTGCTGGTCGCCGGTCACCGCGACATGGTCGCCTCGCACGTTGACGCCGCTGTCGACGCGGGCCTCAAGCCCCTCGGCGTCGACCTCAACCCGTTCGCGGTGCTGCGCTCCATGGGGCGCACCTCGCGGATCGACACGGGCAACGAGGTCGTCATCGACGTCGGTGCGGGCGTGACCGACATCGTGGTCCACGAGGCCGGCACGCCGACCTTCGTGCGCATCCTCGTGCTCGGCGGAGACGACATCACGAGCGCGCTGGCCTCCGGGCTCGGGATCAGCAGCCAGGAGGCCGAGGCCCGCAAGCGTCAGCTCGGCATCGGCGGGGACCCGTCCGATGTCGCCGCGCGCATCGTGTCCGACCGCGCCGAGCAGTTCGTGGACGAGATCCGCAGCTCGCTCGACTACTACCAGGCCCAGGCCGGCGCGTCCCGCCTGTCCAACGTGGTCCTGACCGGCGGTGGTGCGTTGCTTCGTGGTCTGGCCCCGCGACTGGAGGCGGCCCTCCGCCTGCCGGTCCAGATCGGCAGCGTCTTCGACCGGTTCCCGGTCAAGGGCACGGTCTACGGCCCGGAGGACCTCGCCCACGTCGGGCCGAACCTCGCGGTCGCCGTCGGCCTGGCACTCGGAGGTCTCGAATGAGCGTCAAGGTCAACCTGCTCCCACAGGAGCAGACCGCACGCCAGTCGGCGAACCGGCAACGCAACGGCGTCATCGCCGGCGGCGTCGCGGTCCTCGCCGTACTCGGGGCGGTCACCGTCTGGCAGGACGGACGCGTCGCCGAGGCCGAGGACCGGCTGACCGGGGAGCAGGCCGTGCTGGCCAGCCTCCAAGCCGAGGTCACGCAGCTCGACGAGTTCGCCGACCTCGAACGCCGGGTCACCGAGTCCGACACGCTGATCGTCCAGGCGCTGGCCGGCGAGACATCGTTCGCCGGGATCCTGCAGGACATCGCCGCGGTGATGCCCTCCGACGCCCAGCTCGAAACGCTCGCGATCACCCTCGACGGTGAGATGGAGCCCGGGACCGAGTCCGTGTCGCTGGGCTCGTTCGTGGCGGTCGGCAAGAGCCTCAACAACCACGCACCGGGCCTCGAACGGCTCCTGTTGGAGCTCGACAAGGTCAACGCGTTCCACGACCTGTTCTTCACCAGCTCGATCCTCGAGGAACCGACCGACCCCTACCCGACCTTCACGGTCGAGGGCCAGCTCGGGCTCGACATCCTCACCGGCCGGTACTTCACCGGCGTTCCGGAGGGACTCCGATGAAGCGCGTGACGCTCCTACTGACCGGGCTCGGTCTCGTCCTGCTGGTCGTGGCCTGGTTCATGCTCGTCTGGTCGCCACGGGCGGATGCTCTCGCCGAGACCGAGGTGCAGATCGCCAACGTCCAGACCGAGCAGACCACCGCTCGCAGCCGCATCCTGGCGCTCCAGGGGGTGCGCGAACAGGCGCCCCAGTTGCAGGCCGACCTGGCCGCCGCTGAGTCGTTGCTCCCGCGGGACACGGCGCTGCCGTCGGCGCTGCGCCAGCTCCAGCAGGCGGCCGATGCGAGCAACGCCAACCTGGTCTCGGTCTCGCCGGCACGCCCGGAACCGGTGGAAGGCGCGCCGGCTGGGCTCTACGCGATGACGGTGAACGCGGAGCTCAAGGGCACCTACTTCCAGATCATCGACGTCCTCCGACGCCTGGAGGACCCGGCCATCTCGCCCCGCGGCTTCGTGTGGGGAGCGGCGACCTTCGCCATCGACGAGACGGCACCCGATCTGACCGTCGCGTTGAGCGGCCGCATGTTCGCCGTGCTCCCCGCGCCGCCGCCACCCCCGGGAGCCGCTGAGGCTGCTGGGGAGGGCACGGAAGAGACCCCGGACGACGCCGATGAGGGCGAAGAAGGCGCGGAGGTGACCCAGTGAGCGAGTTCTCCGAAACGACCGCCACCATCGACAAGCCGTCGTCACGCAACCCGCTGGTGCTGGTGCTCGCCGTGGTCGGTGCCCTGCTCGCAGGTGCGCTGGTCTGGTTCTTCATCGTCGCCCCGCTGCTGGCGGGCGACGAGGAGGCCGACCTCGACGTGGTGCCTGGCGCTGCCGCAGAGGCTGCGCAGGACACGGCCGACGCACCGGCGCCCGACGCCGGTACGGCGGACGCCGCGGCGGTCCCGATCGTGACCTACGAGGTGTTCCTCGACCGCGATCCCTTCGACCCCGTCGTCCCCGAGCCCACGTCGGCCACGTCGACGACCGACACGACCACAGCCACCGGTGGGGTCGGCGACACGACGGACGGCTCCGGCGGTACCACGGACCTGACGGGCGGGACCACCGATGGTGCGACGGACGGTGGGACCACCGACGGCGGGACGACCGACCCGACCGACGGCTGCACGTCGGGCGACCAGCTCGTGTGCGACGGTCGCGTGGTGTCCCTCGTCGACATCCGCACCGCCGACGACGGCGAACGCGTCGCCGTGATCCAGGTCGACACGACGATCTACGAGGCACGCGTCGGGGAGACCTTCGCCGGCAGCTTCCGCGTCCAGTCGATCACCGGGGACCGGGTCTACCTGCTGTACGGCGACGATGCGTTCGAGCTCCAGGAGGGCGATCGCGTCCTCAAGTGACGCACCTGCCTCACGCGCCACGCTGCTACCGGAACGGCCGCCTTCGGGCGGCCGTCCCGCGTGTCTGGCTAAAGGTGTGAGCCGCCCGAGCCGATGCACCGGCGGGGACGGCCGCATCGATCGGCGGCGCTACCAGCCCGAGCTGAGGGGAAGAACACGTGACCAGACTCCGGTGGTGGCACCTCACCTCCGATGACGGTGAGGAAGGCCTCGGCCTGATCGAGGTCATCATCGCCGTCTTCGTGCTGTCGGTGGCGCTGCTCGCGCTCGCGTCCGTGGGGACGAGCTCGCTCGTCGCGCTGCGGCTGACCCGTGACCGCGAGCAGGCGACGAACGCCGCGTCGACGGCGATCGAGGAGGCGCGAGCGCTCGCCTTCGAGGCGCTGGCGATGGAAGCCGGGTCCGATCCGATGACGCTTCCCGCGGACGTCCGTACCGCGATGAACGTCACATCGTCCACCTGTGTCGACGGCGAAGCACTGGTCATCGACGCGGCCTCCCCGCGGCCGGTGCAGCTGACCCAGACGTCCGGGACCAACAACGCCCACACCGTGTACACGGTCGTCACCTGGGCCGAAGGGGACTGCACGACGACCAACGCGGGCCTGAAGCGTGTGACCGTCCTCGTGACCTGGCAGGACGGCCAGCGGTTCAGTTCGGTACGGAACGAGACCCTCGTCGCTCCTGCTGGGCGTGGGTTGCCCAACCCGAACTTCGACGTGAAGCCGAGGGCCGGGTCACTGTTCCTGACGACGGATCAGGTCGCAGCCGGTGAGCCTCGCTGCATCGAACACCAGCTCCGCAACCTCGGCGCGGGCGACTCGTACGGGTACGAGGTGACGGCGGCGACGATCGCGGGGAGCACCACGGCGTTCAGTCCCGCGGGGGTCGGCGGGTTCACGGTCCCGAGCGGTGGGTGGACCGTCTACGCCCACCTCGAACCGGGTGATACCGAGAGCCGGGCCGGCGAGCCACCGGAGACCAACGCCGATCGGTTCGTGCCCGAGGCGGGAAGCCCGCGCCCGGTCGCACCCCTGCGGCTCGAGGCGGGGGAGCAGGGCCTGCTCACCCTGTGCTGGACACCTTCGAGCGGCGCCGTCGACGACGTCGAGGTCACCATCGCCATCCACTCGCGGTTCGACGATCGACGGTTCGAGACGCTCACCCACACCCTCCGCCTCGGGGATCCGGTGAAGCGGCTCTACCTCCAGGACTGGAACGACCTCGAGGCGCACCCCCGTGGGGAGCCGGGCAACAACGACAACCAGCTGCGCTACCGCGCGCAGGTCATGAACCCCCGCGGGACGGGCGCGTCTGCCGACCGTGACCAGTTGCCCGCGGACACCCTCCAGGACTGGTCCACCGAGTTCTCCCCGCTACTGCCGGGCATCCGCGTCCCGCGGACGTCCGGGAACAACCCGCGGCTCGACCAGATCGAGTACCGCTACCAGCTGCCGGCACCGGCGAAGATGCTGCCGGGCGCCACGTTGCACCTGTGGCACGCCCCGAGCAACGCCCTGCCGGACCAGACCCCGGCGTCGACGAGGGTCGAGCTGCAGGTCGAACTCGACGTCCTGCTCGAGAGCGACGGCAACAACAACCGCGTCTGGCCCGACGCGGCTCCCTACACCCATACCTACATCTACGACCACGTCGACCCGGGCTTCCGGCGCCAGTCGATCCCCCTGCCGTTCACCGACACGGTCGCGATCGCTGCCAACCAGCGCATCCGGGTGCGCATCACCTGTCTGCCGGGCTCGGTCCAGGACTGCAACCTGGCGCTGGACACGCTCGAGCACGACTCCCACCTGGAGGTCCGGCTCCAATGACCCCCTCACGCGTCGCTCGTCGTACCGGAGATGCCGGTTTCACGTTGGTGGAGCTGCTCGTGGCACTCACCATCATGGGGATCGTGATGGCCGCGATCACCTCGACGGTCATCTCCTCCCTGCAGCTCGAACAGCGCCAGTCCACCCTCCAGGACGTGATCGACGACGGCAGGATCTCGCTGCAGGCGATCCGACGCGAGCTGCGCGCGGCGAGGCGCGTGCACGAGGGCTCGGACACGATGGCCCTCCGCTTCTGGGTCGATCAGAACCAGGACCAGATCGTGACCCCGGAGGAGGAGATCTGCTACCTGGTCGAACCCATCGGGACGACCGGTGGTCAGTGGCAGATCTCGCGGTGGACGCACGCCACCGAGCCCGAGCACTGCGAGCCGGGTGCGACGCCCCCGACGGGTGACCGTCGGGTCGTGGCGAGGACGCTGACCGATCCGAACGCGTTCGTCGAGTACCTGCCGGTCCCGGCCGGGCCGGATCAACCGGCGACCCGTGAGGTGCACGTGGTGCTCGAGCTCGAGGTCGTCGGCGTCCGCAACTTCACCTCCACGACCGTGGAGACTTCGATCCGACTGAGGAACGTGCCGTGATGCGCATACACCGTGACGAGGAGGGCATCGCGCTGATCACTGCCCTGCTCGCCGTCCTCATACTCGGCGGCCTCTCGGCCGTCTTCGTCTCACGGGCGACCACCGAGACTCGGGCGTCCGGTGCGTCACGCGACCACGAGGTCGCCATCCACACGGCTGAGGCGGCCGCGGACGTGCAGATCGCGGCACTCAACGCGCTCGACACGCACGTGACGCTGGACAACGCCGGGGTAGCCGTGCAGGGCCCTGCGTCCGACGACGTCGCCGCGCAGTGGGCTCGTGGCCTCCTGGACCGTATGGCGGGCAGCGATGCCTGGATCGACGGCGACACCGGCCAGGCCTACGCGGTCCGGCCCGTCGACACGGATGGCGAGCCAGCCAACGCGATCTACGCGGTCGGTGCGACCCCGTCGTTCGACGCACCCAACGCCCGTGTCCGGGTCATCAAGATGCAGGTCGCGCAGGACAACTTCATCCCCCGGTTCGCCCTCCTGACCGACGGGTCGCTGAAGCTCGGTGGCAACGCCGCGATCGTCAGCCCCACCTGTGACACGAACGTGCCCGAGACCTGCATCGCGGATGTGCACGTGAACGAGGGCTTCACCAACCCGGGCGGCGCCTCGACCATCGAGGGTCAGGTCCGCGTGGCCGGCGGGACCTGCCCGAGCGGGGTGACCGCGGTCAACGGGTGCGTCGACGACGACGTCGCGCCGTACCCGATCCCGGCGTTCACCGCGCGATCCTTCTACATGCGTGACCTCGACCAGCTGCGCGCCGACCCCGACCCCGGGCGCCTGGTGGAGTGGTACGACCTCTGCCCGGACGGCACGGTCCGGTCGCCGTCCAGCGGCGGCCCGTGCACCGGGACGCAGCTGTGGCCGGCCGACGATTCTGCCAACAACTTCCGGGGCTGGGACTGGAAGGCATCGCAGAACGAGTGGAGCTCCACCAACCTCGACTCCGGGGTGTTCTACGTCTACCGGGCCAACGCGTCCGTCAACGGCTCGGCCGGCGAGGGGCAGCGTGCCGTGTCGATCATCGTGGAAGGTGGCGGGGTCAGCGCCAACCGCTCCGGCAACCTGGAGATCAAGGGCAACCCGGCGCTGCAAGCCGCGTTGCCGGACGTGCTGTTCATCACCGACCGCGACCTGGCCATGTCGGGCACGGCCAGCGGTGGCTCCGGCACCGAGTGCGGGCAGGACGGGGCGTCCTACTCGGGAGTCATCGGTGTGGTCGAACAGATCGACGTCGGTGGCACGGTCGAGCTCCGCGGCGCGATCATCGTCCGGGACGAGACCGATGACTCCAACGTGGTGCAGCGCAACAACGCGTCGATCCACGGGACGATGTGCCTCCAGTACGACGACAACCTCGCGATCGACCTGACGGGCATCTGGGTCGTCACGTTCTGGAACGAGCTGCTCGGGGGCTGACGGGATGGGGGGAGGGCGGCGGTAGGCTCCGGCCGATCGCCGCCCTCACTTCGTCGACCCGAGGCTCGTCCGTGCCGCGCCTGCGTTACCTCACCGCGGGGGAGTCCCACGGCCCCGCGCTGGTGGCCACCCTCGAAGGGCTGCCGGCCGGCCTCCAGGTGTCCAGCCAGGACCTGGTCGCCGAGCTGTCGCGTCGTCGCCTCGGGCACGGTCGCTCGCCGCGGATGGCGTTCGAGGAGGACCGCGTCGAGGTCCTCGGTGGCGTCCGCCACGGGGTGACCCTGGGGTCACCGGTGAGCGTCGTGATTCACAACACCGAGTGGCCCAAGTGGGTCGACGCGATGGACCCCGAACCGCGCGACGACCTCGACGAGATCCGCGCCACCGGTCGCGGCCAGCGGCTGACCCGGCCCCGCCCAGGGCACGCTGACCTCACCGCCGCGTTGAAGTACGGCTACGACGACGTCCGTGACGCCCTCGAGCGTGCGTCGGCCCGCGAGACGGCCGCCCGCGTCGTGGTCGGCACCTACGCCAAGCGCCTCCTCGCCGAGGTCGGCATCTCGGTCGTCAGCCACGTGGTCAACATCGGTGGCGAGCAGGTCCCGGACGGCGCCGCCCGCCCCGGCCCGGACGACCTCGACACGGTCGACGCCTCGTCGGTCCGCTGCTTCGACCCGGACACCGATGCGCGCATGGTCGCCCGCATCGACGCGGCGCACGCCGACAAGGACACCCTCGGCGGCACCATCGAGGTGCTCGCCTACGGGCTGCCGCCCGGGCTCGGCAGCCACGTCCACTGGGACCGCAAGCTCGACACCCGCCTCGCCGCCGCCTGCCTGTCGGTCCAGGCCATGAAGGGCGTGGAGTTCGGCGACGGGTTCGACCTCGCGTCGCGTCCCGGCTCGCAGGCCCACGACGAGATCGTCCGCGAGGACGACGGCACCTACCGGCGGCTCAGCGACCGGGCCGGCGGGCTCGAGGCCGGGATGTCGACCGGCCAGCCCCTGCGTCTGCGCGTGGCGATGAAACCGATCTCCTCACTACCGCAGCCGCTCGCCACCGTCGACCTCGACACCCATCAGCCCGCGCAGGCCATCACCCAACGATCCGACGCCTGCGCCGTCCCACGTGCCGGCGTCGTGCTGGAGTCCGTCGTGGCGTTCGAGCTGGCCGACGCGCTGCTCGAGAAGACCGGCGGTGACCAGGTCAGCGAGGTGCGTCGCAACCTCGACGGGTACCTGTCCTCCCTCGAGGGACGGTGACACCGTGAGCCGCAACGTCGCGCTCTACGGGATGATGGGTGTCGGCAAGACCACCGTCGGCCGCGCCGTCGCCGACCGGCTCGGCCGCCGTTTCGCCGACACCGACGCCGAGATCGTGCGCTGGACCGGCAGCTCCATCCCCGAGCTGTTCCTCGAGCACGGCGAGCCCGGCTTCCGCGACATCGAACGCCAGGTGGTCGAGGAGCTCGCCGGGTACCACGACCTGGTGATCGCCCTCGGGGGCGGGGCGGTCCTGCGCGACGACAACGTCGCCTCGCTGCTGCTGACCGGCGTGCTGGTGGAGCTGCGCACCACCCCCGAGGTCCTGCTCGAGCGGCTCACGACCGAGGCTGCCGGCCGGCCGCTGCTGGCAGGCGAGGACCTCGACACCCGGATCCGGGCGACCCTCGCGGCGCGGCAGGACCGCTACGCCGAGGTCGCCGACATCACCGTCGACGCCGGCCGGGACCTGCACACGGTCGTCGAGGACGTGGTCGCCTTCGCCCGCGAGGCTGGCGACGTCCTCACCCCCTCCGAGCACGAACAGGTGATGTCGTGACCCTGCCCGAGGCGACCGAGGGGCCGACCGTCGTGCCCGTCGCCCTCTCCCGTGATCCCTACCCGGTGATCGTCGGTGACGACCTCGGGCAGGTGCTGCGCGAGGCTCCACTGCCCGCGACGGCCTCCGCGGCGCTGGTGGTGACCCAGGAGCCGGTCGTCGCGGCCGGCCACGTCGACCCCGTCGAGGCCGTCCTGAGCGACGCCGGACTCACGGTGACCCGTCACCTGGTCCGCGACGGCGAGCACGCCAAGGACGCGGCCACCCTCGCGGAGCTGTGGGACGTCTGTGCCCAGCTGCCCCTGACCCGCGGCGACCTGGTCGTCGCCGTCGGCGGGGGGGTGGTGGGGGACCTCGCCGGGTTCCTCGCCGCGACCTGGAACCGCGGTGTCGCCGTGCTGCAGGTGCCGACCACGCTGCTCGCCCAGGTCGACGCGGCCATCGGCGGCAAGACCGGCATCAACCTCGCCGCCGGCAAGAACCTCGTCGGCGCGTTCCACCAGCCGGTCGCCGTCGCCTGCGGGGTCGACACCCTCACGACGCTCAGCCCACGCGTGCGCACGGAGGGCCTCGGCGAGGTCGTCAAGTACGGGCTCATCGCCGATCCCGGCATCCTCGACCTGCTCGAGACCGAGCCGGACGCGGTCCTCGCCGGCGACCGCGAACTGCTGCACGAGCTGGTCGTACGGTCGGCCCAGGTGAAGGCCGCCGTGGTCGCCGCCGACGAGCGCGAGGGCGGGGTCCGCGCTCACCTGAACCTCGGCCACACCTACGGCCACGCGGTCGAGACCCTCACCGGCTACGGCGAGGTCCTGCACGGCGAGGCGGTCGCGATCGGCACCGTCGTGGCGCTGCGTCTCGGCGAGCGGCTCGGCCTCACCCCGCCCGACGTCGTGACCCGCGGCGAGGCGATCCTCGACCGTCTCGGCCTGCCGACGCGCGGACCGCTCCTGGACCGTTCGGCGGTGTGGGACGTGGTCGCCCGCGACAAGAAGGCCACCCGCGACGGCGTGCGCTGGATCGTCCTCGAGGGCCTCGCGATGCCCACGGTCATCACCCCCGATCGGGCGGACCTCGACACCGTCCTCGACGACCTCACCGCCGCCTCGGCGCGCTGACGCCGCACGGCGTCGCGCCCATCGCCAACGGAGGTGGAGCGCCTGGGTGGGGTCGGGGCCGCGCTCATCCGCTCCACATCGGCTCGCCGTGGGTGAGGTCGGCGGCGCGGCGTGCCAGGTGGCGGCGTTCGGCGCCTTCCGGTGCGACCGCCAGCGCCTGCGTGTAGGCGTCCGCTGCCTCCCGGTGGCGGCCCGCCCTGCGCAGCAGCTCCGCGCGGGCGGCCGGCAGGCGGTGGCTGCGGTGCAGCCTCGCGTCGTCCATCAGCGGGACCAGCGCCGCCAGGCCGGCATCCGGGCCGTCGCGTCCGGCGACCGCGATCGCCCGGTTGAGCGCGACGACGGTCTCCGGAGGATGGAGGACCGCGCCACCGAGGAGGACGTCCGCGTGAGCACGGCCGAAGGCGTCGTGTTCGGCGACGGCCGCGTCCCACGCGTCGGTACCCGGCTGATCCTCTTCGCCTGGCGCGCCGTGGAGGACGGCGAGGTAGCGGTCGGTTCCCGCGGGGGCCGTGACCTCGGGCTGCCAGACGGCGTCGACGAGGGGTCGGACCTCGAGCGTTCCGGTCGTGGCCGTCGGGATGGCGGCCGCGAGCTCGAGGGCGTGATCGAGGTCGTCGGCCTCGAAGACGAAGAACCCGCCGAGCACCTCGGCGGCCTCGGTGAAGGGCCCCTCGGTCACCACGGGGCCGTCGAGGCCGTGCCGGATGACGTACGCCGTGGGTGCCAGCGCCTCGCCGCCCACGATGGCCTCGCCGGCGATCTCGCCGAAGCGGTCGAAGGCCTGGACGTCGGCGTCCCACTCTGGGGTGCCGGGCTGGCTGGCCTCGGACTCGATGTCGTGCAACAGGACCAGGTACTGCACCGTGATCGCTCCTCCTCGTGCGGACCGCCGGTCGCGTGTCCGTCACCGAGGTGACGAACGCCCGGGCACGTCCTCGACACCGGCGGCGCACCCGTCCGCTCGGCGCACGGTAGGCGTTCGTCGTGGGACGGGAGGGGCGCCCGTGGCCACGTGGGGCGGTGGATGGGTGCAGGACTAGCCCGGATGCCCCAGGGGACCGCGCCCGTTCAGCACCGGGTGTGACCCCCCGGACCATCTTCGTCAAGCCGGCACCCAGCGTTACCGATGACTACGGAGAGGCGTCGGCGTCACGGAGGGTGCTGCGTGCGAACGTGCAAGCGACCATGGTTGGTCGGCCTGCTGCTGGCAGGCCTGATCGCCACGTCCGGAGCCGCCGCGTCGGCCGCGCCGGGGGAGCCGGTCGACGTCATCGTCCGCGCCTCGGACAGCGCCGAGGCGGCACGTGCCGTGACCGGCCTCGGTGGTGCGGTCCGCTCGGAGCTGGCCTACCTCGGCGGCGTCACCGCCACCCTCGATGCCACCGCCGTCGACACCCTCCGTGCCCGCGGCGACGTCCTCGTGACCCTCGACCACCCCCTCGAACTGTCCGCCACCGACCTCGTGGACTCCGGTCCGGACCTCGTCGCCGACCAGGCCCAACTGGCCGCCATGAACCTGCCCCCGCACTGGACGCCCGCCTCGGGCTCCGGGGTCGGGGTCGCGCTGCTCGACACCGGTGTCGCCGACGTGCCCGAGCTCGGCGACCGCGTCATCCGGGGCCCCGACTACAGCGGTGACGGTGACGGCATCGACCGCCACGGGCACGGCACCTTCATGGCCGGGCTGATCGCCGGCGACGGCCGCGTCAACGGCACCGACAGCCCGCGCTTCGGCGTGGCCCCCGGTGCCCACATCGTCTCGGTCAAGCTCGCCGGCCGCGACGGGGTCACCTCGCTGTCGCGCGTCCTCGACGCCGTCGGCTGGGTGATCGTCAACCAGGACGAGCACGCCGTCCGCATCCTCAGCCTGTCCCTCGGTGTCCCGACCAACCGGGCCCCGCAGGCCGACCCGCTCGCCCACGCGGTCGAAGCCGCCTGGGCGTCCGGCATCACCGTCGTCACCGCCGCCGGCAACGAGGGCGAGCGTTCGGTCACCTCGCCTGGCCGCGACCCCTGGGTCATCACCGTCGGTGCCACCGACGCGACCTCGTCGACCCTCACCGTCCCGGACTGGTCGGGCTCCGGCAAGGTCGTCGGTAACGACAAGCCCGAGGTCCTCGCGCCGGGGGTCAGCACCGTCTCCCTCCGCGCTCCCGGATCCGCCGTCGACGAGGACTTCCCCGAGGCCCACGTCGACGACCGCTACATGCGCGGTAGCGGCACCTCGATGTCGACGGCGCTGGTGGCCGGCGGCGTCGCCGTGCTCGCCGAGCTGCGCCCGTACGCCACCCCCGACGACCTCAAGGGCGCGCTGGCCTCGACCGGGACCACGATCGGCGATGCGATCGGCACGGCCGTGGACCTGGCGGCGGCGGACCTCGCCGAGCCGGACCCCTCCTGGCGCCAGACGCACCCGATCGCATTCAGGGGCCCGAAGGGCCCGCTGAAAGCGATGCCGTGGCAGGACCGCGACGCCCCCGGCGTCGGTGAGGCCTGGCAGCGTGCCCGCTGGCTCGACGGTGAGTGGCAGCGCGCCCGCTGGCTCGACGAGGACTGGGCCCGTGCCCGCTGGCTCGACGACGAGTGGGCCCGTGCCCGGTGGCTCGACGACGAGTGGGCCCGCGCCCGCTGGCTCGAGACCGAGTGGCAGCGTGCCCGCTGGCTGGAGGCCAGCTTCGCCCGCGCCCGCTGGCTCGACACCAACTTCTCCCGGGCCCGCTGGCTCGAGGCCGACTGGGCGCGCGCTCGCTGGTTGAGCGTGGGCTGGTCCGCCGACGCCGAGCTCGAACCCTTCGCCTCCTGGGGCGCCGCACCGGCGACGACGGGACGTTCACGACCGTGAGAGCGCGCATCGGTGGCTTGATCGCGGTCGAGCTGCTCCTCGTGCTCCTCGGCCTGTGGATCGTCTCGGCCAACCCCGTCCCCGTGGCCGCACCTGGCGTCCTCGGCATCGCCGTGTTCGCCGTGGTGCTGATGGGGCTCAACCTGCTGCCACGCATCTACCTCGAGCATCGCCGTCACGGGTGCTGGATCACCCCCTCCGATGGCGCGATCCTCGTCGGGCTGTTCACGCTCGGGCCCTTCGGCTTCGTCGCCGCGACGCTGTGCGCCGAGGTGGTGCCCGCCGTCCGGTACCGCCAGGCACCCCTCAAGCTGGTCTTCAACCTGGTGAGCATGCTCGGTGGGTACACCGCGGCCGCGGCCACGTTCGCGCTCCTCGGCCGTGTCGACCCGCTCGACCCCCTCGCGTGGGCCGCGGGCCTGGCGGCGATGGCTGCCTGCGCCATCTGGGACGTGGTCTCCACGGCGGCGCTGTTCTCCATCGCCGAGAAGCGCCCGTTCCGCGAGATGGTCAACGGCGTTGGACCGGCGCTGCTGCTGAGCCTCCTGCTGTCGGCCGCGCTCGGGCTCGTCGCGCTGGTGCTGTTGCACGAGACGCCGTTCGGCGCGGTGCTGGTCGCGCCGGTGCTCGCCATCCTGGTCGTCAGCACCCGGTCGGTGAGCCACGCCCAGGCCGAACGCAACCGTCTGGAGCGGCTCTACACCGCCTCCGGCAACCTCGCCCGGCTCGTCACACGCAACGAGGCGTTGGCCGCCATCGCCACCGAGGGCAAGACCCTCATCACCGGTGGTGCGGCGGTCTGCCTCACCGAACGTCCCGATGGTTCCTGGATCGGGGTGCTGGTCGACGACGACGGGGCACGGGATCTGCCGTCACTGGCGGTCGCGCGGTTGCTCACGGCGACCAGCGACGGCGAGCAGGGCGTGGCGGCCGTCCCGGCCGACGCGCTCGACGCGGGCCTGCCGGACCTGCCGAGCCTGGCCTGGGCCACCGGCACCGCCGACCCGGACGTCCGGGTGGTGCTCGCGGTCCTCCTCGACCTGCCGTCGGACGAACAGGCGTCGCACCGCGTCGACGTGCTCGCCACCTTCGTCGCCCACGCGGCCACCGTGCTGGCCAACGTCGAGCTGCACGAGGACGTCCAGGAAGCCCTCGACCACCAGGTGGAGCTCAACCGGCAGAAGGGCGAGTTCGTCGCCGCGGTCTCGCACGAGCTGCGGACCCCGCTGGCGAGCATGATCGGTGCCGTCCAGACCGTCCAGCGCGCCCACAGCCGCATGACCCCCGAGCAGCTGTCCGACATCCTGGCGCTCGGCAGCGCCCAGGGGGCACGCCTGCGCAGCCTCATCGAGGACCTGCTCCTCGTCGCCGCGGCCGAGCACCAGGCCGTCCGCGTGCAGGATGCCGACGTCGAACCTGGCGACCTGCTCGACGCCGTCGTCGCCGAGCTGACCCCCGACGCCCGTGAGCGCCTGCGCCTCCACGCCGGGGAGGTCAGCCCGTTCCTCACCGACCGCGACAAGGTCCACCGGATCCTGCTCAACCTCATCGACAACGCCCGCAAGTACGCACCGGAGGGGCCGATCGACCTCGCGGTCAGCACCGTGGGCGACCAGGTGCGTTTCACCGTCGACGACGCCGGGCCGGGCATCCGGCACGAGGACCGTGAGCGCATCTTCGAACGCTTCGTGCAGCTCGACCAGTCCTCGACCCGACGCAACGGTGGGACGGGCCTCGGCCTGCACCTGTGCCGGCAGCTCGCCGAGCTGCTCGGTGGCGGGCTGACCGTCACCGGATCACCCACCGGCGGCGCGCGCTTCACCCTGCTGATCCCCGCTCGCCCCTGCCGCCCACCCGTCGCCGTCGGCGGCGAGGTGGCGGCCGAAGGTCCGTCGTACCGCCCGGGGCGTTCCCCCACCCCGAACATCGTGCGTTCGCCCCTGCGGCGCACACCGGCACCGTCCCGCCAGATCCCCGCCGACGTCGTCTCGGCCTCACCGCACGTTGGAGGGTCATCGTGACCAGCGCCACCTACAACCGCGTCCGGCGGGTCCTCATCGCAGATGACGAGCCGACCATCCGTCACCTGCTGGAGCTCAACCTCCGTGCCGAGGGCCTGGACGTGGTGGTGTGCGAGGACGGCGACAGCGCCTACGCGGCCGCTCGCTCGGCGCCGCCCGACCTGTTCATCCTCGACGTGATGATGCCGGGCCGCGATGGTCTCGACCTGCTGCGTGACCTGCGCTGCGACCCGCTGACCGCCAACGTCCCGGTCGTCCTGCTGACCGCCAAGGCCACCGACGCGGAGGTCTGGGAGGGCTGGACCGCCGGCGCCGACTACTACATCACCAAGCCGTTCGACCTCGAGGAGGTCCTGACCTTCATCCGCTACCTCGGGACGCCCGGCAGCGAGTGATCCTGGGCGGTCCACGGCCTCCACGGAGGGGGCGGTCCGGTACGGCGCGCGGTCGGCGGGCTAGCGTTGCCCCGACGTCGTCCGAGGAGCTCGTGTGCCCCGCATCCTGCTGTTGCACGGGCCGAACCTCTCCCAGCTCGGCAGCCGCGACCCCACCATCTACGGGGATGCCACGCTGGCCGACGTGGTCGCCGCTGCCCGCGCCGAGGCGATCGGCGCCGGCGCGCAGCTCGACGACGAGCAACACGAGGGCGAGGCGGACCTGCTCCGGCGCCTGCACCTCGCCCGGACCGACGGGACCGACGCGGTCGTGATCAACGCGGGGGCGCTGACCCACTACAGCTTCGCGCTGCGCGACGCGCTCGAGATGCTCGACGTGCCCATCGTGGAGGTGCACCTGTCGAACATCCACGCCCGCGAGGAGTTCCGCCACACGTCCGTGACCGGCGCGGTCGCCGACGGGATCATCGCCGGGTTCGGTATCGACGGCTACCCGCTGGCGGTGCGAGCGGCGCTCGCGCTGCTCGACCGGCGTGCCGCCGCGACGTGAGCGAGGCGGTCGCGATGCGTCCGGACACCGCGGCCCGCCGTGCCCGCCTACGACCGGCGCTCGACGCCCTCGGGCTGGACCTGCTGCTGGTGACCTCACCCCCGAACGTGGCCTACCTCACCGGTTTCACCGGCTCGAACGGGCAGCTGCTCGTCGCCCGGGACCCGACCGGCGACCGGCTCATCACCGACGACCGGTACACGGGACGTGCCGCCGACGAGGCTCCGGACCTCGAGGTCGTCGCATCCCGTGACCCCGGCGGCGTCGCGATCGTCACCGTCGCTGCGGTGGCGGGCGACCGGCACCTCGGGGTCGAGGCCGACGACCTGAGCTGGTCGGCGGCCGAGCGGCTACGGGCGAGGGCCGACGAACGCGACGTCGAGGTCGTGGCCACCAGCGACCTGGTCGAGCCCCTGCGCGTGGTCAAGGACGACCACGAGGTGGCGCTGCTCGCACGAGCGTGCCGGGTCACCACCACGGCCCTCGAGGAGCTGTTCGCGCAGCGGCTGGAGGTCGGCGCGACCGAGCGTGACCTGGCGGTGTGGTTGGAGCGACGGTTCGTCGACCTCGGGGCGGACGGGGTCGCGTTCCCCTCCATCGTCGCGAGTGGACCGAACGGTGCCGTCCCGCACCACGCGCCGACCGGACGCCCGCTCATCACCGGCGATCTGGTCACCATCGACTGCGGCGCTGCGGTGGGCGGCTACCACGCCGACTGCACCCGGACCGTGGCGGTCGGGGCAGCGACGGGCGAGCTGGTGGCGGTCCACGAGGTGGTGGAGGCAGCCCAGGCCGCCGGCCGCGCCGCGGCGGTGGCCGGAGCGACGGCCGGCGACGTCGACGCCGCCGCTCGCGCGGTCATCGACGAGGCCGGGTACGGCGCCGCGTTCGTCCACGGCACCGGGCACGGGGTCGGCCTCGAGATCCACGAGGCACCGGCGGTCGCCCGGGGGTCAGCTGCTACGCTCGTGCCCGGCACGGCGCTGACCGTCGAACCGGGCGTCTACCTCCCCGGGATCGGCGGCGTCCGCATCGAGGACACCATCGTGGTCACCGCGGACGGTGCCCCGCGCGTGCTGACCGACACCCCCCGCAGCCTGCGCGTCCCCTAGCGGCGCGCTCCGACCCACAGGCGCCGACGTGGTCTCCACCAACAGCTTCAAGACCGGCATGACCCTGCTGCTCGACGGCAAGCTGCAACAGATCATCGACTTCCAGCACGTCAAGCCCGGCAAGGGCGGGGCGTTCGTGCGCTCCAAGCTGAAGAACGTCGAGACCGGGAAGGTCATCGACCACACCTTCCGCGCCGGCATCGACGTCGAGCAGGCCATCGTCGAGCGTCGCGACCTGCAGTTCCTGTACCGCGAGGGCGACGATTTCGTCCTCATGGATGCCGAGAGCTTCGAGCAGCAGCACGCCTCGTCGGCGGCCATGGGGGACGCGGTCAACTACCTGCGCGAGGGCGACACGGTGCAGGTGTCGTTCTTCGACGGTCGCATCGTCGGCGTCGACCTGCCGGCGTCGGTCGAGCTCGAGGTCACCCACACCGAGCCGGGCGTGTCGGGCAACACCGCCACCAGCGCGACCAAGCCTGCGACGCTCGAGACCGGGCTCGAGGTGCAGGTGCCGCTGTTCATCGACATCGGCGAGAAGATCAAGGTGGACACGCGCAGCGGTAGCTACATGTCGCGCGCCTGATGGCCGACCCTCAGCCGTCCGCCGACGCCCCCGACACGGGGGCGTCGCCGCGTGGTGCCAAGGAGCGGCGGGGGCGTCGCCGGGTGGACACCCGCGATCCGCGACGTTCCCGCGAACGGGCGCTGAAGATCCTGTTCCAGGCGGACGTGCGGGGCGACGACCCGGCGGCGTTGCTCGCCGCCATCGTCGACGACCCGCGTGCCTGGGCCATGCTCGACGACCTCGACCCCGACGAGGCCGCCGACCTCGCACCTGCGGTGGATGCTGCGGATGCGACGGCGGACGCCGAACCGCACCTGGTCGCCGAGGAGGCCCGGCGGCGCAAGGCCCTGGCGCTGGATGGTTTCACCCGCTCGCTCGTCCAGGGTGTCGCCGATCACCGCGGTGACCTCGACGAGCTCATCCAGGTGTACGCACGTCGCTGGACGGTCGCCCGGATGCCTGCGATCGACCGGAACCTGCTCCGGCTCGGCACCTACGAGCTCACCCACGAGGTGACCTCGCCGGCCGTGGTGATCAACGAGGTCATCGAGCTGGCCAAGCGCCTGTCGACCGAGGACTCGGGGCGCTACGTCAACGGCGTCCTCGAGGCGATCCGCAAGCACCTCGCGGCCGAACGCGCGACCGGTCCTGACGGTGCGGTCCCGCCCGCGATCGAGCCCGCCGTCGCCGATGCGGCTGAGGCCCCGCCGTTCGAACCGCAGGCTGCCGTCGTCACCGACGCGGTGCTGCCGCCTCCCGACGACGAGGGGGACGCGGTCGACCTGATCGGCGAGCTCGATGCCGAGCCGGACCTCGACCCCACGGACGAGGTCGACGTCACGGACGAGGGCGAGGACCCGGGGGAGGACCAGCCCGGCGGCGGTGCCCAGCAGCAGCTCTTCTGAACGGGCGGTGACCGCGGAGCCACGCTCGCCCACCACCGACGTCGCAGCCGCCCTCTAGCGTCAGGGTTGATCGACGGGAGGTGACGCGGCGTGCGTGCGGACGTGGTGCTCGAGGGCGGTGGTGCGAAGGGCGTCGCGCTCGCCGGTGCCGTCGCGGGTCTGCTCGACCGGGGGGTCGAGGTGCAACGGGTGGCCGGCACGTCCGCGGGGGCGATCGTCGCGGCGCTGGTTGCCGCCGGGCTGCCGGGGGACCGGCTGGCACGCCTGGCCACGGACACCGCACTCGCCGAGCTGGTGCCCGAGACCCGGCTGCGGTGGCTCGGACCGCCGGGGCGCGGGCTCGCTGCCGTGCTCGGACGGGGCCAGCGCGACCACCGACCGCTGAAGGCGTGGCTGGCCGAGCAGCTCGCCGATCTCGGGGTCGAGACCTTCGGTGACCTCGCCCTGGACGACCCCGACACGGGCGGCTCGCCGCTGGCCGCCGCCGGCGGGCGCGCGTCGAGCAGCCGTCTCGTCCTCGCCGTCTCCGACGTCAGCCGTGGCCGGCGGGTGCTGCTGCCGTGGGAACTGCCCGACTACGGGATCGATCCGGCCCGGTTCCGGGTCGTCGATGCCGTGGCCGCGTCGGCCGCGATCCCGGTCGTGTTCGAACCCGTCCGGCTGCACCTGGCCGCGGACGCGCCCGTCCGCGTCGGCGCTCGGGGCCGCGAGGCGGTGCTGGTCGACGGCGGCCTCACCTCGAACTACCCGGTCGACGTCTTCGACCGCACCGACGGTCGGCGACCGCGCTGGCCGACCATCGGCGTCAAGCTGTCGGCGCGGCCCGACGCCCCGTCACCCGTCGCCCGGGTGAGCGGGCCCATCGGCTACCTCCGCGCCGTGGTCACGACCGCGGTGGTCGCGGGCGACCACCAGGTCCTCGAGGACCCGTGCATCGTGGAGCGGACCGTCTTCGTGGACACCGCGGACGTGGGCGCGCTCGAGTTCGACCTCACGCGGGCGCAGCGGACCGAGCTGGTCGCCGACGGACGAGCGGCGGCGGACCGGTGGCTGGACCGCTGGGACGAGGAGGCCTACCTCCGCCGCTGCCGCCCCTGACCCTGCCGATCGGCGGTCACCGTCCACAGCCCGGTGGTGACGGACCTCGACCGGTCGCCGATCACCTGGCAGCCTGGACCGAGCGCACCCGGGGGAGATGAGGCACGATGGCGGTCGACGAGCGAGCACGGCACGAGCTGCACTCGCGGCTCGACGAGGTGCTCGGCCCCGATGTGACGACGACGCTGATGGGACTCTTGCCTCCGGTGGGGTGGGCCGATGTCGCCACCCGACGCGACCTCGATGCGCTCGAGGCCCGTCTCACGTCCCGCTTCGAGGCGAGCCTGCACCGTGAGCTCGGTGGCCTCCGGTCCGAGCTGAACCAACAGACCCGCACCTTGTTCTTCAGCCTGACCGGGGTGCTGCTGACGCTCGCGGGTCTGGCGCTGGCCGCGATCCGCTTCGCCTGACGCTCCAGCGACCTCACCGCAGCGGCAGGCGCTGCGGGGCCAGCCGACCGGTCGCCAGGACCTCGCCGGTACGGAAGGTCAGCGTCTCGACGATCGCGTCGAACGGCAACGGTGGCAGCTCGAGTCGCAGCCCGGCTCCCTCGACGGCCCGGCGGAACGCCCCGACGCCCGGCAGCTGGAGCAGCGTGGCGACCTGGCCCGGGTCGGGGATGACGCGCAGCGCGCCGTCGTGGACCAGGACGTCGGCTTCGACGGCGATCCCGAGCACGGTCCAGACCCGCAGGCCCGTCGGTCCGAGCTCGAGGCGGGAGACCACGCCGGGCAGCCGCACGAGCGCGCCCAGCTCGCGTTCCTCGATGCGTGCCACGAAGGTGCCGAGCCCGGTGGTCACGACCCGGCCCCGGACCTCGGCGCGGACGTCGTGGATGGTCGCCTCGAGCGACCGGAGCATCGCCCCGTCGCCGACGGGGAGGTCGTCGGCCCGGAGGTCGACCCGTGTCCCGCGGAGCAGCGCGATCAGGAGCGGACGGTCGGGCGCATCCAGGGTCACCGCGTCGGTGCCGAGCTGATCCGCCAGCCGCCGGCGAGCGAGCGCCAGTCCCCGGGTCTGCGCCCACCGCTCGCCCAGGGTCGCCAGGGCGGCGGCGATGACGGTGAGGACGACCAGCACGAGGATGGCCACGAGGAACGCCGAATGCACCACCCTGCGCCCTCGTCGGTCTCGTCGGCTCCCGCCGCAGCGTAGGGCGGGCGCGCCCGACGTTCGAACCTGAGCGGCCGCTGCTGCTACGGTCGCCGACGGCCTCCGACAGCACCCGGACGCCCCGGCGGTGACCCCGCCGGCCTCCTTTAACGACCGGTCCTGTGAGGCCGGGAAGGAGCAACACGTGCAACGTCTCGTCCTGCCTCCAGACACCGCCCCGGCCTCCGGCCGAGCCGTCGCTCCCCCCGGGAGCCACGGGGGAGCGGGTGCCGCGTGACGAACCTCCTCGACGCCGCTGACGTCGCCCGGGTCCTGCGCCGTCTCGCCCACGAGCTGGTCGAACGTGAGGTCGGTGCCGAACGCCTCGTCCTGCTCGGCATCCAGACCCGTGGCGTGCCGCTCGCCGAGCGCCTCGCGGCGTTGATCGCCGAGATCGAGGGTGAGCAGGTCCCCGTCGGCAAGCTCGACGTGACCCTGTACCGCGACGACCTCGGCCATCGTGGGCCGCTCCCCCTCGGCGAGACCAGCGTTCCCGTCTCGGTGGACGGCCGGACCGTCGTGCTCGTCGACGACGTGCTGCACACCGGCCGCACCATCCGTGCCGCCCTCGACGCCGTCCTCGAGCTCGGCCGTCCCGAAGCGGTCCGCCTCGTCGTCCTCGTCGACCGGGGCCACCGCGAGCTGCCGATCCGGGCCGACCACGTGGGCAAGAACCTGCCGACCGCCTACGGCCAGCACATCCGCGTCCGTCTCACCGAGGTCGATGGTGAGGACGCCGTCGTGACCGAAGGGGCCGCCTGATGACCGACGTCGCGACCACGACCGTGCCGGCGTCCACCGGCGCGCCGCTGCGCCACCTGATCTCGATCGAGGACCTCGACCGCGACCAGCTCACCAACCTGCTCGACACCGCCCAGCAGCTGCTGCCGATCGCCGAACGCCGCGTGAAGTCGGCACCGACCCTGCGCGGCATGGTCGTGTGCAACTTCTTCCTCGAGGACTCGACCCGCACCCGCATCAGCTTCGACATCGCGGCCAAGCGGCTGTCGGCCGAGGTCATCAACTTCTCCGGCAAGGGCAGCTCGGTCAGCAAGGGCGAATCGTTCAAGGACACCGCCCTGACCCTGGCGGCCATGGGGGTCGACGCGGTGGTGATCCGCAGCGGCTCCTCCGGCGCGCCGGTGCAGCTCGCCAGCTACCTCGACGTGCCCGTCCTCAACGCCGGCGACGGGTGGCACCAACACCCGACCCAGGCGCTGCTCGACGTGTTCACGATGCGTCAGCACCTCGGCTCCCTGGATGGTCGCCACCTCGCCGTGGTCGGCGACGTCCTCCACAGTCGGGTCGCCCGCAGCCTCATCCAGGCGGCCAAGCTGTCGGGGATGGAGGTCACCCTCGTGGCTCCTCCGACGTTGCTGCCACCGTCGGTCGCGGACTGGGGCGTGCACGTCGCCCGCGACCTCGACGCGGTCCTGCCCGAGGTCGACGCCGTCGAACTCCTCCGGGTCCAGCGCGAACGCATGCACCGCGCCTTCTTCCCGACGACGCGCGAGTACGCGGCCGAGTGGGGCCTCGACGCCAGGCGGCTGACGCTCCTCAAGCCCGACGCCATCGTCCTGCACCCCGGCCCGATGAACCGCGGGGTCGAGATCAGCGCCGACGTCGCCGACGCCGACCAGGCCGTCATCACCGAGCAGGTCACCAACGGCATCGCCGTGCGGATGGCCTGCCTCTACCTGCTGCTGGCCGGCCGGAGCGAAGGAGCCTCCTCGTGACGACCATCGCGCTCCGCGGTGGCCGGGTCCTCGACCCCGCCTCCGGGACCGACGCCCGCCTGGACGTCGTGGTCCGTGACGGCATCATCGTCGAGGTCGGCACCGACGTCGACACCACCGGCGCCGAGACGCTCGATGTCGCCGGCAGCTGGGTCACGCCCGGCTTCGTCGACCTCCACGTGCACCTCCGCGAACCCGGCTTCGAGGACGCCGAGGACGTCGGGACCGGGACGGCCGCTGCGGCTGCCGGCGGGTTCACCGCGGTGTGCCCGATGGCCAACACCGACCCGGTCACCGACTCGGCCGCCGTCGCCGAGCTGGTCTGGCGCCGGGGCCGCGAGGTGGGCCTCGCCGACGTGTTCCCGGTCGGTTCGATCACCAAGGGCATGAAGGGCAGCGAGCTCACCGAGCAGCTCGAGCTGCACCGGTCCGCCGCCCGCGTCGACTGCTTCTCCGACGACGGCCTGCCGGTGGGCGACAGCCTCGTGATGCGGCGGGCGCTGCAGTACGCCACGCACATCGACGCGGTGATCTGCAACCACGCGCAGGACCCGGACCTGACCGAGGACGCCCAGATGAACGAGGGCGCGGTGTCCTCGGTCCTCGGACTCCCCGGCTGGCCGCACGAGGCCGAGGAGGTGATGATCGCCCGCGACCTGATCCTGGCCGAGGGCGTCGGCGCCCGCCTCCACGTGCCGCACGTGTCCACCGCCGGCTCGGTCGAACTGATCCGTGCCGCCAAGGCCCGTGGGGTGCGGGTCACCGCCGAGGTGACCCCGCACCACCTCGTGCTCGAGGACGAGCAGATCCGCTCCTACGACCCGGTCTACAAGGTCAACCCGCCCCTGCGCACCCGCGCCGACGTCGAGGCACTGCGCACCGGGCTGATCGACGGGACCATCGACGCGGTGGCCACCGACCATGCGCCGCACAGCCCCGAGAAGAAGGACCAGGAGTGGGAGCACGCCCCCTGCGGGATGCTCGGGCTCGAGACCGCGTTCGCCGTCGTCCACACCGAACTGGTGGCCACCGGCCTGCTCGACCCGCTGACGGCGATCGCACGGATGACCACGGGCCCCGCGTCGGTGCGCGACGTCGGTGACCACGGCGTCGGCATCACCGTCGGCGCGGCCGCGCACCTGACCGTCCTCGACCCCGAGGCGACCTGGCAGGTCGACCCGTTGGCGCTGCACAGCCGCAGCCGCAACTCGCCCTTCGTGGCCCGCACCCTCACCGGCCGACCGGTGCACACCCTGCTGCGTGGCCGCTTCACCCTGCGCGACGGCGCCGTGACGGCGGGCGCCCCGATGGAGATCGCATGAGCAAGGACGCGCTCCTCGTCCTCGAGGACGGCACCCACCTGCGCGGTCGTGGCTTCGGCGCGACCGGCACCGTGACCGGCGAGGCGGTGTTCAACACCGGTATGGCGGGCTACCAGGAGGTCCTGTCCGACCCCTCCTACCGCCGCCAGATCGTCGCCATGACCGCGCCTCACGTCGGCAACTACGGGATGAACCCGGACGACATGGAGTCCGACGCCATCCAGGTCGCCGGCTTCGTGGTCCGCGAGGCCGCGAGGCGACCCTCCTCGTGGCGGTCGCAGGGGTCGCTCACCGATGCGCTCCGCGACGCGGACGTCGTCGGCATCGAGGGGGTCGACACCCGCCGGCTGACCCGTCACCTGCGTGATCGAGGCGCCATGCGCGCGGCCCTGTCGACCGAGATCCTCGACGTCGACGCGCTGGTCGAACGGGCGCTGGCGTCGCCCTCCATGGTCGGTGCCGATCTCGCCTCGGAGGCCACCACCAGCGAGTCCTACGTCGTCCCGGCGGCGGGCGAGACCGTCCACCGGGTGGTCGCGCTCGACTTCGGGATGAAGCGCTCGATCGTCCGCGGGCTGGCCGAGCACGGCGCCGAGGTGCACGTCCTGCCGGCCTCCGCGACGCCGGACGACGTGCTGGCGCTCGAACCCGACGGCGTGTTCCTCTCCAACGGCCCCGGTGACCCGTCGGCGGTCACCCAGGGCATCGCGACCACGGCGGGGCTCCTCGGCCAGGTGCCGGTGTTCGGTATCTGCCTCGGATCGCAGCTGCTCGGTCACGCCTTCGGCGCCGACACCTACAAGCTCACCTTCGGCCACCGCGGGGTGAACCAGCCGGTGCTGCGGCGCTCCGACGGCCTGGTCGAGATCACCTCGCACAACCACGGGTTCGCGGTCCAGGCGTCCTCGCTCGGCGAGCAGACCGACGAGTACACCTTCGAGACCGCGGGTCTCGGGACGGTCGAGGTCAGCCACGTCAACCTCAACGACGACGTGGTCGAGGGGCTCACGGCGCACGACGTGCGTGCCTTCAGCGTCCAGTACCACCCGGAGGCAGCGCCGGGACCGAGCGACGCGCGCTACCTGTTCGAACGGTTCGCGCAGCTGATCCGGGGAGCCAACTGATGCCACGTCGCGACGACCTCACCTCCGTCCTGGTCCTCGGCTCGGGCCCGATCGTCATCGGCCAGGCCTCCGAGTTCGACTACTCCGGCACGCAGGCGTGCAAGGTGCTGCGCGAGGAGGGCCTGCGGGTCGTCCTCGTCAACTCCAACCCTGCCACCATCATGACCGACCCCGCGTTCGCGGACGCCACCTACGTCGAACCGCTGACGGTCCCCGCCGTCCGCGCGGTGATCGAGAAGGAGCGGCCGGACGCGCTGCTCGCCACCCTCGGCGGTCAGACCGCGCTCAACCTCGCCGTCGAGCTGACGGCCGCGGGCGTCCTCGAGGAGTTCGACGTCGAGGTCCTCGGCGCGGACCTCGAGGCCATCCAGACCGCCGAGGACCGTCAGCGGTTCAAGGAGGCCATGGACGAGATCGGACTCGAATCCCCCCGGTCGACCTACGCCAAGGAGGAGTCCCAGGCCTTCGAGGCGGCGGCCGAGTACGGCTACCCGGTGGTGCTGCGGCCCTCGTTCACCCTCGGCGGCAAGGGTGGTGGGATCGCCTACGACGAGGACCAGCTGCGCACCATGATCCGGCAGGGCCTGTACGAGTCGCCGGTCCACGAGGTGCTGGTCGAGGAATCGGTGCTCGGCTGGAAGGAGTACGAGCTCGAGGTCATGCGCGACCGCGCCGACAACTGCGTGATCATCTGCTCGATCGAGAACCTCGACGCCATGGGTGTCCACACCGGGGACTCGATCACCATCGCACCGGCGATGACCCTCTCGGACCCCGAGTACCAGCGCATGCGCGACGCCGCGTTCGCCGTCCTGCGCCGTATCGGGGTGGAGACCGGCGGCTCGAACGTGCAGTTCGCCGTCGATCCGGCGACCGGTCGCCAGCTGGTCATCGAGATGAACCCACGGGTGTCCCGCTCCTCCGCGCTGGCGTCCAAGGCCACCGGGTTCCCCATCGCCAAGATCGCCGCCAAGCTGGCGATCGGCTACACCCTCGACGAGATCGCCAACGACATCACGCGCGAGACGAAGGCTGCCTTCGAGCCGTCGATCGACTACGTGGTCGTCAAGGTCCCACGGTTCGCCTTCGAGAAGTTCGCCGCGACCGACGACACCCTGACTACCAAGATGAAGTCGGTCGGTGAAGTGATGGCCATGGGCCGCACCTTCAAGGAGGCGTTCAACAAGGCGCTGCGCAGCCTCGAGGACGGCACGCTCGGCTTCGGCTGCGGTCAGCCGCTCGACCTCGACGAGGCCGCGCTGACCGAGAAGCTCACCCGCCCCACCGCCACGCGCATCCGCGCCGTCGCCGAGGCGCTCACCCGCGGGTGGGGCACCGACCGGGTCAGCGAGCTGACCAGCTTCGACCCGTGGTTCACCGACCAGATGCTGCAGCTGGTCGAACGACGTCGTGAGCTGCGCAGCTACGAGCACCTCGAGACCGTCCCCGACGAGGTGCTGCGCGCGGCCAAGGCCGACGGGTTCTCCGACGCTCACCTCGCCGAGGTGCTGCGCACGACCGAGACGGCGGTCCGCACCCGCCGGTCCGAACTGGGGCTCCACCCGGTGTTCAAGACCGTCGACACCTGTGCGGCCGAGTTCGAGGCGTTCACCCCCTACCACTACTCGACCTACGAGGACGAGGACGAGGTCGAACCCTCGGACCGCGAGAAGGTCATCGTCCTCGGCTCCGGCCCGAACCGCATCGGGCAGGGGGTCGAGTTCGACTACTGCTGCGTGCACGCGGTCTTCGCCCTGAAGGACGCCGGGTACGAGACCATCATGATCAACTGCAACCCCGAGACGGTGTCCACCGACTACGACACCGCCGACCGGTTGTACTTCGAACCGCTGACGCTCGAGGACGTCCTCGAGGTGTGTCGCCGCGAGCGGCCCGTCGGTGTGTTGGTGCAGATGGGTGGTCAGACCCCCCTCAAGCTCGCCCACGCCCTCGAGAACGCCGGCGTGCCGATCTGGGGGACGTCACCGGATGCCATCGACGCCGCCGAGGACCGGGGCCGTTTCGGCGCGCTGATGGACGAGCTCGGCGTCGCCATGCCGCCCGGGGGGATCGCCCGGTCCGCCGACGAGGCTGCCGACACCGCCACCCGCATCGGGTACCCGGTGCTCGTCCGTCCGTCGTACGTGCTCGGCGGTCGTGCCATGCGGATCGTCGACGACCAGGTCGGGCTCGAGCGTTACCTCGCCGAAGCGGTCAGCGCCGCCCCCGATCAGCCGATCCTGGTGGACCGGTTCCTCGACGGCGCCATCGAGGTCGACGTCGACGCGGTCTTCGACGGGCACGAGACCTTCGTCGGTGGCGTCCTCGAACACATCGAGGAGGCGGGGGTCCACTCGGGGGACTCCGCCTGCACGCTGCCGCCCCTGACCCTGTCCCGGGGACAGATCGCCGAGATCGGGCGGGTGACCGACGGGATCGCCCGCGGCCTGGAGGTCCGCGGACTGCTCAACGTCCAGTTCGCGCTCAAGGACGACCAGATCTTCTGCATCGAGGCCAACCCTCGGGCGTCGCGCACCGTCCCGTTCACCTCGAAGGCGACCGGAGTCGCGCTCGCGAAGGTCGCCGCCCGCGTCATGGCGGGGGCCACCATCGCCGAGCTGAAGGGCGCGGGCCTCCTGCCGAAGCTGGACGCGGTCGACGGTCCACGACCGGCGCACATCGCGGTCAAGGAGGCGGTCCTGCCCTTCGACCGGTTCCCGGGCGTCGACGCGCTCCTGGGCCCCGAGATGCGGTCCACCGGTGAGGTCATGGGGATCGACCGGGACTTCGGTGCCGCGTTCGCCAAGTCGCAGGCCGGGACCGGATCGATGATCCTGCCGACGGAGGGACGCGTGTTCGTCTCGGTCGCCAACCGCGACAAGCGCGCCATCGTGTTCCCCGCCAAGCGCCTGGTCGACCTCGGCTTCGAGCTGGTCGCCACCGAGGGGACCGCCGACCTGCTCGAGCGTGCGGGCATCGAAGCCGCGGTCGTCGGCAAGGTCTCCCACGGGGACCGCAGCATCATCGAGCTCATCGAGTCCGGCGCCGTCGGGCTGGTGCTCAACACCCCGTTCGGGTCGGGTGCCCGCGGCGACGGCTACGAGATCCGCCAGGCCGCGGTCACCTCCGGCGTACCGTGCATCACCACGCTGGCCGGGATCCTGGCGGCGATCCAGGGCGTCGAGGCGGTCCGTCGCGGACCGCTCCAGGTCCGGTCGCTGCAGGAGCACCAGGCCGCGTTCGCGGAGGTGCGAGGATGAGCAAGCTCAGAGCCGGACAGGTCCTCGGGCGCAGCGACCCGGGTGCGCCCGTGAAGGCCACCTGCGAGGTGCTGGCCCGACGCCGCCAGGGTGCCTACTGGCTGCTGTCCATCTCGGCCCCGGAGATCGCCGAACGTGCCGAACCTGGCCAGTTCGTCGACATCGCCGTGGATGCCGGCGGCTCGCTGCTCCGCCGGCCGTTCTCGATCGCTCGGGTGTCCAAGCAGGGACCGTTCGCGGGGACGGTCGACGTGGTGTTCGACGCGCACGGTCCCGGCACCGAGTGGCTCACCGACGTCGAGTCGCACGACGTGCTCGACGTCGTCGGTCCGCTCGGCAGCTCCTTCCCGCTGCCCAAGCGCAAGGTGTCGTGCCTGCTCGTCGGTGGTGGCTACGGCACCGCGCCGCTGTTCTTCCTCGCGGACCGGCTCGTGCGCGAGGGACTCCGGGTCGACCTCATCGTCGGCGCAGCCAGCAAGGACCGCCTGCTCGACGTCATCGAGGCCAAGCGCGCGTCGGCCTCGGTCACCTTCACCACCGAGGACGGCTCGTACGGCGAACGTGGCCGGGTGACCGACGTCCTCGAGGAGGTCGTGACCCGGTGCGGGACGGGCGTGGTCTACGCCTGCGGCCCGAACCCCATGTTGCGCGCCGTCAGCGAACGTTGCGTCGAGCTCGAGCTGCCCGTCCAGGTCGCCGTCGAGGAGCGCATGGCGTGCGGCGTCGGGGTGTGCTTCACCTGCGTCCTGCCGATCCGCGGCAAGGACGACGCGGTCCGGATGAAGCGGTCCTGCATCGACGGACCGGTCTTCAACGGCGCCAAGGTCGCCTGGGACGAGAGCCGGTTCGCCAGCGGCCCGGCCGTCCTCGACGAGGAGCCCGAAGAGGACGAGCCCGAGGAGCGCCTGACCGACGCCGACCTGTGGGGGGATGTATGAGCGGCGGTTGTCACCTCGTGCTCGGGGTGCCATCGAGCGGCCCCTTGTGGGCTTCTGAGGGGCTGCGAGCGGTCTCGGAAGGATCGGTATGAGTTCCGATGTCAGGAAGGTCGATCCGGTCGCGGCGGCGGAGGTCGTCGTCGAGGGCGCCATCCCGGAGGCCGAGGTCGACCTCGCGGTGGACGTCGGCCGGCTGCAGCTCGCCTCGCCGGTGCTGTCGGCATCGGGCTGTTTCGCGTCGGGTGCCGAGATCGATCGGTTCTACGACATCACCGAGCTCGGCGCCGTGGTGGTCAAGTCGGTGACGCTCGAGCCCCGCGAGGGGCTGCCGACGCCGAGGATGGCCGAGACGGCATCCGGGATGCTCAACGCCATCGGTCTGCAGAACCCCGGCATCGACGCGTGGCTCGCTCGTGACCTGCCCTACCTGCAGTCGCGCGGCGTGCCGACCGTGGTGTCGGTGGCCGGCAAGAGCGTCGAGGAGTTCCGCGACGTGACGCGCAAGTTGCGCCGGGCCGGTGGCGTGGTTGCCATCGAGGTCAACCTGTCGTGCCCGAACGTCGAGCACCGGGGCCTGGTCTTCGCCACCGATCCGCGGCAGGCGGCCGAGGTCGTGCAGGCCGTCAAGCGCGAGGCCGACGTGCCGGTCCTGGCCAAGCTGACCTCCGACGTGACCGACATCGTGGCGATCGCGGCCGCGGTGGTGGACGCCGGCGCCGACGGCCTGACGCTGATCAACACCCTCCTCGGGATGGCGATCGACGCCGAGTCCGGCCGGCCCGAGCTGTCCAACACCTACGGCGGCCTGTCCGGTCCGGCGATCAAACCGGTGGCACTGCGCAACGTGCACCAGGTCCACACCGCGATGCCGACCGTCCCCATCGTTGGCTGCGGGGGAGCGCGGACGGCCACCGACGTCGTCGAGTTCGTCCGAGCCGGCGCGTCCGCCGTGCAGATCGGGACGGCCACGTTCGTCGACCCCTTCGTGCACCACACCGTGACCGGCGAACTGCGCCGGTGGCTCGCGCAACGCGGGATCGCGTCGCTGTCCGAGCTCCGTGGCCAGATGGTGGCGTGGTGAGCGGCCCGGCGGCAGGGGGCCCGGGGGAGCGGATCGTGGTCGCCCTCGACGTGCCGACCCTGGAGGAGGCTTCGGATCTGGCTGCGGCGCTCGCCGGCGAGGTCGGCTGGCTCAAGGTCGGCCTCGAACTGTTCGCCGCGCACGGACCCGATGCGGTCCGTGCGGTCGCCGATCACGCACCGGTGTTCCTCGACCTCAAGCTCCACGACATCCCGACGACGGTCGAACGCGCCGCCGCCCGGGTGGCGGACCTCGGCGTGGGGCTGCTGACCGTCCACGCGTCCGGTGGGCCCGCCATGATCGAGGGTGCCGTCCGCGGTCTTGGCGGCCAGGGCGAGGTGCTGGCGGTGACGGTGCTGACCTCGATGCGCGAGGACGACCTCGCGGCCGTGGGCCAGCCCGGTGCCGCCGAGCAGGTCCCGAACCTCGCCCGCGTGGCGGTCGAGGCGGGTGCCCCGGGCCTCGTCTGCGCGCCCCCCGACCTGCGCGCCGTCCGCGCTGCGGTCGGTCCGGACGTGCGGCTCGTCACCCCGGGGGTGCGGCCCGTCGGTGCGTCGGCGGACGATCAGGCCCGGGTCGCCACCCCAGCCGGTGCGGTCGCTGACGGCGCCGACCTCCTCGTGATCGGACGCCCCATCACCCGGGCCGACGATCCCGTCGCTGCCGCGAGGGCCATCGCGGCCGAGCTCCCCACCCCCTGACCTCGGCGTCCCGACCGTTTCCTGGGCTGATGCCCAGGAAACGGTCGGAAGGCAACGGTGCGCGCGGGTCGGTGCACCGACTTCTGGGCTGGAGCCCAGCAACCGGCAGGCTGGTTCAGGTCACCGGACGACGAGGACCGCCAGCCCGTCGTGGCCCTTGGCGCCGACGGTCTGGACGAAGGACGCGGTGACGCGGGGGTCGCTCGCGGCCAGCTCGGCGAAGCGTTGGACGCCGGTCACGGATGGATCGTCGGACGAGCCGAGGGCGACGGCGCCCTGACGCACCACGTTGTCGGCGACGATGACGGTGCCGGGGTGCGCCAGCTGGAGCGAGGCTTCCAGGTACTCGGCGTACGGGGCCTTGTCGGCATCGATGAAGACCAGGTCGAACGGCTCGCCACCCTCCTCGGTGAGTTCGCGCAGCGTGTCGATCGCGGCACCGACCCGGACCTCGACCTGCTCGGCCAGCCCGGCGGCGGCGAGGTTCTGGCGTGCCACCTCGGCGTGGGTCGGGTCGTACTCCAGCGTCACGAGCTCGCCGTCGGCCGGGAGGGCACGTGCGAGCCAGATGGTGCTGTACCCGGCGAGCGTCCCCACCTCGAGGATGCGCCGTGCACCGCACGACAACGCGACGACCTGCAGGAACCGGCCGATCGCAGGGGACACGCTGATGCTCGGCAGACCGGCGTCGACGGCCCGCCGGGACGCGGCCTCGAGATCCGCATCCGGTGGCCCGAACAGCCCTTCGAGGTGCTCGTCGACCTGTGCGTACAGCTCCTGCGCCTCCACCACCGGTCCTCCGTCGCCGACGTGACCGGACCGTAGTCGGCTACCGGTTGCACGGACGCGCGTGGGGGCGTGCCGGTGCTACCGGTTGCAGGGACACGCGGCAGGTTGGGCGCTTGCTACCGGTTGCACGGACGCGTGCGGAGGCGTGCTGTCGCCACCGGTTGCACGGACGCGCGTGGGGGCGTGCCGGTGCTACCGGTTGCGGCCGGCGCAGGGTCGGTCGGTGTCAGCGGGGGCCGTGCTCGGCGAGGTGTCGCCCGATCCGGTCGGCGTGTGCGGCGGTCAGCACGACGCGGCCGTCCACCTCGCGGTCGACCAGCAGGTCGACGACCTGTTCGATGGTCGCCAGCGAGGTCCCGGTCAGCCCGAACTCGGCGGCCAGCCCGTCGAGCGCCGAGGCGTCGCCGGACGGGCCCCGCTCCTGGCGATCGAGCCCGATCACCAGACCGACGACCGCGACGTCCGCGACGGCCCGCAGCTTCGGGATGGTCTCGCGCACGGAGGTCCCGGCGGTGGTGACGTCCTCGACGATCACCACGCGGTCCCCGTCGCGCAGCTGGTGACCGACGAGCGCTCCACCCTCGCCGTGGTCCTTGACCTCCTTGCGGTCGAAGGCGAACCCCACGTCCCGCCCGTGGTGCTCGGCCAGGGCGGCGGCGGTCGTGACCGCCAACGGGATGCCCTTGTACGCGGGGCCGAAGACCACGTCGACGCCGTCGCCGAAGACCGCCACGATCCGATCGGCGTAGAGGCGACCGAGCTCCGCGATGTGCGCTCCGGTGCGCACGTTGCCGAAGTTGGCGAAGTAGGGCGTCGGCCGGCCCGACTTGGTGACGAAGTCCCCGAAGCTGAGCACGTCCGCACGCACGAGGAGGTCGACGAGGGCGGGGTCGGCCGGGACGGTCACGGGCGGTCCTCCAACGGCAGGGGGAGCTGGGCGCGGCGGCCCTCGAGCAGGCCGAGCACGAACGCGGTGATCTCGGACCACGAGCCGACCCGGGGGCCGGCGAGGTCGCGGTTGTAGGGCTGGTCGAACACGATCGCGGTCCGTCCGGCGGCGCGCAGCCCGGCGATGTTGCGGGGCGAGTCGTCGATGTAGACGTCGGCGCCGACGTCGGGTTTGTCGCCGATGAAGCACAGGTCCCGGTACGGGATGCGGTGGTGGTCGAGCCACCAGGCGGTGTCCGCCGCGCTGACCTCATGCGCCCCGTTGAAGATCAGACGGTGGGTGATGATGCGGATCCAGACCCCCTCGTCCGACAGCTGCCACAGCGCCTCGGACACGCCGGGCAGGGGCTCCATCTCGCGGAAGATGCGGTCCTCGAGGACGGCGCGGCGGTGGGCATCCTCGAACTCGGGGAAGCTCATGCCCCACTCGGAGTAGGCGTCCATCACGGTCTGGGGTCGCAGCTCGGCGGGGTCGCGGCCGGTCCGACGGGCCACGGAGGCGCGGAAGGCGCTCTCGTAGTCGGCGCAGACGGCATCGAGGTCCACGCCGAGGACCAGATGGGCGTCGAACGTCACGACCGGCTCCTGACGGGATGGGGATCGGACGCTACCGGGCGGTCGCGGCGACTAGGGTTCTGGCCTCCGCACGTCCCGCGCCGAAAGCGTCCCGTCGATGGCCCTGCCCGAGCTCGACCCGGAACAGCGACGTGCTGCGCTCGCGAAGGCGGCCGAAGCCCGCCGCATCCGGGCGGAGCTCAAGCAGATGCTCAAGGCCGGTGAGGTCTCGCTGCGCGACGTCATCGATCGGTCGCGCTCGGCCGAGGCGCTGGCGAAGATGAAGGTCGCCGACGTGCTCGAGGCGATGCCCGCCTTCGGGCCGGTCAAGGCCCGCCGGCTGATGGAGGAGCTCGACATCGCCCCGTCCCGGCGGCTGCGCGGTCTCGGCCCCCGGCAACGCGAGGCGCTCCTGGCCACCTTCGAGGATCGCAGGTGACCGACGACCACACCGGCCTCCTGGTGGTGGTCGCTGGCCCGTCGGGGGTGGGCAAGGGGACCGTCCACGCCGAGCTCCGTCGCCGCCTGCCCGACGCTGTCCGGTCGGTGTCGGCCACGACTCGGGCCCCACGTCCGGGGGAGGTCGACGGGGTGGACTACCACTTCGTCGACGTCGCGACGTTCCGGCGCATGGTGGACGACGGTCGGCTGCTGGAGTGGGCCGAGTACGCGGGCAACCTCTACGGCACGCCGCGCGATCCGGCCGCGGACGCCGTGCGGGGCGGTGGCGTCGTCCTCCTCGACATCGAGGTCCAGGGCGCCCTGCAGGTGAAGGCCGCCGACCCCGACGCGCTGCTGATCTTCCTCCACCCACCGAGCATGGAGGAGCTCGAGCGACGGCTGCGGGGCCGCGGTACCGAGGACGACGAGGTGATCGGCTGGCGTCTGGAGGTCGCCCGCGAGGAGATCGCCGGCGCCACCGCGTTCGACCTCGAGGTGGTCAACGATCGGCTGGACGACTGCGTGGACGAGGTGCTCACCGCGATCGACGTGGCCCGTCGTGCCGCCACCGACGACGTGACCTTCTGACCGACACCGGATGATCAGAGCCGGACCTGCTGGGCGTGCCGAGCGGCGGCGTCCAGCACCTCGAAGGAGGGCCGAGGCTCGAACTCGAAGACGGCGGCCACGAGGTTGGAGGGGACCGAACCGCGACGGCGTTCGTAGGCGGCGATCTCGAGGTTGTACAGGCGCCGCGACGCCGCGATGCGGTCCTCGGTCTCGATCAGCTGGCGCTGCAGGTCCCGGAAGACCGCATCGGCCTGGAGCGCCGGGTACGACTCGCTCAGCGCCAGCAGACCGGTGAGCCCCTCGGTGAGCTGGTCCTCGGCGCGGGCCTGGTCGGGGATGGCCTGCGCGGCCACGGCGCGGGCCCGCGCCGCGGTCACCGCGTCGAAGGTGCGCCGCTCGTGGCGGGCGTACCCGGCGGCCGTCTCGACCAGGCGGGGGACCAGATCGTGGCGGCGCTGGAGCTCGACGTCGATGCCGGCCCACGACGCGTCGATGCTGGTGCGTTGGGCGACGAAACGGTTGTAGGAGAACACCAGCCACAGCAGGGGGAGCCCGACGGTGAGCGTCGCGATCAGCCAGCCGCCGGTCACGCCGGGCCTCCGGGGCCGGAGACCGGCGACGCCGTCCGCCAGACCTGCGCCGGCACGGTGCGCAGCAGCCCGATGATGTCCTGGGCGACGGCTGGCAGCTCGCCGATGACCCCTGGCAGGGACGCGTCCCGGTGGCTGGGTGACCCGCCGAGGACCAGCAGGTCCCGTTCGAGGTGGATGGTGCGGCCGGTCGCGGACGTGAGCAGCCGGTGCTGCATCGAGGCATCCAGCAGCTTCAAGGTGAACCGGGGGTCCGAGCCGCTGACGTTGAAGCGGCGGTTGAACTCCTCGGACTCGACCTGTTGATCGCTGCGGCGGAGCCCGATGCGACCGAGGATGCCCTCGGGCTTGATCGTCACCCGACCGGGGACGGCGACCGGGAGCCGGGCCACGGCCACGGTGGTGGTCGTCGTGGAGTAGTTGCTGCCCTTCTGGTTCTGGTGACGGACCTCGTGCCACCACTCGAAGCAGGCGACCTCGATGCGGACCGGGTGGCCGCCGAGCTCGACGGTGGTCGGTCCCTGGACCCCGTAACGCAGGCCGTTCCTGCGATCGCCACGAGGGGTCGCATCGAAACGTCCGGCGTACTGCTCCCGGCTGAGGCCGCCGGGGGTCTCGGTGAGCTGGAGCCCGTCGCGGGCGGCCAGGCGGTGCGCGCCCTCGCGCAGGAGCTTCTTGCGGTGGTACTGCCAGTAGGTGGCGGCGATCGCCAGGCCCCCGAAGAGGAGGACGAACACGAAGGGGAAGGCGCCGAACAGCGTGTCCACCGGGTGCCCCTCGCGTCCTCGGGCTCCCGTGGCCCGGCCGGTGCGGAACGGTAGCGGCCGCCGCCGCTGCACCTCGGAGGTCCGGTCCCGGGGCCCGTCGCCGCCGCGGCCGTGGTCGTGCAGCGGTCGCTGGCTGACGTCACCTCGCCGCACCGGTACCGTTGCGCGCGACCGACGCGCGCGTCCCGGCGCGTCCCCGTGCTCCCACGACCAGCTCTCCCGCCGCGCTCGCACCTGCGGCGGACACCCGGAAGGACCGGTCATCGCCCGCATCGACGACCTGATGGACAAGGTGGACAGCAAGTTCCACCTGGTGCACCTCGCAGCGCAGCGTGCCCGCGAGATCAACGGCTACTACGCCCAGCTCGGCGAGGGTCTCGGGACCCACGTGCCGCCGCTGGTGTCGGTGCCGTCCAACAAGCCGCTCTCGATCGCCCTGGAGGAGATCGCGCAGGCCAAGATCGAGGGCGTCGAACCGGCCGAGGGTGAGGGCAGCGAGGACCCGCTCGGCTTCATCGGCGGGGACGACGACCTCGGCGCCTGACCGTCGTGGGTGACCTGGCCGGTGTCCGTGTCCTGCTCGGGGTCACCGGCGGTATCGCCGCGTACAAGGCCGCGCTCGTCGCGCGGCTGCTGGTCCACGCCGGCGCCACCGTCGACCCGGTCCTCACGCGTGGTGCCGAACGGTTCATCGGCGCGGCGACGCTCGAGGGACTGACCGGGCGCCGCGTCCGCAGCGACGTGTGGGAGGACATCCCGGGCGAGAGCCACGTCGCGCTCGGCCGTGCCGCTGACGTCGCGCTGATCTACCCGGCGACGGCGCACACCATCGCCAAGCTGGCCGGTGGTCTGGCCGACGACCTGCTGACCACGACCCTGCTGGCGGCCACGTGCCCGCTGGTGGTCGCGCCGGCGATGCACACCGAGATGTGGCAGCACGCGGCCACGGCCGCCAACGTCGCGACGCTGACCGGCCGCGGCGTGCACGTGATCGGCCCGGCCTCGGGCATCCTCATGGGTGGTGACGTCGGCGCCGGTCGGGTGGTCGAGCCCGAGGACGCGATCGCTGCGGTCCGGGCGGCGCTCGCCAGCGCTGCGCCCGACCGCGACCTGCAGGGACGGACGGTCGTGGTGACCGCCGGTGGGACCCGCGAACCCATCGATCCCGTGCGCTACCTCGGCAACCGGTCCACGGGGAAGATGGGGTTCGCCATCGCCGACGCCGCCGCGCGTCGGGGGGCGAGCGTCCACCTGGTGGCGGCCAACGCCGGCCTGCCGACCCCGGACGGGGTGACCCGCCACGATGTGACGACGGCGCTCGAGCTGCGTGACGCGGTCCTCGGGCTGGTCGACCGCGCCGACGTGGTCGTCAAGGCTGCGGCGGTCGCCGACTTCCGACCCGCCACCGTCGCTGCTTCCAAGCTCAAGAAGGCCGACGGCGTCCCGGTGGTCGAACT
This sequence comes from Nitriliruptor alkaliphilus DSM 45188, assembly GCF_000969705.1. Taxonomy (GTDB): domain Bacteria; phylum Actinomycetota; class Nitriliruptoria; order Nitriliruptorales; family Nitriliruptoraceae; genus Nitriliruptor; species Nitriliruptor alkaliphilus. The sequence goes on from NZ_KQ033901.1 coordinate 3,640,150, forward strand.
GACGCGCAACCCGGACGTCCTGGCCGAGCTCGGCGCCGCGCGCTCCGGGCCAGGCGAGCGGCCCCTGCTGGTCGGGTTCGCGGCCGAGACCGACGACCCCGAGCAGCGGGGGTGGGACAAGCTCAAGCGCAAGGGGGCCGACCTGCTCGTGGTCAACGACGTCTCGCGCAGCGATGCCGGCTTCGCCACCGACACCAACCACGTCGTCATCCTCGGAGCCGACGGGTCCCGCGTCGAGGTCGCCCTGGCAGCCAAGCGTGAGGTCGCCGACCGGATCCTCGACCGGGTCGTGGCGGGGCTGGGCGACTGACCCCAGCGCGATCCGGGTTCGCACCGAACCCCCGGCCCCACCCGGGTGCCACCCACCGGGGTCGCTAGGCTCTCGGGCCGCCGCGCCCTGCCCCATCCGTTCGACCTCGTCAGACCACTCAGGAGGCCGCTGTGCCCCGCCGCACCCTGTTCACGTCGGAGTCCGTCACCGAGGGACACCCCGACAAGATGGCCGACCAGATCTCGGACGGCATCCTCGACGCGATCCTCACCGAGGATCCCGAGGGCCGCGTGGCGTGCGAGACCCTCGTGACCACCGGCCAGGTGATGGTCGCCGGTGAGATCACGACCTCGACCTACGTCGACATCCCCAAGCACGTACGCGAGACGATCCTGCGCATCGGGTACGACTCGGCGGACGTCGGGTTCGACGGTCGGACCTGCGGGGTCTCGGTCGCCATCGACGAGCAGTCGCCAGACATCGCCCAGGGTGTGGACACCGCCTACGAGTCGCGGCAGGGGCAGGACGCCGACCCCTACGACCTCCAGGGCGCTGGCGACCAGGGGATGATGTTCGGGTACGCCAGCGACGAGACGCCGCAGCTGATGCCGCTGCCGATCCACCTCGCCCACCGGATGGCCGAACGGCTCAGCGCCGTCCGGCGTTCGGGCGAGGTCGGCTACCTGCGGCCCGATGGCAAGACCCAGGTCACCGTCGCCTACGAGGACGGTGTGCCGAAGGCTGTCACGGCCGTCGTGATCTCGACCCAGCACCGGGGCGAGATCGACCTCGAGACCCTCCTGCGCCCCGACATCGAGGAGCACGTCATCCGGCCGCTGTTGCCGGAGGACGTGGACACCGACGGTCTGCGCATCTACGTCAACCCGACCGGGCACTTCGAGGTCGGCGGACCGGTCGCCGACGCGGGGCTGACGGGCCGCAAGGTCATCGTGGACACCTACGGCGGGATGGCTCGTCACGGTGGCGGGGCGTTCTCGGGCAAGGACCCGTCGAAGGTCGATCGGTCGGCGGCGTACGCCACGCGCTGGGTGGCCAAGAACATCGTGGCCGCCGGTCTGGCCAAGCGCGCCGAGCTGCAGGTCGCGTACGCCATCGGGGTCTCCCACCCGGTCAGCCTCGCGCTCGAGACGTTCGGGACCGAGACCGTCGACCCCGACGTGATCCTGAAGGCCGTCGAGGACGTCTTCGACCTGCGTCCGGCCGCGATCATCAAGGAGCTCGACCTCAAGCGCCCCGGCTACCAGGAGACCGCCGCCTACGGCCACTTCGGGCGCGAGGGTGACCGGTTCACCTGGGAGCGCACCGACCGGGCCGACGCGCTCCGCAGCGCCGTGGGAGCCTGAACCGCCGGTGATCGACGAGGATGCGCCCGCGGCCCCGGCCGCGGGCGCGCCCCGTCCGGGGCGATCCGGCGCTGCGGAGACCGCCGGCGGGCCGACCAGCGCGTCTCCCGTCATCGCCCGCGTGCACGTCGAGGTCGAACCCCTCCACCTCGACCGCCCGTTCGACTACCTGGTGCCACCCGAGCACCACGTGGCGGTGGGATCGCGGGTCGAGGTGCTGTTCGCGGGGCGGCGCACCCGCGGGCTCGTGGTCGAGGTCACCACCGAGACCGAGGTCGAACCGTCGCGTCTGCGGCCGGTCCGTCGTGTCCTCGGCGAGCACGCCTGGGTCCGCCCGGACGAGCTCGGCTGCCTGCGTTGGCTGGCCGATCGCACGGGGGCGCCGCTGGCCGACGTGCTCCGGCACGCCCTCCCCAAGCGGGTCATCGCCGTCGAGCGCGCCGCCGCGGAGGCGGGCTGGTACCCGCCGGGTACCGGACGGCGGCCGAGCTGCGATCCTGCGCCCGACGCCACGTTGCTCGAGGCCGCGTGGACCGGGTACGGCGCCGCGGGCCGGGAGCTGCGCACCGCGGTCGCGGGGGGAGCGGGCTCGTTCCTGTGGCGGCCCCTGCCGGGAGAGGACCTCGCCGCCCGGATCGGTGAGCTGACGCAGCTGTGCCTCGCCGGGGACCGCGACGTGCTCGTGGTCGTCCCCGACCCCTCGTCCCCGGCTGCGGCCGGTGTCGTCGCGGCCGCGGGCGACCTCGCCGTCGACCTGCGCGGCGACCACAAGGAACGGGGTCTCTACCGCCGGTGGCTGGAGGCGCGGACAGGTCGGGCCCGCGTGGTGGTGGGCCTCCGCGGCGCGAGCCTGTGGCCGCTCGAACGGCTCGGTCTGGCCGTCGTCCTCGACGAGGCCAACCCGGCCCTCAAGGAACGTCGCAGCCCGCGTCACCACGCGCGCGAGGTGGTCCTCGAACGCGCCAGACGCGCCGGTGGCGTCGGGCTGCTGGTGGGGACCGTGCCGTCCGCTCCCGCGTGGCGGCTCCTGCGTGAGCGCCGCGTCCAGCCCGTGGTGCCGTCCCGGGACGCGGAACGGGCTGCCCGTCCGAAGGTCACCCTCGTGCCCGAGGACGGTCGGGCGCGGACCCGGTTGGCCGCCGAGGCCACCGGCGCCCTGCGGCGAGCGACACGAGCCGGGACCTACGGGGTCGTGCTGGCCGCACGTCGCGGGGAGGGGCGGGCGTTGGTCTGCGGACGGTGCGGGGACCGCACCGTCTGCCCCACCTGTGCCTCGTCGCTGGTCCTCGGCCAGCGCGGTGCGGTGCTGTGCGAGGGGTGCGGCTGGCAGGCACCCCGCCTGCCGGCGTGCCCGTCCTGCGGTGAACGTCGCCCGGTGCCGCTGGCGGCCGGCGCCGCGTGGCTCGGCCGCGAACTGGCTCGGGCCACCGACGTCCCGGTCGCGGTGCTGGAGGGGTACGCGCAGGAGGCGCCGCCGCCACCGGCGGTGCTCGTGACCACCCGTGGCTCGGTGCTGGACACCCCACCCGGGCCGGTGGGCGCGGTGGTGCTGGCCGACCTCGACGGGGCCCTGCGGCGACCCACCCTCGACGCGGCCGAGGACACCCTCCGGCTGGCGGTCCAGGTCGCGAGCTGGGCAGCCCATCCCCGCACGCGCGCGGTGCTGCCGGCGGGCGGCGAGGTCGTGGTCCAGTCGCGCGAGCCAGAGCACCACGCCATCGATGCGCTGGTGCGGTGGGATCCGGGTGCCTTCTGGCGCACCGAGGTGGCGACCCGGGCCGAACTGCGGTTCCCACCGGTCGCCGTCGCGATCCGCCTCGCGGTCACCTCCGACGATCCGGCGCTGGCCGCGCAGGTGGCCGCCCACCTGCCGGCGGGCACCGACGTCCTCGGCCCGCTGCCGCTCGACGGCGAGGTGTCCTTCCTGCTCAAGACCGACGACCGCGCGGCGACGCTGGCCGCCCTCCGGCCCCTGCGCGAGACCTGGAGCAAGGCCGGCGTCGGCCACCGCCTCGACGTCGATCCCGTCGACGCCTGATCGCCCGGACCGTGCGGGGACCGCGGTCCGGCAGCCGCGTACGCTGTCGCGCCGTCCCCGAACGAAGCGAGGCCCGACGTGGCGACCATGGAGGTCCGGATCTTCGGCGATCCGGTGCTGCGGCAGCGTGCCCACGAGGTCGAGGACTTCGACGGTTCGCTGGTCACCCTCGCCAACGACATGCTCGAGACGATGCGTGCCAAGGAGGGGGTGGGGCTGGCCGCCAACCAGGTCGGGATCCTCAAGCGGTTGTTCACCTGGGAGCTCGACGTCGGTGAGGAGGAGGCGGAGATCGTCGGCGGGGCGGTGGTCAACCCCGTGCTGCTCGATGCGTCGGAGGAGCTGCAGGAGGGCGACGAGGGCTGCCTGTCGTTCCCGGGACTGTTCTACCCCGTCGACCGTCCCCTGCGCATCGAGGTCTCGCACCAGGACCTCACCGGCGACGATCACACCGTGCAGCTCGAGGGCTTCCTCGCGCGGGTCTTCCTGCACGAGATGGACCACCTCAACGGGATCCTGTTCATCGACCACCTGGCCGAGCACGACCGGAAGGCGGCCATGAAGGTCATGCGCGAACAGCGGCTGGCCGAGCAGGGCGAGACGCCACCTCCGGTCGCCGGCGGGCTGCTGCTCGGCAGCACCCAGCCGAAGCGACTCGGGAGCCGCTGACGTGCGCATCGTCTTCCTCGGGACCCCGGAGGTCGCCGTCCCTGCCCTGGAGGCGCTCGTCGCGGCGGACGACGTCGAGATCGTCGCGGTCATCACCAACCCGGATCGTCCGAAGGGGCGTTCCAAGCAGCCGGTCCCGCCACCGGTCAAGGTCGCTGCCGAGGCCCACGGGCTGCCCGTCTGGCAGCCCGTCAAGCCCATCGAGGTGGTCGACGACCTGGCCGCCCTCGACGTCGACGCCTGCGCCATCGTGGCCTACGGGGCGCTGCTGCCCCGACGTGTCCTGGACGCCGGGGGGCGCGGGTTCGTCAACCTGCACTTCTCGCTGTTGCCGCGCTGGCGTGGCGCGGCCCCCGTCCAGCACGCCATCCGTGCCGGTGACCGCGTCACGGGTGTGACCTGTTTCGTCCTCGACGAGGGGATGGACACCGGTGCGGTGCTGGCCACCGAGGAGGTGCAGATCGCTCGTGACGACACCTCCGGCAGCCTGCTCGCCCGCCTCGCCGACGTCGGCGCCCCCGTCCTGCTCGACGCGTTGCGACGTCTCGTCGACGGGCAGCAGCCCGTCCCGCAGCCCGAGGAGGGCGCCACCCTCGCCCCGAAGATCACCCCCGAGAACGCGGTCATCGACTGGTCGGCGTCGGCCGTGATCATCACCGACCTGGTCCGCAGCGCGGACCCGGCACCCGGGGCCCACACGACGTTCCGCGGCAAGCGCCTGAAGATCTGGTCGGTGCGTCCGGTCGACCCGGTCCAGGACGGTGCCGACCCGCCGGTCGTGGCCGCGGCCACGCCGGGGGAGGTCGTGGCGGTCGGCAAGCGGGCGGCCGTCGTAGCCTGCGCGGACGGTGCGGTCGAGCTGCTCGCCGTCCAGCCGGAGGGCAAGGGCCGGGTCGACGGCGCGGCGTTCGTCAACGGGCAGCGGCCCGAGCTGGGTGAACGCCTCGGATGAGCGACCCGTCCCGGCGCCGTCAGGCGCCGCCCGAGCCGGCCGGCCTGCCGGCGCGCCGTGCCGCCCTGGCCGCCCTCCGAGCGGTCGAGGAAGACGGCGCCTGGTCGAACACCGCGGTACCGGCCGCCGTCACGGACCTCGAGCAGGCGCGCGACCGCAGCCTGGCGAGCCACCTCGCCTACGACACCCTCCGTTTCGAGGGGACCCTGGACTGGGCGCTCGGGCACGTGCTCACCCGACCACCCGACCGGGTCGAGGCGCCGCTGCGTCGGGTGCTGCGCCTCGGCGCCCTGCAGCTGCTGCGGACCGAGGTGCCGTCACACGCGGCCGTGGCCACCAGCGTCGCCCTGGCCCGCGAGTCGGTGCCCTCCGGCCGGGCGCAGGGAGCGGGTGGGTTCGTCAACGGCGTCCTGCGGGCGCTCGACCGCCAGCGCGACCAGCTGCCGTGGCCGGATCGGGCGACCGACCCGGTCGCCCACCTCGCGCTGACCACGGCGCACCCGGTGTGGATCGTCCGCGAGCTGGTCGACCGGTTCGGGGACGAGCGCGCCGAGGCCATCCTGCTGGCCGACGATGCACCCCCTGGTCTGACCCTCCGCGCGACGGGCGACCGGGACGCGCTGCTCGCCGAGCTCACGGCGGCCGGTGTCACGGCGACCGCCGGTGCCACGCCGGCCTCGATCCGGGCCCCCGGCGCCGACCCCCGCCGCCTCGGCGCCTTCATCGAGGGGCGCGCGGTCCCGCAGGACGAGGCATCGCAGCGGGTCGTGCTGGCGGCCGATGTCGCGCCGGGCGACCGCGTCCTGGACCTGTGCGCCGGCCCGGGCGGCAAGACGACCTACCTCGCCGCCGGCGTCGGTCCGGCCGGCCCGCCCGTCGTGGCCGTCGAGCTCCACCCGCACCGGGCCGAGATGGTGCGTTCGGCGGCGCACCGTCAGGGTGTCGCCGTGGACGTGCGGGTCGGCGACGCGGCCGTCCCACCCGTCCCCGACGACGCCCGCTTCGACGTCGTGCTGCTCGACGCACCGTGCACGGGCCTCGGCACGGGGCGGCGTCGCCCGGAGGTGCGGTGGCGGCGCACACCGACCGACGTCACCGACCTCGCGTCGCTCCAGCGCAGCCTCGTCCTGGCAGCTGCCGACCGGGTGGCACCGGGCGGGCGCCTGGTCTACAGCGTGTGCACGTGGACGGCGGCCGAGACCACCGAGATCGCCGCATGGTTGGACCAGCAGCGGCCGGACCTGGAGCCGGGCGAACGCGTCCAGCTCCTGCCCGACCGCGACGACACCGATGGCATGTACCTGGCAGTGTGGAACCGCACCGATCGGGATGCCGACCGTTAGGCTCCTAGGGCCCGTCCCCGACCTCGAGAGGCCAGCAGCGGTGCACGACCTGGTGGTGTCCCCGTCGATCCTCGCCGCGGACTTCTCGCGCCTCGCCGACGAGGTGAACGATGTCGGTGACGCCGTCCCGTGGATGCACGTGGACGTGATGGACGGCCACTACGTGCCCAACATCACCCTCGGGCAGCCGGTGGTGGCATCGCTCCGCGCGGCGACCGACCACTTCCTCGACTGCCACCTGATGATCAGCGACCCGCGCACCTACGCGCCGCAGTTCGTCGCGCTCGGTGCCGAGTCGGTCACCTTCCACCCGGAGGTCGACGACGACCCGCTGTCGATCGTCCACGCCCTGCGCGAGCTCGGGGCACACGTGGGGGTGGCGCTCAAGCCGAAGCTGCCGCTCTCCCTCGTCGAGGAGCTCCTCCCGCACGTCGACATGCTGCTGCTGATGACCGTCGAACCCGGGTTCGGCGGGCAGGCGTTCATCCCCGAGGTCCTGCCGAAGATCGCCGCGGCCGACGACTGGCGTGGCGCCCACGGGGCGGACTTCCGCATCGAGGTCGACGGCGGGATCACGGTCGACACCGTGGCGGGCACCGTGCGTGCCGGGGCGGACACCATCGTCGCCGGCTCGTCCGTCTTCGGGCACCAGGACCGTCGGGCGGCTGTCCGCGCCCTGGTCGATGCCGCGATCGCTGTGCAGTCGTCGGCACGGACGTGACCGTGGCGCGGGTGCTCGTCGCGGACGACGACGAGGACATCCGTGCCTACCTCGAGGTGACCCTGAGCCTCAACGGCTACGAGGTCATCGAGGCGTGCGACGGCGTCGAGGCGCTCGAGCACGCACGCCGGGGTGAGCCCGACATCGTCCTGCTCGACGTCATGATGCCCCGCGTGGACGGCCTCGAGGTCCTGCGACGCCTACGAGAGGACGCCAGGACGGCTCACCTGCCGATCGTCCTGCTCACGGCTCGTGGCCAGGCGTCGGACACCGTCGAGGGGCTCGATGCCGGCGCGGACGGCTACCTGACCAAGCCGTTCGACGCCGACGTCCTGCTCGCCCACGTCCGGGCGGCCCTCCGGCGCGCCGATCAGCAGAGTGCCCGCAACCCCCTGACCGGCCTGCCCGGCAACGAACGCATCCTGTCGGAGCTGACCGAACGGCTCGAGCGCGGCGACCAGCTCGCGCTGCTCTACGTCGATCTCGACCAGTTCAAGCCCTTCAACGACCACTACGGGTTCCTGCGCGGGGACGAGGCGATCCGCGCCACCGCCTCGCTGTTGCAGGCGGTCGCCTCCGAGCACGGCGACGAGCACACCTTCATCGGCCACGTCGGCGGCGACGACTTCGTGGTGGTGGCCCCCGCCGAGCTCGCCGACGACATCGCGCTGGCGATCTGCCGCCGCTTCGACGCGTTGGCGCCCACCTTCTACGACCCCGTCGACCGGCTCGCCGGTGCCATCGAGGTCGCCGATCGCCGCGGCGTGCCGCAGCGATACCCGTTGCTGTCGCTGTCCATCGGCGCGGCGTCGACCGAGACCCGCGAGCTGGTCCACCCCGGCGAGCTCGTCGAGGTCGCCACCGAGATGAAGCGGTACGCCAAGACACGCGGCGGGGGCGGACGATCGACCTACGCGGTCGACCGACGACGTGACGACGAGCGTGCGGTCGACCTCGAGATCGAGTTGCCCCTGCCGGGTGACGCCAACGGGGCGGGCGGCTGACCCGTCGTCCGGGACTGGCTGTCGCGGCCGGTAGGCTCGCGGGGGCGCGTCCCCGGGGCAGGGTGAGGACCCACCGGTGGTCCGCCTGGCGCCGGCTGACGCTCCCGTACCCGTGCCGTACGAGCTCCCAGGCCGAGGATCGAACGTGACCGCCGCCACGACGCCGACCGTGGACGCCACCGAGCGTGCCCACCTCGCGCGTGCGTTGGCGTTGGCGACGTCGGTCCGGGGCACCACCTCACCGAACCCGGCCGTCGGGTGCGTCATCGCGCGGGGCGATCGGATCGTCGGTGAGGGAGCGACCCGCCCGCCCGGCAGCGCTCACGCCGAGGTCGTCGCGCTCGGAGCGGCTGGCGAGCAGGCACGCGGTGCCACGGCCCACATCACCCTGGAGCCGTGCGCGCACCACGGCCGCACCCCACCGTGCACCGACGCGCTGCTCGCGGCTGGGGTCACCCGGGTCGTGATCGCCCACCCCGATCCGAACCCGACCGCGAGCGGCGGTGCGGACGCGCTTCGGGCCGCGGGGATCGAGGTCGTCCTCGGCCCCGAGGTGTTCCGCGCCGCGGTGGCCGACGAACTCGCGGGGTTCCTCAGCCTGGTCGGCCGCGGCCGACCGCACGTCACCTTGAAGCTCGCCCAGACGGTCGACGGGTCGCTCGTCGCACCGGGGGACGGGCCCGGTGGCGGCCGCTGGATCACCGGCCCGGCGGCGCGTCGGGCGGTCCACCGGTGGCGCGCCTCGGTCGACGCGGTCCTCGTGGGCAGCGGCACCGTCGTGTCCGACGACCCGGGCCTCGACGTGCGCGACGTGCCCCTCGGCCGTCGCCAGCAGCCTCGCCCGGTGGTGCTCGACGGACGTCTGCGCACGCCACCGACAGCGAAGGTCGTGGCTCGCGGCGCGCTGCTGCTGACCCGGGCCGACGCCGGCCGCAGCGTCCGAGCAGCCCTGACCGAGGCGGGGGCGCAGGTCATCGATGTCCCGACGGGCGTGGACGGGAAGGTCGATCCGGCGGCTGCGCTCCGGGTCCTCGCCGTGCACGGCATCGCCACCGTCCTCGCCGAACCCGGGGCGAAGCTCGCGCACACCCTGCTGGGCGCCGGGCTGGTCGACCGCCTCGTGCGCCACGTGGCCCTAGGCACGGGCGCCGGACCTCCGCGGCCGGTGCTCGACGAGGACGCCGACGGCTGGCGCACCGTGCGCGTCGGCGGTGCCGGCGCCGACCTGATCTGGGAGCGCGTCCCGGTGACGCGCCCCGCCGTCCCCACCGAGAGGCAGGCCTGATGTTCACCGGCATCGTCGAGGAGGTCGGCCGCGTCGTGGTGCTCGAACGCCAGGGTGCGGGCGAGGACGCCGCCGCGCGGCTGCACGTGGCCTGCAGCACGGTCGTCGAGGACGCCGGGGTCGGCGACTCGATCGCCGTCGACGGCTGCTGCCTGACGGTCATCACCCTGACGGGCGACGGCTTCACCGCGGACCTGATGGCCGAGACATTGCGTTCGACGGGGCTCGGTGACCTCGCGCCCGGCGACGGGGTCAACCTCGAACGGGCGATGCGGGCCGATGCCCGGTTCGGTGGGCACCTCGTCCAGGGCCACGTCGACGCGGTCGGTCGCGTCGTGGCGCGCGACGAGCACCCCGGCACGGTCTTCCTCACCGTCAGCGCCCCAGCCGAGGTGGCGCGGTACCTGGTCCCGAAGGGGTCGATCACCGTGACCGGGGTGAGCCTGACCGTCGTCGACGTCGATCCGGGTGACGACGGGAGCGCCACGTTCCGCCTCGGGTTGATCCCGCACACCCTCGAGGTCACCACCCTCGGCGACCGAGGGGTCGGTGACGCGGTCAACCTCGAGGCGGACGTGGTCGCCAAGCACGTCGAGCACCTGCTCGCCGGCGGCGCCCCGTCGCCCTACGTCAGCCTCGCCACCCCCACCACCCCGCCAGGGGAGACCGGAGCCCGCTCGTGAGCCGCTTCGCCAGCATCGAGGACGCCATCGCCGTCATCGCCGACGGCGGCATGGTGATCGTGGTCGACGACGAGGATCGCGAGAACGAGGGTGACCTCGTCATGGCGGCCGACGCTGCCACGCCCGAGGCCCTCGGGTTCATCGTCCGGCACTCGTCGGGCGTGGTCTGTGCCCCGATGTTCGGCGAGGATCTCGACCGGCTCGCCATCCCGATGATGGTGGACCGCAACGAGGACCCGAAGGGGACCGCGTACACGGTCACGGTCGACGCGGTCGAGGGGACCTCGACCGGGATCTCCGCCGCGGACCGGGCCCGGACCCTCCGTGTGCTCGCCGATCCGGGGTCGGCACCCGACGACGTGTCGCGGCCGGGCCACGTCTTCCCCCTGCGTTACCACCCGGGCGGCGTGCTGCGCCGACCCGGTCACACCGAGGCATCGGTCGACCTCGCGCTGCTCGCCGGTCGCCGGCCCGCCGCGGTCATCTGCGAGGTCGTCAACGACGACGGGTCCATGGCTCGTCTGCCCGACCTCGAGCGCTTCGCCGAGAGCCACGACCTCCTGCTGATCACCATCGAGGATCTCATCGCCTACCGCCGCGCGACCGAGAGCTCGCTCGTCGAGCGGGTGGCCGTCGCCCAGCTGCCGACGCCGTACGGCGCGTGGCGCATGATCGGGTACCGCTCGAACGCCGACGGGTCGGAACCCATCGCCCTGGTCCTCGGGGAACCGGAGGGCCAGCGCGACGTCCTCGTCCGGATGCACTCCGAGTGCCTCACCGGCGACGTGTTCCGGTCGCTGCGGTGCGACTGCGGCCCGCAGCTCGACCTCGCGATGGCCCGCATCGCGGACGAGGGACAGGGTGTCATCGTCTACCTGCGCGGCCACGAGGGGCGCGGCATCGGGCTGCTGCACAAGCTGCAGGCCTACGAGCTCCAGGACACGGGCGTCGACACCGTCGACGCCAACCTGCAGCTCGGCCTGCCGGCGGACGCCCGCGACTACGGCACGGGCGCGATGATCCTGGCCGACCTCGGGTTGTCGACCCTGCGCCTCTTGACCAACAACCCCGAGAAGCGTGCGGCGCTCGGTGGGTTCGGTCTCTCGGTGACCGAGCGACTGCCGGTCGAGGTCGTGCCCAACGCCGACAACGCGGCCTACCTGGCCACGAAGGTGGCGCGGATGGGCCACGTGATGTCCGGCGAGGGGGCTGCGGTCTCGACGGGGGTCGGCGACATCGCCAAGCAGCGCGACACCGCGCCTGCCCGCGTCGAACGTCCCGAACGCAGCGGCATCGGGATGGCGCCGCGTCCGGACGAGCCGGATGCAGCGGACGGGGCGCCGGTACGCGAGGATGCCCCGCCCGCCGGTGCCGCCGGCGCACGACCCGGTGCCCCTGGCACCACCGAACGAGAGGACCACACGTGAGCGACCACGCTCGGACGCCCGCCGCGGGTGACGTCCGCGTCCACACCGGCACCCTCGACGCCGCAGGCCTGCGGGTCGGGATCGTCGCTGCCCGCTTCAACGAGCTGGTCGTCGGTCCTCTGGTCGACGGTGCCATCGACACCCTGCTGCGTCACAAGGCGCTGCCCGCCGACATCCAGGTCGCCTGGGTCCCCGGCGCGTTCGAACTGCCGGTGGTGCTCGAGCGCATGGCTGCCTCCGGTGAGGTCGACGCGTTGGTCGCGCTCGGGTGCGTGGTGCGTGGGGCGACGCCGCACTTCGACTACGTGGCGGGAGAGTGCGCCTCGGGGGCTGCGGCCGTCTCGCGCACCCACGGCATCCCGGTCGCCTTCGGGGTGCTGACCACCGACACCTGGGAGCAGGCCGTGGAGCGTGCGGGCGGCAAGCTCGGCAACAAGGGCTCCGAGTCGGCCCTGGCCGCGGTCGAGACCGCCCGGTTGTTGCAGCACCTGTGACCGATCAACCACCACTGGCACCACCGGATCCGGTGCCCGGTGCCAAGCGCGTGGCGCTCGATGCCGAGCAGGCCCACCTCGACGCGGTGTACGAGCGGGTCGAGACCCTGCGCCGGCGGGCCGAGGAGCGGCGGGTCGCCGCCAACCGCGAACCGGGCAGCGGGACCTTCCAGGCGGTCTTCGAGCGGGACGTCACCGCCCATCACCACGCGGTCCGGGCCGCACGGTTGACCTTCGGGGACGTCGAGTCGCTGGCGTTCGGGCGGCTCGACACCGCCGACGGCGACCGCCTGCACGTCGGTCGGGTGTCGGTCATCGACGAGTCCGGTGACGTCATGCTCGTCGACTGGCGGGCACCCGCGGCCGGTGCGTTCTACCGGGCCACGGCGGCCCGCCCGCTCGGCGTCGCCCGGCGCCGGACCCTGACGACCCGCGGCCGGCAGGTCGACGACCTCGACGACGAGGTCCTGGACGCGGATGCCGCCGACCGGCTCGGCATCACGGCCGTCACCGGGCAGGGCGCGCTTTTGGCGGCGCTCTCCCGCGTCCGGACCGGCCACCTGCGCGACATCGTGGCGACGATCCAAGCCGATCAGGACCGGATCATCCGCGCGCCCGCCACCGGGACGCTGGTGGTGGCCGGCGGGCCGGGCACCGGCAAGACCGTCGTCGCGCTGCACCGCGTGGCCTACCTGCTGTACGAGGACCGGGAACGCTTCGAGGGTCGCGGGGTCCTCGTGGTCGGCCCGTCGCGCGCGTTCACCGAGCACACCGCCCGGGTGTTGCCGGCCCTCGGCGAGGACCGTGCGGTCCAGCGGCCCTTGGCGGGTCTGGCGCCGGCGGGCGCGGAGGTCGCGGGCTGGGACACGCCGGAGGTCGCGGCCATCAAGGGTGACCTGGCCCTCGTCGGGGTCTGCCGGCGGGCGGTCCGAGCGGCCGTCCCGCCGCTCCCACCAGCCACGCGGCTGACCTTCGAGGGCACCACGGCCGTGGTCGACGGCCGCCGGCTGTCCGAGGCTCGGCGACGGCTCCTGCAGCGCGTCCGCCCGACCGCGGGCGGCTGCTACCACGCGCGCTCGGTCGCCGCTGACGACGCGCTGCGCGCCGCCCTCTGGCGTGCCTGGCGGTCGGCGCACCGGGCGGCCGGCGGTCGCCCCCCCGAGGAGCGCCGCGGCACCGGGTTCGACGACGCGCTCGACGACGCGCCCCACGTGACGATGCTGCGCCGCTGCTGGTGGCCGGTCCTCGACCCGCTCGAGGTCGCGGGGCGACTCGCGGCCGGCGACATCGACCTCGCGCAGGTCGCTGCGGGCGACCTGGACGGACCCCGGGTCGCCACGCTGCGTGACGCGTGGGCCGGGGCGCAGCGGTGGACGGTCGACGACGTGGGCCTCCTCGACGAGATCGCGGCCCTGCTCGGCCCCCCGCCGACCACGGCCGCCGAACCGCGGACCGACCGTGACGACCCCGGTATCCGCCTGACCAGCGACCGGCTGCGGGTCGATCTGGAGGTCACCGATGTGGCCGCGGCCGGTTACCGCGACTTCGCCCACGTGGTGGTCGACGAGGCGCAGGACCTGAGCCCCCTGCAGTGGCGGGCGGTGGCGCGCCGCGGGCCGTACGCCTCCTGGACGGTCGTGGGTGACCTGGCGCAGCGCAGCCGGGTGGCCGAACCGGCCACCTGGGCGGCGGTCGCCGAGCTGATCGGGCGACGCGAGGTCAACGTCACGCGCCTGTCGGTCAACTACCGCACCCCGTCCGAGATCGTCGATGTGGCGCGGGCCGTGCTGGTGGCCGCCGGCCACGACCCGGCGGCGGTCCCGACCTCGGTGCGCTCAGCGGGGGAGCGGCCGCGCCTCCTGCGGTCCGACGACCTACCGGAGCGGGCCGCCGAGACCGCTGCCGACCTGCTGGCCCGACGCGAGGGCACGGTCGCGATCATCGGCCCCGACGGACGGCTCGCCGACCTCGAGACGGCGACACATGCCCGGCTGGGGGACCACGCAGAACGCACGAACCGGCTCCGAGTGCACGACCCGCGCACGGTCAAGGGCCTCGAGTTCGACGACGTCATCGTCGTCGCGCCGGACGAGATCGCGGCCGCCTCGAGCGTCGGTCTGCACCAGCTGTACGTGGCTGTGACGCGTGCTACGCGCTCTCTGACGGTGATCGCGGCCGTCGGCGTGGAGGTTCCGGGGGTGGACGAGCTCGCCGCCGAGTGACGCAGATGGGCTACGGACACCTGTGCTGACGGACAGTGTCCGGCGATTTGCCCTTCCGGCCGGGTTCGGTCACCGTTCTCGCCGCCGCCCCGTGAGTCCGCCGGGTGTCGCGCTCCCGGCCCGCTGTCGAAGCGGGCGTCCCTCACCCCAGGAGACCACTCCGTGCTGCTCCGCCACGCCCGCAGGTCGGTGACGATCCTGCTCGCGGCCCTGCTCGCACTCCTGACGCTCCCGGCACTGACCACCACCGCCGACGCCGCCACCTTCCGTGACACCGCCGGCAGCGTCTACCAGGAAGCCGTCGACGCGCTCGCAGCCGAAGGCATCATCAAGGGCTGCACCGAGGACGACTTCTGCCCCAACCGGCCCATCCTCCGGGGCCAGATGGCGACGATGATCGCACGTGCGCTCGACCTCGAGGCCACGCGGAGCGCCGGCTTCCGGGACGTCTCCGGCGTCCACGAGTCCAGCATCGACGCCCTCGCCGAGGCCGGCATCACCAAGGGCTGCGCCACCGGCCGGTTCTGCCCGACCTCCTCGACCACCCGCGCCGAGATGGCCTCCTTCATCGATCGGGCGTTCTCGACCACCTCCACGTCCGACACGTGGTTCGTCGACACCTCGGGCACCCACGCGGGCGCCATCGACCGGCTCGCGGCCAGCGGTATCACGGCGGGGTGCGCGACGGCGGACACCCACTTCTGCCCGGGCCAGTCGGTCCTGCGCGGCCAGGTCGCCCTGTTCCTCGCCAGGACCCTCGAACTGGTCCCACGTGTCGAGCCCGTCCGGCTCGCCGATCGCGAGGCCGCGGCCCGGACCTCGTCGCGCACCGTCTGGGACGACCTCGCCCGCTGCGAGTCGGGTGAGAACTGGTCGATCAACACCGGCAACGGCTACTACGGCGGTCTCCAGTTCACCCTCTCGTCCTGGCGTGGTGTGGGTGGCAGTGGCTACCCGCACCACCACAGCCGCGCGGAGCAGATCAAGCGCGGCGAGCGGCTCCAGGCCCAGCAGGGCTGGGGCGCCTGGCCCCACTGCTCGAGGAAGCTCGGGCTGCGCTGACCCGACCGTGCACGACGAGGGAGGGGGTCCGCCGATCGGTGGACCCCCTCCCGCGTGGCATCGGCCCGGCTACAGGCGGCAGGCCAGGATGTCGGTGACCAGGATCCCCCGGGCGCCGAGGACCCACAGCTCGTCCATGACCCGGTTGGTGTCGCGCCGCTCGACCATGGCGCGGACCGCGACCCACCCCTTGTCGTGCAGGGGGCTGACGGTCGGGGACTCGATCCCCGGGGTCAGCGGCAGGGCGGCGTCGATGTGCTCGACGCGGACGTCGTAGTCGATCATCACGTAGCGCCGGGCGATGATGACCCCGTTGACACGCCGCACGAGCTGGTCGACCTGCTCGTCGTCGGGCGCGCCCACCCGGCGGATCAGGACCGCTTCGCTGCGCAGGATCGGCTCGCCGATGATCTCGAGGCCGGCCTGGCGCAGGGTGGTGCCGGTCGACACCACATCGGCGATGATGTCGGCCACACCGAGCCGGACGGCGGTCTCGACCGCGCCGTCGAGGCGGACCACCTCGGTCTCGATACCCCGGGTGGCGAGGTCGCGGCGTACGAGGCCGGGGTAGGAGGTCGCGATCCGCTTGCCCGCGAAGTCCTCCACGGCTGCGACCGACCCCGCCACGGCCGCGTAACGGAACGTGGAGCCGCCGAAGCCGAGCGCGAGCACCTCCTCGGCGTCGCTCTCGGAGTCGAGCAGCAGGTCGCGACCGGTGAGTCCGAGGTCGATCCGTCCCGAACCGACGTACGTGGCGATGTCGCGCGGGCGCAGGAAGAAGAACTCGACGTCGTTGTCGGGGTCGACCAGCACGAGCTCACGGCTGTCGCGACGCTGGCGGTAGCCCGCCTCGGACAGCAGCTCGGCGGCGGCCTCGGACAGGGTGCCCTTGTTGGGGACGGCGACGCGGAGCATCGGGAACCTCGGCGGGGGAGGAGGGTGGGAGAGGTGGGGAGGAGGCGGGTGCGGACAGCCTGCCGCCGGGACCGCTCGCTCAGAGGTGAGCGTAGACGTCGTCGAGGTCGAGCCCCGTGGCGATGAGCAGCACCTGGAGGTGGTAGAGCAGTTGGCTGACCTCCTCGGCGGTGCGCTCGGGCCCCTCGTGCTCGGCGGCCATCCAGACCTCGGCGGCCTCCTCCACGATCTTCTTGCCGATCGCGTGGACGCCGGCGTCGAGGGCCGCGACGGTGCCCGATCCGGCCGGGCGGGTCCGCGCCTTGTCCTGGAGCTCGGTGAACAGGTCGTCGAATCGCTTCACCCGGCACGCTCCCGAGGGTCGGTCCTCACGGCGGTCGCCGTGGCTCGGGGAGCGTAGGCGAGCGCGGGCTGTTCCCCGCTCGGCCGGGGCCGCCCGTGACGCTAGGCTCGCACCCTCCCGAGCGGCCCCGTCCTGGCTGGGCCGCGCCCGCCACCCGGAGATCTCCCGTGCGTCGAGCTCTGTCCGTCCTGACCTTCTCGGTCGTCTCCTTGCTGCTCCTGGCGCTGCCGGCGGCCGCAGCCGACGAGGCCGAGGCGACCTCGTCCGGTCTCATCGGTTCCTACGAGGGGTTGGCGCTCTCGGCCGTCGTCGGCATCGTGGTCGGCATCGTGGTGTTCTACGCCTCGCAGGGCGGCCCGGCCGACGAGCCCGACGACCACCACCACTGAGGAGGACCTCGTGTCCGACGCGTCCGGTCCCTTGGGCCCGTCCGGTGGTCAGCCCGGCGGCCCGTCCGGTGACCAGCCCTCCGAGGAGGAGGTCCGTGCCTACCTCGGTCAGCTGCGCGCGGCGCCTGCCGGGCAGGTCGTCGCCGAGGTCGTCTCAGCGCTGCTGAACGCCGCCCAGGTCAAGCTCGGACGACGTGACGGCCGGTTGCTGCTCGACCTGTCGGTCGGCGTGGTCGACGGCGCTCGGCCCCACCTGCCGGCCGAGCTGCTCGAGCAGGTCGATCAGGTGCTCGCTCAGCTCCAGCTGGCCCAGGTCGAGGCCGAGCGCGAGGTCGCGGCGGCGGCCGCTCAGGGCCACCAGGAGCCTGGCGACCTCGGTGGCGACAGCGGCGACACCCCGCCTGGTGCTGCGCCGGGCGCAGACGCGACCTCGCCACCTCCCGCGTCGCCGCCGCAGGACCCGCCTGGCGCTGGCTCGCGGCTGTGGGTGCCCGGGCGCTGACGCGCCGCCTGGTCGCGTGGTAGCCTCCTCGCACGGTGCCGTCCTCGGACGGCACCCAACTGCATACCAAGCGGTGCCGAGCTGCACCCCCGACGCCCCGAAGCGCGACGCTCCGAAGCGGCGGGTCCTCCAGCTCCGTGCACCCACCCGGTAGGTCACGCCTCCTCGGGTCCTCGTTCCACCGGCAGCACCGGTCCGCCCATGGCGGTGACCGGCCGGTGCGATGGGCGACACGTGACGGCGACCTCCGGGTCGCCGTTCTGCGTTGCCGTCACCCGACGTGCCTCGTCAGCCCGGTCAGCACCGCCCGACCCGCACCACACCTCGCCGAGGAGGCACCAGCATCAACGACCAGCAGCAGCGTCTGAACGCCGACATCAAGGTTCCGCGCGTGCGTCTCGTCGACGCCGACGGGACGCAGGTGGGCATCGTCCCGCTCGCGCAGGCCCTGCGCCGTGCACGTGAGCAGGAGCTCGACCTGGTGGAGGTGGCCGCTCAGGCCGACCCACCGGTCTGCCGGATCATGGACTACGGCAAGCAGAAGTACCAGCAGACGCAGAAGGACAAGGAGGCGCGCAAGCGCCAGAACCAGGTCGTGGTCAAAGAGATCAAGATGCGCCCCAAGATCTCGTCCAACGACTACGGCACCAAGTCCGGCCACGTGCGGCGCTTCCTGGAAGCTGGCTCCAAGGTGCGCGCGTCGATCATGTTCCGCGGTCGCGAGATGACCCACACCGAACTGGGGCTGCGTCTGCTCGACCGCCTCGCCGAGGACATGGCCGAGCTCGCGTCCGTCGAGATGGCACCGAAGGTCGATGGCCGCAACATGGTGATGGTCCTCGCCCCACACAAGAACAAGGCTGCGCTGAAGGCCGAGAGCGAAGCCGCCGAGGCCGCGGCGGGGGATGCCGCCCCAGCTGCCGCGCCCGACGACACTCCCGACCAGACCCCCGCCCCCGAGGCAGCTCCCGCCACGGCCGGCGAGGCACCGACCGAGACCACCGACTGACCGCGAGGTGCGCGGACCACCGGCGCAGGTGCGTCGCGGTGGCGGCGCGCCTGCGTTCCACCCAGCGTTCGCTGGACACGTTCCGACCACGACGAGGCCGTCCGATGCCCAAGCAGAAGACCCACAGCGGCGCCAAGAAGCGTTTCCGCGTCACCCGTAACGGCAAGGTGATGGTGCGCCGCAAGAACCGCAAGCACCTCCTCGAGAAGAAGTCCGCCTCGCGCAAGCGTCGCCTCCAGGGCGAGGCCGAGCTGGCACCGGGCGACGCCGCCAAGGTCAAGCGTCTGCTGAACCAGTGACGTCGGGCCGGGCCAACCCCGGCTGACGTTCGCACGAGACCTCCCGCTGCGGCCCGTCCGCACGATCAAGGAGCACCACGATGGCGCGCGTGAAGCGTGGCGTCCACGCCAAGAAGAGCCACAAGGCCGTCCTCGACCGGGCCAAGGGTTTCCGGGGGGCGCGTAGCCGCCGGTTCAAGGTGGCCAAGGAGGCCGTCTACCACGCCGAGCGGTACGCCTACCGCGACCGCCGTTCCCGCAAGGGGGACTTCCGCAAGCTGTGGATCACCCGCATCAACGCCCAGGCACGCGTCGAGGGGCTGTCCTACAGCCGCCTCATGCACGGCCTGAAGCTCGCGCAGGTGGACGTGGACCGCAAGGTGCTCGCCGACCTCGCCGTACGGGACCAGGCGGCGTTCGGCGCGCTGGTGGCGACCGCGAAGTCGGCGATCGAGGCGAACGCCTCCTCGGCCGGCGCGGGCGACGCTGCCTGACCGACGAAGGCGACCGAGCGCCGACCTCCCGGGTCGGCGCTCGCGCTCGTCCGGCCCCGAGAGGCTGGAAGTGCCCGACACCCCCGTCCTCACCTCCACGCGCAACCCTCGGGTCCGGGCGGCGGCTTCGTTGTCGCGGCGGCGTGAACGGGTCGCGCGGGGACAGCACCTGGCCGAGGGGCCCCGTGCGGTCGCCGAGGCGCTCGCCGCCGGGCAGGTCGTCGAGGTCCTCCTGACGCCCGATCGACGGGGCGAGCTCGAGATCCCTGCTGGCGTCGAGGTCACGGTGGTGGCCGATCACGTGCTGGCCGCGGTGGCCGACGCTGCCTCGCCGCAGGGGATCGTCGCCGTCGTGGCGACCCCGCTGGCTGCGCTCGGCGACGCCATGACCGGCGACCTGGTCCTGGTGCTGGACCGCGTCGCCGATCCGGGCAACGTCGGCACCATCGTGCGTACGGCCGACGCGGCCGGCGCGTCGGGCGTGGTGGTCACCGTCGGGAGCGCGGACCCGTTCGGTCCGAAGGCCGCCCGCGCGGCGGTGGGGTCCACCTACCACCTGCCGATCGCGACCGACGTGCGGCTCGAGGACGTGCGGGCGCTCGCAGCCGCCACGGGCCGGCGGCTGCTCGGCCTCGATGCGGGGGCGCCGAACTCGGTCTTCGACCTCGATCCTGCCGGCGGCCCGGTGGCGCTCGTCCTCGGCAGCGAAGCTCACGGGCTGGCCGAGGCCGAGGTGCTCGACGGCACGCTGGCCATCCCGATCGCCGGGAAGGCCGAATCCCTCAACGTGGGGGCGGCCGCCGCCGTCGCCGCGTTCGCCGTGGCGAGAACGCTCCGTGACGGCGCCACGCGGTAGGGTCACGGGTGGTTCCCCCGGGGAGGTCAGCTGAGCGTGGCGGACGAGCGGTCGGTCTTCGATGCGCTCCCCGAGGCGGTCGTCGTCATCGGGGCGGGCGGTCGCGTCGACCTGGTCAACGATCGGGCCGAGACCCTGCTCGGGTTGTCGCCGGACGTCGTGGGTCGGCCCCTCGAGGAGGTCCTCGAGCTGCGCGACGACGCCGGCACGCGGTGTCTCCCACCGGTCACGGCGCCGACCGTGGGTGACCGGCTCGCTGAGCGGGTCCTGCACCTCGGGGCCGGCGACCGTGCCCGCGCGGTCGCGATCGCGGGGCGCTGGCGCGACGGCCAGCTGGTGCTGACCGCCCGGAACGCCGGACGGCGCGAGCAGCTCGACGCGGTCCACGGTGACGTGGTGGCCACCGTCAGCCACGAGATCCGCTCGCCCCTGACGAGCGTGAAGGGCTTCACCCGCACGCTCCTGGCCAAGTGGGAGCGGTTCTCGGACGACCAGAAGCGCGCGATGCTCGAGACGATCGACGCCGACGCCGACCGCGTCACACGCCTGCTCAAGGAGCTGCTCGACGTCTCGCGGATCGATGCCGGTCGCGTCCAGCTGTACCGCACCCGCGTGGACGCGGTCGCGCTGACCGCCTCCCTGGTCGACAAGGCCCGCCACCACGACGCGGCGGGTGAACGCGACCTCACGGTGCAGGTCGACGGCGACCTGCCGCCGGTGCTCGCGGACGCCGACAAGCTCGAGCAGGTGCTGACCAACCTCATCGAGAACGCGCTCGGCTACTCCGACGGCGCGGTCGACGTGCGCCTGGCCGTCGTCGACGACGTCCTGCGCATCACGGTCTCCGACGAGGGGCCGGGCATCCCCGACGACCAGCACCGGCTGGTGTTCCAGAAGTTCGGGCGAGGGCGCGGCGTGCGGCGAGCCGGCACGGGGCTCGGCCTGTACATCACCCGCGGGCTCGTCGAAGCGCACGGTGGCCGCGTCTGGTTCGAGCCGGGCGCCGCCGTGGGCGCGCACGTCCACGTCGAGGTCCCGATCGAGCCGATCGGTTGACCTCCGCCCGCTCCTCGCCCTGAGGTGCCCCCACACGCGTCTACCCTGCGCCGGGCGTGCGTCCGCACGCTGCCGAGCGAACAGCGAGCTGCGTCGTGACCGAACTGCCCGAGCTGCAGGCCGCCGCCGTCGCGGCGGCCGGGGCCGCTGCCGACCTCGAGGAGCTCGACGAGGTCCGCGTCCGCTTCACCGGGAAGCGCTCGCCGCTGGCCGAGCTGCAGCAGGGGATGCGCGACCTCAGCCCGGACGAGCGCAAGGCACGCGGCCAGCAGCTCAACGCCTTCAAGGCCGCGTTCGCGGCCGCCTACGACGCGCGTCACGCTGAGCTCGCCTCCGCCGCGCTGCGTGCCCGCCTCGAGACCGAGCGGCTCGACCTGACCCTGCCCCCGCGGCGCGTCCCCGTCGGCCGCCCCCACCTGCTGACCCAGGTCGAGCAGGAGATGCTCGACGTGTTCGTGGGGCTCGGGTTCGCGGTCGCCGAGGGCCCCGAGGTCGAATCGGGCACCTACAACTTCGACCTGTTGAACATCGAGCCCGACCATCCCGCACGCCAGGAGATGGACACCATCTACGTCTCCCGCGAGGACGACGTGGTCCTGCGCACCCACACCTCCCCGGTCCAGGCACGGGTGATGACCACCCAGGAACCGCCGATCGCGGTGGTCTGCCCCGGCCGGGTGTTCCGCGCCGACTCGGTCGACGCGACGCACTCGCCGGTGTTCACCCAGATCGAGGGCCTCGTGGTGGCCGAGGGGATCACGATGGCGCACCTGCGTGGGACGCTGCTGACCTTCGCGCGTCGCCTGTTCGGCGAGGACCGGCAGATCAGGATGCGGCCGTCGTTCTTCCCCTTCACCGAACCGTCCGCCGAGATCGACGTCACCTACGAGAAGCACCCGTCCGGCTGGCTGGAGATCCTCGGCTCGGGGATGGTCGATCCCAACGTGCTCACCGCCTGCGGCATCGATCCGCTGCGCTACTCGGGGTTCGCCTTCGGGATCGGTGTGGAACGGGTCGCGATGCTGCGCCACGGGGTCACCGACATCCGCGACCTGTTCGACAGCGACGTGCGCTTCCTCACCACGTTCTGACACGGCCCGTGCCGTTGCCTCACCTCCGATCCACCTCCCTCCGGAGTCCGCTGTGAAGCTCCCGCTGTCCTGGCTCGCCGCCCACGTCGACCTGGCGTCCACCTCCGTCGCACGTGACGATGGCTCGCTCGACGTGGACGCGCTCGTGGACGTGATGAGCCTGAACGGGCTCGAGGTCGAGGAGGTCACCACCCCCGGCGCCGGCACCAGCGGGGTCCGCACGGCGCGGGTGCTCGACTGGGCGCCGCACCCGGACGCCGACAAGCTGCGCGTCGCTCACGTGACGGGCGAGGGCGGCGACGGCTCGATCGAGCTGGTCTGCGGTGCGGCCAACTTCGACGTCGGCGACGTCGTGGCGCACGCGTTCCCGGGATCGTCGGTACCCGGGATGGAGATGGCGCAGCGCGAGATCCGCGGGGTGGTGTCCAACGGGATGCTGGCCTCGGCCCGCGAGCTGCAGCTCGGCGACGATCACGACGGCATCCTGGTGCTGCCGGCGGGCACCCCGCTCGGCGTGGCCGTCACCGACCTGCTCCCCCTCGGCGAGCCCGTCATCGAGGTCGCCGTCCAAGCCGACCGCGGTGACCACCACAGCGTCCTCGGGGTGGCCCGCGACCTCGCCGCCATCCTCGACACCACCTGGTCGGCGCCGGAGGTCCCGGACGCGCTGCCGTCCGCCGGTGTCCCGGTCGAGCTCGCCACCGACGGGTGCGCGTCGTTCGTCGCCTGGACGCTCGAGGACGTCCGCGTCCAGGCCTCTCCGCTGTGGCTCCAGCAGCGCCTCGCCCAGTGCGGCATCCGGTCGATCGACGTCGTGGTGGACGTCACCAACTACGTGATGCTCGAGCTCGGCCAACCGCTGCACGCCTTCGACCTCGATCGGCTGAAGGGGCCGGCGCTGACCGTCCGGCGCTCGACGGGGGGCGACCAGCTGACCACGCTCGACGACCGCGCCCGCGTCCTCGAAGCGGGCGACATGGTCATCGACGACGCGCAGGGCCCCGTCAGCCTCGCCGGGGTGATGGGCGGACGCGACACCGAGGTCAGTGCGACCACGACCCGGGTGCTGCTCGAGGCGGCCGTGTGGGAGCCCGCCTCGATCCGCGCCACCTCCAGGCGCCTGAACCTGGTCAGCGAGGCGTCGCAGCGCTACGAGCGACGCGTCGACCCGGACGGCGCCGGTCGCGGCGCGGCGCGGGCGGTCCAGCTGCTGGTCGAGCTCGCTGGCGCCCGCCCCGTCGCCACGACGGTGGTGCGCACCGACCCGGCACCGACGTGGACGCAGCTGCCTCCGGTCGAGATCGACACCGAGCGGGTCCGGCGGCTGCTCGCGGTCGAGGAGCTCGACACGGCCAGGCAGGCGGCGTTGCTCGCACGTGCGGGCGCCGCCGTCGACGACCTCGGGGACGGCCGGCTGCGCGTGAGCCCGCCGTCGTGGCGTGGTGACCTGACCCGCGAGGCCGACCTCGCCGAGGAGGTCGCGCGCCTCCACGGCTACGAGGCGATCCCGGCGCAGTTGCCGGCCCTGGCCACCACCGGTGGGCTGACCGCCGGCCAGCGGGCCGAGCGCGAGGTCCGTGACCTGGCCCGTGCTGCCGGCTTCCACGAGGCCGTCACCCGTCCCTTCGTGGGTGACGACGCGCTCGAAGGGTTGGTCCCGACGACGAGCCGGGTCGAACTCGCCAACCCGCTCGCCAAGGACGCGGCGGCGATGCGTCCGACCCTGCTCGAAGGGCTGCTCCAGGCGGTACGCCGCAACGCGGGGCAGGGCCGTGCGGGCACGGCCCTGTTCGAGCTCGGTCGTGTCTTCCGTCCCGTCGACGATCGGCTCGCAGCGGCCCTGGACGGCGCGCGGACCGAGGTCGGCGGGCAGGACTGGCGGTGGCGCGACCCGCGCGGGGCCGAACTGCCGATCCAGCCTCGGGCGCTCGGCGTGGTCGCACAGGGTCTGCGGGCGGGGGAGGACTGGCTCGACGTGGACGCGCGGTGGTCGGTCCACGACGTGCTCGCGGTCCTCGACGAGGTCGCGCTGCGCCTCGCCCCCACCGCGGAGGCACGTCGCCTCGAGCGGGTCCCCGTCGAACGGGAGGGCTTCCACCCGGGGCGCACCGTCGCCCTGCTCCTCGGCGGACACGAGGTGGGCCTCGTCGGCCAGCTGCACCCCGACGAGGCGGACCGACGTGACCTGCCCGAGCCGGTCGCCGCGGGCGAGCTGCTGCTGGAACCGTTCCTGCGTGCGGTGGATGCCGGCGCAGCGCCGGTGACGGCCCGACCGCTGGTCAAGCACCCGGCGCTGACGATCGACGTCGCGCTCGTGGCCGACGATCCGGTCCCGTACGCGCGCCTGGAGGCGGCGATCCGCCGCGGTGCCGGGGAGCTGCTCGACGGCCTGTGGTGGTTCGACGAGTACCGCGGTGAGCAGGTCGGTGCGGGACGCCGATCGGTCGCCGTCCGCCTGCGCCTCCAGGCCCCCGACCGTCAGCTGACCGAGGACGACGAGAAGCAGGTCATCGAGGCGGTCGCGGCCGCGGCCGAGGAGGCAGGCGCGACCCTGCGCCGGTGAGCGTCGACCGCGCAGCAGGGAGGGACATACCGCTGCGCCGCGGAAGACCCCGGTGACAGCCGCGGCGTCGGTCCCGCGGCCCTGGAGGTCCCTCGTGCGTCCATCCCGGTCCCTGCGCCGCTCGCGTCTGCTGGTGTTGGCTGCGGCCGCCTCACTGACCGCCGGGTTCCTCCCGGTGGGCAGCATCGGCCTCGCGGCGCCCTCGCTCACGCTGGCTGACACGCCGCACAACATCGAGCACGTCGCCAACATCCAGTACGAGGACCGCTACGGCACCCGCCCGAACCAGGGCAGCGACCTCGAGTTCGCGACCATCCCCGTCGTCACCGAGGTCCAGGCCCCTCGCGGCAACGGCAAAGGCAAGGCGCCGCCACGCGTGGTGACCACCACCGAGGACCGGACCTTCTCGTTCGCGGGCTCGTACACCAACGGCCTGCACATCATCGACGTGACGATCCCCGACGAGCCCGAGCTGGTGGCCGTCTACGACTGCGCCATCGCGCAGGGCGACGTCCAGGTCTTCGAGCGTGACGGCCGCTGGCTGGTCGCCTACACCCGTGACAGCGGGTACGCCGGCGCCACGCGCACCGAGTCGACCTGCTTCCACGAGGCCGAGGCCCTCGGGTTCGGGCCCGCCGCCGAGCTCGGGCCCGGGACCTTCATCGCGGACGTCACCGACCCGACGGCGCCGAGGACGGTCTCCTTCGTCAGCTTCCCGAAGGGCTCGCACAACCAGACCGTCCACCCGAGCGGCGACTACCTCTACAACTCCAACTCCGAGCTGATCACCTCGGTGGTCGGTGAGGTCGGCATCGAGGTCTTCGACATCCGCGACCTGTCAGCCCCCGAGCAGGTCGCGTTCCTGCCGCTGCCGATCCGCCCGGGCCTCGGCACCGAGTCGCACGACATCACCTTCAACCGCGACGGCACCCGTGCCTACTCCGCCGCGCTGTCGCAGACCGTGATCATCGACACCACCGACCCGGCCGCGCCCGAGCTGATCAGCTCGATCGTCGACCCGATGATCAACGTCGAGCACCAGTCGGACCCGGTCACGATCGTCGACCCGATCCTCGGCGAACGCGACTTCCTCATCATCGAGGACGAGTTCGTCGGTGCGCTCGGGACCGGTCAGTGCCCCAACGGTGGCGTGCACGTCTACGACATCACCGGCGACCTCGAGCAGGACCCGGTCAAGGTCGGGTACTGGAACGTCGCGCTGTTCGGGCCGACCACCAACGTGACCGACAGCTGCACCGCCCACGTGTTCGAGATCCACGAGGACGAGCAGCTGATGACCATCGCCTTCTACAACGGCGGGGTCCGGGTCGTGGACCTGTCGGGTCTGGTCGGCGTCGCCCTCGGCGACGTCGGTGTGGGGATGCGCGAGGTGGCCAGCTTCCGGTTCGAGGACGCCAACACCTGGGCGGTCAAGGCCCCGTCGGTCGACCGCGACGGCGTGTTCCACATCTACGGCAACGACCAGCGTCGCGGGTTCGACGCCTACGAGGTGGACCTGTCCGGGGGTGCCGAGAACGCGACCACCGACGGCCGGGACGGGTGGCTGACACCGGAGGAGCTCGAGCTCCGGGTGGCCTCGCTGCCAGCGGTCGACGTGACGCAGGCGGACCTCTTCCGGTGCATGCTGCCGAGCGTCTGACCCACCCGGACGGCGGTGACGGCACCACCCGGGGAGGGGGTGGTGCCGTTACCGTTCGCCCGTGGCCAGCATCCCGATCTCCCGAGGCGTCTCGATCCCCGAGGCGGAGCTCGACCTGCGCGCGTCGCGGTCCTCGGGTCCCGGCGGGCAGGGGGTCAACACCACCGACTCGAAGGTCGAGCTGCGCTGGAACGTGCGGGAGTCGACGGCGCTGAGCGAGGTGCAGCGCGCCCGGGTGCTCGATCGGCTCGGGTCGCGGATCACCGGTGACGGTGTGCTGATCCTGCAGTCGTCCGAGCAGCGCAGCCAGCAGCAGAACCGTGCCGCCGCCGTCGCACGGCTGCAGGCACTGCTCGCCGAGGCCATCCAGCCGCCGAAGGTGCGGCGGCCGACCCGCCGGACGAGGGGGTCCAAGGAACGGCGGCTCCAGGCCAAGAAGCAGCGCAGCGAGACCAAGAAGCTCCGCAAGCCCCCCGACGCCTGACCTGCTCGCGCGCCGTCACAGGATCCAGTGGATCGTGGCCCGTGGCTCGGGGTCGTAGGCGCAGTAGGTGCCGGTCCTGACGGTGTGGGCCAGGTGGTCGGCCAACGACGGGTGGTGCTGCGCGATGCGGTCGAGGCCGTAGCGCACGGCGCGCGTGACGCTGGTGCGGGCTCGCTCGGCGTGTGACCCCTCGGTGCGATCGCGGCCGCCGAGGCCGACGGCGCGGGACAGCTCGGCCAGCAGGAAGTCGCGGTCCGCAGCGGCGAGCGCCGCCCGTGCGGTGTCGCCGTTCGTCTCGGCCTCGGCCAGGTCGTCATCGATCTCCTCGAGCCGTCGCCGGTAGGCGGCCTTGGCCTGCTCGTCGAGCAACGGCCCGGTGCCGTCGGTGACGGGGGCGAGCTCGCCGGGGTCGAACACCGTGCTGGGGGGCGCGTCGCCACGTTCGGCGGCCACGAGGTCCAGGACATGGAACTCGCGACCCGGCTCGGCGAGCAGCCGCGCCAGGTAGCGCAGGCCCTTGAGGTCACGCACCAGCACGGCACGCCCCGCGAACTCGACCAGCCGGGTGTCCCCGTCGCACCGGAACACGGCCCGATCAGCAGCCACCGGCCAGGCGGTCCCGCCGCTCGGTGGGGTGGCGTCGGTCCCGCACGCGTCAGCAGCAGCGGACGCGTGCCCGGCGGCCCCGATCCGTTCGAAGGTGGCGTGAGCGGCCCGCAGCTCGAGCAGCGCCCGATCCTCGTTGCCGAGGGCCCGTTCGGCGCCCGCGAGCACGAGGCGGGCCACGCTGGTCTCGTAGGGGGCGCCGATCTCGCTCCACACCGCGACCGCGGTCCCGCACGCGATGCTGGCCTCCCGCGCTGCTCCACGGGCGAGGGCCACCCGACCCTCCGCGAGGCGAGCGCTGGCGTGCAGCGCCCGGCTGTGGAAGCGATCGGCGATCTCCATCAGTTCGACGGCCGCCCGGGCGGCGCCCTCCACGTCGTCCACGGCGACCGCGATCTCGACCGCGGCGTCGAGCAGCGGCGCCCTCCGGAGCTGGCCGGTCGGTGGTCGCTCCTTGGACGGCACCGAGACGGGCCGCTCCAGGGCGTCGACGATCAGGGCCTGCGCGGCCGCCGGGTCCCCCTGTGCCAACCGGAGCAGCGAGAGGCCCGGCTCGGGGTCCCAACCGCTGCGGTGGGCGGCCAGGAACGCTTCCTCGGCGCCCTCCAGGTCGCCGCGGCGCAGCCGGATGGTGCCGAGTTCGGTCAGCGGCCATCCGAACTCGCGCCGCATCCACGGCCGGAGCTGCTCGCAGGCGTGCAGCGCCTCCTGCTCGGCCTCGACGCACGAGCCGCGGAGGCGGAGGATCTCGGCGCGGTGGACCCGACAGCGGCCGCCGAGTCCACCGAACGCGTTGCCGCGCCGCCAACGCTCCATCGCGTCGGTCCAGGCCTCCGCACGGTCGTACTGGGCGAGGCCCTGCATGGCACAGATGAGCTCGCAGAACACCATGCCGGCCGGCAGCGGATCGAGCTGGCCGGAGGTCGCCACGACCGCGACCTCGTCGAGCAACTCCAGGCCACGTTCGACGTCCCCGTCGAGGATCAGCAGCCGCGCCGTTGCGATCCGTGCGACGGCCACCGCGGCCAGTACGCCCTGCCGCGTGCCGATGTCGATGGCCAGCCGGGCCTGTTCGCCGGCGGCGTCGAGGTCGCCGGACAGGAACCGCTCGTAGGTCCGCACCATCGCGATCCCGGCGTGGACGGGGGTCTCGCCGAGGCCATCGAGCAGCTGCTCGGCCCGTCGGGTCCACGCCCGGACGGGCGTCATCAGGCCCGTGTCCATCATCAGGTACGTGGCGACGTCGTTGGCCGCGGCGGCCGCGCCGAGCAGGTCCCCGGCGGCGAGGTGGGCCGTGTGCGCGTCCTCGAACGCGGTGATGGCCGCTTCGAAGCGACCGGCGCCGTAGGCCGCGTTCGCCTGGAGACCCAGCTCGTCCGCGCTCAGCTGGCGTTGGGAGCTCACCTCGGTCAGCAGCGCATCGGCCTCGGACCAGCTCCCCGCGGCGATCGCGGTCCGCGCGCGCTCGCAGGGGTCGACCTCCACGGTGTCGCTCATCGCTGGTCCTGACCGGGTGACGGTCGCAGCTCACTCCCCGGACCTGACGCTAGCCACCCGACCTCACCGACGTCACACGTTCTCTCACGCCTCCAGGGTGGGAGCCGACACCGGGAGACGACGATGACCACGACCGCAGCAGCGATGGTGGCCGGGGCCGACGCGCGGGTGCGCAGCCTCACCCCCTACCAGGTCGAGGCGCACCTGCTCGCGCAGGACTGCGTCCTGGTCGACCTGCGGGAACCCGACGAGCTCGACGACGAGGGCCTGATCGCCGGGGCGTTCCACGTCCCGCGGGGCCAGCTGGAGTTCCGGGCGGACCCGGCGAGCCCGGAGCACCGTCCGCCGTTGCACCCCGACCAGCGCACGATCCTGTACTGCACCGAGGGGCACCGCTCGGCGCTGGGGACCGACACGCTCCACCGTCTCGGGTACCGCGACGTCGCCCACCTCGCCGGTGGGCTCGAGGCGTGGAAGCGGGCCGGTCGACCGGTGGCCGGGCTGGACTACCGGACGTGAGGACCCCGGAGCGCCGTCCGGCGTTCCGGCTGTCACCGAGAGAGGGAGACGCGATGAACACGCGGTTGGACGACCTGCCCCTGGAGCTCGATCTGGGAGCGCTGACGACCCGGTACGCCGAGTGGGGTGACATGGCGGTGCGCTACGCACGGGTCCCCGCGGGTACCGACTTCGGGCCCGTGCTGGCCGGGTTGCCGGGAGACCGCTGCCCGAGCCCCCACTGGGGGATGGTGCTGGAGGGATCGATCCACCTGCTCCACGATGACGGCACCGAGGAGCTGGCACGCGCCGGCGACGCCTACCACTGGCCGGCGGGTCACACGGCCTGGACCGACGAGGACGTGGCGTTACTGGAGGTCGGCCCCGTCGGCCCGATGCGCCAGTTCGGGGACCACGCGAAGGCCAAGCTCGCCTGACCCCGGGGCGGGATGGAGCGGATGGACGTGGTCCCCACCGCGCCCATCCGCTCCACCTCGCGGTCCGCGGACGCGGTCGACGGGCGGTGTGTGCCGAGGCCGCCCCGTGACTTGCATAGTTATGCATCATCATGCATGCTGGGTGTTCGCACCCGCCTCCCGGACCCGGAGCTCGTCAGTGGCGCACCGTCTCGGCATCGTGGGCGCCTCCGGCTACGGCGGCGCCGAGCTGCTGCGCCTCGCTGCCACCCACCCCGCGTTCGAGGTGGCGGTCGTCGCGGCGCACTCCCAGGCCGGCACCCCCATCGTGGATCTGTTCCCGAACCTGGCGGGGACGCGTGTGTTCGACGCGATCGAGGTCGGCGCGCTGGCCGAGTGCGACGTGGTGGTCCTCGCCACGCCGCACGACGTGGCCCTCGAGCTCGGTGCCGAGCTGTTCGACGCCGGTGTACGGGTGGTCGACCTGTCGGCGGCCTTCCGCCTCAGCGTGGACGGGTTCGCCACCTGGTACGGCGGCACGCACGATCGGCCGGACCTCGCGACGGGCGACGCGGCGGCAGACCCGGCCGCGGTCTACGGCCTGCCCGAACTCGGGCACCGCGAGGCCGTGCGGGGCGCCACGCTGGTGGCCAACCCCGGCTGCTACCCGACCGCGACCCTCCTCGGCCTCGCACCCCTCGCCGGACTGCTCCAGCCAGGGACCATCGTCGTGGACGCCAAGTCGGGGACCTCCGGTGCCGGTCGGGCCGCCAAGGACACGCTGCACTTCAGCCACGTCCACGGGGACCTCAGCGCCTACGGCGCACCGGGCCACCGCCACACCGGCGAGATCGAACGCTGGCTGCCCGGCGATCTCGGCGCCGTCAGCTTCACGCCGCACCTGGTGCCGATGGCGCGAGGCCTGCTCGCCACCTGCTACGCGACCCTCGCCGACGGCGTCGACGCGGCCGCGGTGCAGGACGCGCTCACCACCGCGTACGCCGACGAACCGTTCGTGCACGTCCTGGCCCCCGGCCGGTTCCCGCACACCAAGGCGCTCGCCGGCAGCAACGGCTGCCAGCTGTCGGCCGTCGTCGACGGACGGACCGGCCGCGTCACCGTCACCAGCGCCATCGACAACCTCGGCAAGGGTGCCGCCGGTCAGGCCCTCCAGAACGCCAACCTCATGCTCGGCATCGAGGAGACCGCCGGGCTGACCACCGTCGGCGTCTACCCGTGAGCCCGTTCCCCGGGTGGGGTCCTGCCGACCGCGGCGGCCTCGAACCCGTCCCCGGCGGCGTGACCGCGGCGCCGGGCTTCCGTGCCGGCGGCCTGGCCACGGGCGTCAAGCCGTCCGGGAAGCCCGACCTGGCGCTGCTCGTGGCCGACGAGGTCGCCAGCGTCGCCGTCGTGACCACGACCAACCAGGTCAAGGCCCCCTCGTGCACGCTCACCGAGCAGCACGCCGCGGACGGCCGGGCGCAGGTCGTGGTGGTCAACAGTGGCAACGCCAACGTCTGCACCCCCGACGGTGACGAGCACAACCGGCGCATCGCCGAGGGTGCCGCTGCCGCGACCGGCACCGCGTCGACCGATGTGCTGGTGATGTCGACCGGGGTCATCGGCGTCCCGCTGCCGATCGAGCGCATCGAAGCCGCGCTGCCCGACCTCGCCGCCGGTGTCACCGTCGACGGCGGGGCCACCGCGGCCGAGGCCATGCTGACCACCGACACCCGCACCAAGCAGGTCGCCTACCGGGTCAGCGACGAGCAGGGCAGCTGCACCATCGGTGGGATGGCCAAGGGCGTCGGCATGATCGAGCCCGCCATGGCGACCCTCCTCGTGGTGCTGACCACCGACGCGCCGGTCCAGCACCGCATCCTCGGAAACCTGTTGACCCGTGGCGTGGACACCAGCTTCAACCGCGTCAGCGTCGACGGGGACCGCTCCACGTCCGACACCGCCGCGATCCTCGCCAGCGGGCTGGCGCGCACACCGCCGAGCGCGGCGACCCTCGGACGCGCCGTCCAGGCGGTCTGTGCCGACCTCGCCGAGCAGGTCGTGGCCGACGGCGAGGGCGCGACGCGCGTCGCCGCCGTCACCGTGCACGGGGCGGCGTCCGAGGAGGCCGCCGAGCGCATGGCCCGGGCCGTCGCGACCTCCCTGCTGGTCCGGGCGGCCATCCACGGCGCGGACCCGAACTGGGGCCGCATCATCATGGCGCTCGGCAACGCAGGCGTCGACCTCGACCCCCGACGGGTCAGCATCACCTGCGCCGGTATCACGGTGTGCCGCTTCGGGGTCGCGACCGTGTTCGACCGTGGGCAGGCGGCCGCCGCCATGTCGCGGCCCGAGGTCGAGATCGGCATCGACGTCGGCGCCGGGCGGTCCAGCGCCACGGTCCTGACCTGCGACCTGACCCCCGAGTACGTCCGCTTCAACAGTCAGTACACGACGTGATGCCCGCTCCTTCGTCGCGGCCATCCCCTCGTGGCGCCCCGAGCACGGGGCGACGAGTACACGACGTGAGTCCGGAGCCCGTCTGATGGCCGTCCAACCGCACGATCAGCGCAGCGCCGTCGCCCAGGAGAAGGCGGCCGTGCTGCGCGAGGCGTTGCCGTGGATCACGCGCTTCCACGGGCAGACCGTCGTGATCAAGTACGGCGGCAACGCCATGGTCGACGAGGAGCTCAAGCGCTCCTTCGCTGCCGACGTGGCGCTACTGCACTTCGTGGGGCTGCGACCCGTCATCGTCCACGGAGGCGGCCCGCAGATCGGCCAGCTCGCCGCGCAGATGGGCCTCACGTCGCGGTTCGTCGGTGGGCTGCGGGTGACCGACGCGGCGATGATGGACGTGGTGCGCATGGCGCTGCTCGGGCAGGTCAACCCCGAGGTCGTCGGCCTGGTCCAGGACGCCGGCGCGCCGAGCGTGGGTGTGGCGGGCACCGACGCCGGGCTGTTGCAGGTGCGCCCGGCCGTCGGGCCGGAGGGTGAGGACCTCGGGTTCGTCGGTGAGGTCGAGCACGTCGACACCAGCTACCTCACCGAGCTGCTCGAGGGGGAGTTCCTCCCGGTCGTGGCCACCGTCGGCCGGGACGCCGGCGGCGTCGAGCGCAACGTCAACGCCGATCTCGCCGCCGGCGCGATCGCTGCGGCGCTCGGTGCCAGCAAGTTCGTGTGCCTCACCGACGTCCCCGGCCTGTACCAGGACTTCGGGCGCGACGAGCAGTCGCTGATGAGCGAGGTCTCGGTCAAGCAGCTGCAGCACATGCTCGCTGCCGACGAGCTCCACGCCGGTATGCGTCCCAAGATCCGCTCGATCGTCGACGCGGTCCGCGGGGGCGTGCCGCAGGCCCACATCCTCGACGGCCGGGTGCTGCACGCGGTCCTCATCGAGATCTTCACCGACGAGGGCGTCGGGACCATGGTGACCACCGGCGGTGAGACCCTGCGTGACGCCTTCGAGGAGCGCGCCGCCGACCAGGTCCGCGGGCTGGCCAGCGGGGGTGTGGCGTGAACGCCCACCTCCAGCAGCTCCAGGCCAGGGCGGACGCCCATGTCATGCGCACCTACCCGCCGGCGCCGGCGGCGTTCGTCCGCGGGCAAGGCACCGTCCTGTTCGACGGCGACGGGCAGCCCTGGCTGGACTTCCTGTGCGGGCTCGCGGTCACCAGCCTCGGCCACGCCCACCCGGCGGTCACCGAGGCGGTCGCGGACCAGGCAGGCCAGCTGGTCCACACCTCGAACCTGTTCCTGACCGAACCGGCCGTCGAGCTCTCCGAACGTCTCGCCACCATCACCGGTTGGGACGACGCCACCGTCTTCTTCGCCCAGTGCGGGGCGACCGCCAACGAGGCGGCGATCAAGCTCGCCCGCAAGCACGGCAAGCGTCAGCACCCCGACAAGGTGCGCGTCGTCACCCTGGAGGGGTCGTTCCACGGCCGCACCCTCGCCACCCTGGAGGCCACCGGTCAGCCCGCCAAGCACGTGCCGTTCGCTCCGCTGGCCGGGTTCGTGGACCACGTCCCGTACGACGACCCCGCCGCGCTCCGGGCGGCCGTCGGCGACGACACCTGCGCGGTGCTGCTCGAGCTGGTCCAGGGTGAGGGAGGGGTCCGGCCGATCGACCCCGAGGTCCTGACCGCCGCTCGCGAGGCGTGTGACCGTGCGGGCGCGCTGCTCATCGTCGACGAGGTGCAGACCGGCATCGGGCGCACCGGCCCGTGGTTCGCCTTCCAGGCCACCGACGTCGTCCCCGACGTGGTGACGGTCGCCAAAGCGCTCGCCAACGGGTTCCCGATCGGGGCGTGCATCGCCCGCGGTGAGGCGGCCAAGGTCTTCGAACCGGGAGACCACGCGACGACCTTCGGTGGCAACCCGGTCGCCTGCGCCGCCGCGAACGCCGTGCTCCGCACCATCGAGGCCGACGGCCTGCTGGTGACCGCCGCCGCCCGGGCCACACGCCTGCGCGACGGTCTGCTGCGCCTCGTCGACGACGCGCCCTCGGCGGCCGGAGTGCGAGGACGGGGGCTGCTGCTCGGCTTGACACTGGATGCGCCGGTGGCGGCCGATGTGGTGGCGGCCTGTCGAGACCGGTTCCTGCTCGTCAACGCCGTCGCGACCGACGTGGTTCGCCTGGCACCGCCGTTGACGGTCAGCCGCCAGGAGGTCGACCAGGCCCTGGCGATCGTCCGCGCGGCCCTCGAGGACGTCGCGGCAGGGGCCCGCTGATGGCGACCACGATCCTGATCGTCGAGGACGACCCCCACGTGGTCACGTTGTTGACCGAGCTGCTCGGACAGGAGGGCTACACGGTCGAGGTCGCCACCGACGGGCTCGTCGGGCTGCTGAAGCTCCGGACCGCGGCCGTCGACGCGGTACTGCTCGACGTGATGATGCCGGACGTCGACGGCACGAGGATGCTGCGTCAGCTCCTCGAGGAGCACGAGGGACACCTCCCCGTCCCCGTCGTGGTCGTCACCGGCTCGCCGGACGGCGCACGGACCTGCCGCGAGCTGCTCGGGGAGGACCGGGTGGTGGAGAAACCGTTCGATCCGGCCGTGCTGCTCGATCGGCTCCGCGGCGTGCTGGCGGCGGAGGAGGCGTCGTGACCGGCCAGTCGCGCGTGTCCGTGTCCAAGGGCGACCGCCAGCAGGCGTTGCGCCGGCTGCTCGGCGAACGTGACCTCGCCTCGCAGACCGAGGTCCGCGAGGCGCTCGCAGAGCGTGGCATCGACGCCCACCAGACCACGGTGTCCCGCGACCTCGACGAGCTCGGTGCCGTCCGGGTCCGCGGCTCGGACGGTCACCTCGTCTACCGCATCGCGGTCGACCCGGGCCCGGGCAACGCCCGCGCTCGCGTCGACGAGGTCGTCCGGCAGTTCGTCGTGTCGGCCCGCTCCAGCGGCAACATCGCCGTGCTGCGCACCCCGCCGGCGTGCGCGCAACCGGTCGCGTCGGCGGTCGACCTGGCGGAGCTCGACGGGGTGCTCGCCACCGTCGCCGGCGACGACACCGTCCTGGTGGTGGCCACCGACGACCTCGGTGGCGCCGCGCTCGCCGAACGCTTCCTGGCCTGCCTCGCCGGGGACGCCTCCCTGATCTGACCGCATCCGACCGCTCCCGATCCCCCGAACAGGAACGCCCATGAGCAACCCACGCGTCGTCCTCGCCTACTCCGGTGGTCTCGACACCTCCGTCGCGATCCGCTGGATGAACGAGCACAAGGGCGTCGACGTCGTCGCCTGCGCCGTCGACGTCGGCCAGGGGGTCGACGACCTCGAGGAGATCCGCCAGCGTGGCCTCGAGTGCGGTGCCGTCGAATCGGTGGTCGTGGACGCCCGCCAGGAGTTCGCCGAGGACTTCATCGCCCCGGCGCTGCGTGCCAACGCGATGTACATGGGCAAGTACCCGCTGGTGTCCGCCCTCTCGCGACCGCTGATCGTCAAGCACCTGGTCCGCGTGGCGCGGGAGACGGGCGCGGCCGGGGTGGCACACGGGTGCACCGGGAAGGGCAACGACCAGGTCCGCTTCGAGGTCGGCACGATGTGCCTCGCCCCGGACCTGGACACCATGGCGCCGATCCGTGAGTGGGGCCTGTCGCGCGACGCGGCGATCGACTACGCCAACGAGCGGGGCATCCCGATCCCGGTCAAGAGCAAGGCGTCGCCGTACTCGATCGACGAGAACGCCTGGGGACGCACCGCCGAGTGCGGGATCCTCGAGGACCCGTGGGCGGCGCCACCCGAGGACGTCTACGAGCGCAGCGTCTCGGTCAAGGACGCCCCCGACGAGCCGGAGGAGGTCATCATCGCCTTCCGGTCCGGGTTGCCGGTCTCGCTCGACGGGGTCGAGCTGCCGCTCCACGAGCTGATCACCGAGATCGACCGGCGCGCGGGTGCGCACGGCATAGGACGCATCGACCTGATCGAGGACCGGCTGGTCGGCATCAAGAGCCGCGAGATCTACGAGTGCCCGGGCGCGATCACCCTGATCACCGCCCACCGCGACCTCGAGGACCTCTGCCTCGAGCAGGAACTCGCCGATCACAAGCGCACCGAGGAGGGCCGCTACGCCCAGCTGATCTACAACGGCCTGTGGTGGGGACCCCTCAAGCGTGGGCTGGACGCCTTCATGAACGAGGCCAACCGCTACGTCAACGGCGAGGTCCGCGTCGAGCTGTTCAAGGGCAGCGCGACGGTCGTCGGTCGTCGGTCCGACGACTCGGCGCTGTACGACTACGACATGGCGACCTACGACGAGGGCGACCAGTTCGACCAGACCCTCGCCGAGGGCTTCGTCAAGCTGTGGGGCCTGCCGCTCAAGACCTGGGCGGCGCGGGCACAGCAGCACGGCGATGCCCTCTGACCTACCGTCGCAGCGTGGTGACGAGCTGAGGTGGGTGCCGTGCAGGAGCGGTCCGGGTCGCAAGCGCCAGCCCTCGCGGGCATCATCATCGACGTCCCGTCGGGCGCTTTCGATGCGACGGTCGCGTTCTGGGCCGGGGCACTGTCGGCTCCGCCGGAGGCGCTGTCCGGGATGCCGGGCGGCGACGCCTACGTGCGGTTGCCCGGTGCGACGGCCGTCACCGACGTGGTCCTCCAGCGCATCGACGACACCGACCGTCCGCGGTTCCACCTCGACATCGCGGTGCTCGATCGGGCCGACGCGGTGCAGCGGGCGGCTGACCTCGGAGGGAAGGTGGTCCAGCACGAGGAGGACTGGGACGTTCTGATCGACCCGGCCGGCCTACCGCTGTGCGTCGGTTTCGAGGATCTCGAACCGCTCCAGACCGCACCCCGGCCGCCCGACCGCGGGTACCTCGACGCGATCTTCATCGACGTGCCCCCGGACCGGGTGACCGCCGAGGTGGTGTTCTGGTCGGCCGTGCTCGATGCGACGCCGGTGCCGCCCGACGCCAGCGATCCCGCCTACCACCCCCTCGCCGGGGTCCGCGCGGTGGGGGGTGAGCCGGTCGTCGTGGAGGTGCAGACCACGCTGCCCGACCCGGCTCGGGACGGCGTGGCCACCGCCCCGCGGATCCACGTCGATCTGTCCGCGACCGACGTCGACGAGGAGGTCGCACGGTTGACCGCGCTCGGCGCCCGGCACGTGGACGCCGTCGTCGCCCCGGGCGCGGGGCGCGTGGAGAGCGCCCCGGGCGCGGGGCGCGTGGAGAGCGCCCCGGGCGCGGGGCGCGTGGAGAGCGCCCCGGGCGCGGGGCGCGTGGAGCGCGACTGGGTGACCCTGGCCGATCCCGCAGGCAACCTGTTCTGCGTGGTCCCGGCCACGCCGGAGCGGGCGTGACCGGCACCACCCGGTCCCCACACGACCTGGCCGGGGCGGTCCGCGAGCTCGAGCGGGTCGCGGCTCGCAGCTTCCCCCCGGTGGAACGCGAGCACCTGGCGGGCTGGCTGCTGCGGGCGTCGGGCGGTTGGACCGGCCGCGGCAACTCCGCCCTGCCCGTCGACGTCCCGGCGGACGACGTGCTGGCTGCGCTCCCCGAGGTGGAGCGCTGGTACCGGGAGCGTGGGCTGCCACCGATGGTCGCGCTGCCCGAGCCACCGTTCGAGGCAGCCGCGGGGCAGCTGCTGCGGCACGGGTGGGCGGCCCGGCACGGCGCGCTCGTCCTGACCGCGTCGTGCGCGTCGCTGCTCGACGAGCTCGAACCGCGATCGGACCTGCCCGCCCCGAGGATCGCGGACGCGCCGAGCGAGGCGTGGCTGGCCGCATACCGCTACCGCGGCGGGGACCCACCCCCGCAGGCGCGCGGGATGCTCGCGGCCGCCGGCGCCCGGTTCCTCGGCCTCGAGGTCGACGGTGGGCTCGCCGCGATCGTCCGGCACGTGGTGGAGGTGCCCTGGGTCGGGATCACGGCGATGGAGGTCGCGCCCGAGCACCGACGACGAGGCCTGGCCCGACACCTCCTACGGTCCGTCGTCGCCGACGCCGTCGCGGCCGGATCCGACCGCGTCTGGCTCCAGGTCGATCCCACCAACGTGGCCGGTCGTGCCCTGTACGAGGGCGTCGGCTTCCGCCTCCACCACACCTACCGCTACTACCAGCGCGGCGCCGACGCCCGCCAGGAGCTGTGATGCCGAACGATCAGGACGCCGGGCCGACGACCCCCGGAGCCGCCAGCACCGACGCCGGGCGCCTGTGGGGCGGCCGGTTCAGCACGGGCCCGGACGAGGCGGCGTGGCAGCTCGGGGTCTCGACCGCCTTCGACCGTCAGCTGTGGCGCCAGGACCTCGCCGGTTCGCAGGCCCACGCCGGTGAGCTGCGCCGCATCGGCGTGCTCGACGACGACGAGCACGCGCAGATGGTCGCGGCGCTCGACCGCTGCGCGGAGCTGTTCCTCGCCGACGACTTCCCGTTCCTGCCGTCCGACGAGGACGTGCACGGCGCCATCGAACGCTGGCTGGTGGAGGACCTCGGGCCGCTCGGCGGCAAGCTGCGCGCCGGCCGATCACGCAACGACCAGATCGCCAGCGACCTGCGGCTGTGGTGCCGGGACGCCTGCGACGAGCTGGTCGAGCTCGTCGGGGCGCTCCAGCAGGCGTTCGTGGACCAGGCCGAGACCCACCTCGGCTGGCTGGCGCCCGGCTACACCCACCTGCAACGGGGCCAACCGGTGCTGCTCAGCCACCACCTGCTCGCGTACGTGTGGATGCTGGACCGGGACGCCGGCCGTCTGCGCGATGCCCGGGCTCGCCTCGACGCCTCCGTGCTCGCGTCCGGCGCCCTGGCGGGCCAGACCCTCGGCCTCGACCCGCAGGCCTACGCCGACGCGCTCGGGTTCGACCGCGTGATCGAGAACTC
Organism: Nitriliruptor alkaliphilus DSM 45188; assembly: GCF_000969705.1. GTDB lineage: Bacteria > Actinomycetota > Nitriliruptoria > Nitriliruptorales > Nitriliruptoraceae > Nitriliruptor > Nitriliruptor alkaliphilus. The sequence continues at coordinate 3,679,662 of NZ_KQ033901.1, forward strand.
CATGGACGCGGTCGCCTCGCGTGACTTCGCCCTCGAGGTGCTGGCGGCCTGCGCGATCCTGGCGGTCACGATCTCGCGGCTCGGGGAGGAGATCGTCCTGTGGGCGACCGCCGAGTTCGGCTTCGCCCGCGTCGGCGATGCGTTCTCGACGGGCAGCTCGATCATGCCCCAGAAGCGCAACCCCGACGTGGCCGAGCTGGTCCGGGGCAAGGCCGGTCGTGTCGTCGGCGACCTCGTCAGCCTCCTCACGACCGTCAAGGCGCTGCCGCTGACCTACGACCGGGACCTCCAGGAGGACAAGGAGCCGGTCTTCGATGCGGTGAACACCCTCCGTCTGGTGCTGCCCGCCATCACCGGCACCGTCGCGTCGCTGACGTTCGACCAGGAGCGGCTCGCGGCGGCCGCGGTCGGCGGGTTCGCGTTGGCCACCGACCTGGCCGAGGAGCTGGTCCGCCGCGGCGTGCCGTTCCGGGAGGCCCACGAGGTCGTCGGCGAGGTGGTGCGCCTGGCGGAGTCCAAGGGCGTCGACCTCGACGGTCTGGACCCCGAGGACCTCGCCGCCGCCCACCCGGCGCTCGACCCGTCCGTCGCCGAGCTGCTCGATCCCCGGGCCGCCGTCGACCGCCGGGACGGGGTCAACGGCACGGCGACGTCGTCGGTCGCCGCACAGCTGGAGCGGGCACGCGAGGCGGCGGCCCGCAACACCACCCCCTGACGCTCACCCCGACGCCCGTTCGAGGGCGTCGGGGGACAGGCCGAGCGCGCGCAGCTCCACGGCGGCGAGCTCGGCGTACCGTCCCTCGGCCAGGGCGGTCGCCGGGTCGCCGATCTCGCGTCGCAGGGTGCGCAGCGGGCGACCGGCGGCTGCCCGCAGGCCCAGCAGCCGCACCCCGTCGGGGGAGCGCAGCACCTGGCCGACCTCGCTCGCCTCGCGGATCCACCGGATGCGGTGCGGGACGTACTTCAGCGCGATCCAACCGATCACGAGCGCCGCGAGCACGAGCGGCAGCCACAACGCCACCGCATCGACGGTCCGCGCCACCTGGTCGCCGGCGGCGGTCAGCTCACGGCCAGCCCCGTCGATGGTGCGGAAGGGTGCCGCCAGCGCGTCGCCGACGGCGGGGATCCCATCCACGGCGTCGACCGCGCTCCGGGCCCCCTCGCTGACACCCCGACCCGACCGGTCCAACCCGTCGGCGAGGACGTTGACCTCGCCGATCACCTCCGCCAGCCGGCGGGCGATCCGCACCACCCACCACGCCACGACCGCGACGAGCACGTCCCCGACCACCTGCCGCAGTCGGAGCAGCTCATCGTCCGCGTACAGTCGTCGGCCCACCGTGCAACCTCCGGTCCGGGGGTGCCGTGGTAGCGGACGCCGACCCGTGGAGGGGTGGTCGATTGGCACGCACGAACGACGAGGTCGCCCGGCTGCTGAACGAGCTCGCGGTGCTCACCGAGATCGACGAGAGCTCGCCCCAGGCCTTCCGGGTCCGCGCCTACCAGAACGCCGCCCGGGCGGTCGCAGGTCTGTCGCGCGATGTCGCGCAGATGTCCGCGTCCGAGCTCGCGGACGTGCGCGGTCTCGGCAAGAGCACGGCGACCAAGATCCGTGAGTACGTGGACACGGGCACCATCGGCAAGCTCGAGCAGCTGCGCGACAAGCACCCGGTCGGCAAGCGGGACCTGCTGAAGATCCCCGGCCTCGGGCCGAAGGGCGTCGAGCTGCTGTCCAGCGAGCTCGGGGTCACCGACCTCGACGGTCTCAAGGCGGCGCTGGCCGACGGGCGGATCGCCGCCTTGCCCGGCATGGGGGAGAAGACCGCCGACAACCTGCGTGAGGCGGTCGAGCGCTCGGGACTGTCCTCCAAGGAACAGCGCGTCCCCCTGGTCGATGCCCTCCCGATCGCCGAACGCATCGTGGCCCGGCTGCGCGAGGTCCCAGGGGTGGTGGACGCGGCCTACGCCGGCAGCGCCCGGCGGTACCGCGACGACGTCGGCGACCTCGACGTCCTGGTGGCCAGCGACGACCCCGATCCGGTGACGGAGGCGTTCGTGTCCCTGCCCGACGTCGCCCGGACGGTCGGGTCGGGCGGGACCAAGACCTCGATCGCCACCCACGACGGGCTCGGCGTGGATCTGCGGGTCGTGCCACCGGCCAGCTTCGGGGCTGCGCTCGTGTACTTCACCGGCTCGAAGGCCCACAACATCCGTCTGCGGCAGCGCGCCCTGAAGCGGGGGTGGACGCTCAACGAGTACGCCCTGGCCGAGCTGGTCGACCCGCCGGACGACGCGGACGCTGAAGCGGCGGACGAGCCGGCGCCCGCAGCCCGCACCGGCGACGTCGTGGCGGCGGCCACCGAGGAGGACATCTACGCCGCGCTCGGGCTCGCATGGGTCCCGCCCGAGCTGCGCGAGGACGACGGCGAGGTCGAGCTCGCCGAGACCGGTGATCTGCCCGACCTCGTCACACGCGAGGCGATTCGCGGCGACCTGCACGATCACACCGACCTGTCGGGCGACGGCAAGGACCCGCTCGAGGCCATGGTCGAGGGAGCGGTTGAACGCGGGCTCGACTACCTGGCGATCACCGACCACGCCGAGGACCTGCGCATCAACGGGGTGTCGAAGGCCGCGATGCTCGACCAACGACGACAGCTGCGCGACCTCGAGCAGCGCCGGGGCGACATCACCCTGCTGCACGGCGCCGAGCTCAACATCGACATCGACGGGTCGCTCGATTACGACGCCGAGTTCCTCGCGACCTTCGACTGGCTCGTCGCGTCGGTGCACTCGCACTTCCGCCGGCCGGTCGCCGAGCAGACCGCGCGCGTGGTCGCAGCCATCCGCCACCCCTCGGTCACCGCCATCGGACACCTGTCGGGCCGGATGATGGGCAAGCGTCCCGGCATCGAACTCGACATCGAGCAGGTGCTCGACGCAGCGGCCGAGACGGGGACCGCCATCGAGGTCAACAGCAACCTGCGCCGCAAGGACGCGACCGCCGAGGTGATCCGCGAGGGCGTGCGTCGCGGGGTGACGTTCGTGATCTCCACCGACGCGCACTCGGTACGCGAGCTGGATCTGGTGCGTCACGGCGTGCACCACGCCCGACGCGGCGGCCTCACCCACGAGCGTTGCGCGAACACCTGGTCCACCGAGCGCTTCCTCGCCTGGCGTGACGACGTCCGCACCGCCAAGCGGTGACCGAGGCGGAGCTGCGCGTCTGTGGCGAACGGGGCGGCTTCGACGGCGCCCGGCTCGGCGGTCACGTGCTGGACGCCGCACGGGCGCTGCTCGGCGCGCTGCTCGTCCGGCAGTTCGACGGGACCGAGGTGGTGGCGCGCATCGTCGAGACCGAGGCCTACCGTGAGGACGACCCGGCCAGCCACACCTTCGGCCGGCGGACCCCACGGGTCGAGCCGATGTTCGGTCCGCCGGGGACGGCCTACGTCTACCGCTCCTACGGGGTGCACTGGTGCCTGAACGTGGCCGCCGAGGCCGCGGGCGTCGGTGCTGCGGTCCTGCTGCGTGCCGCGGTGGTCCTCGAGGGGCACGCGGCCGTGCGGGACCGGCGGCCGACGGCGCGCGCTGACCGGGACCTGCTGCGCGGACCGGGCAACCTCTGTCGGGGGCTCGACATCGACGCGCCGAGCCACGACGGCGCCGACCTGCTCGCCGTCGGAACCGGGCTCCACCTGGCTGACGACGGGTGGTCGCCGTCCGGATACGTGGCCGGCCCGAGGGTCGGGGTCCGCCTGGCTGCCGACGTGCCGTGGCGGCTGCACGTGCCCGGCGTCTCCGAGGTCTCGCGCTACACCCGCTCGCCCCGCGCGCCGCACGTGCGCTGAGCGTCACCGGTCGGGGGCCCGTTCGTTCACCTCTGCACACGGCCGCTGACCGCCCGGAGCGGTCGGCCAGCAGGAGCGGCGGCGCCTCACGGCGAAGTCGTCCGGGAGCCCCCGAGCGAAGCGGAGACGGTATGTGGCGCAGTGGGACCGAGGTGCGCGACCGACGAACGGCGCGGTTCGTCAGCGGCAGCACCCTCGTGGTGCTCGCCCTGGCGATGAGCACCTTCGGGCTGGCCCCGGCGGCGGCCCAGGACACCCTGGACGAGGAGCCCCAGGGCTCCCCGGTCGAGATCACCGCGTCACACCTGTACGTCTCGCCGGTCACCGACGGCGCCCCGAACGTCCTCATCTCGACCTTCCCGCCCGCCGCGGTCTGCGTCCTCCAGCCGGACCTGTGCCCGGAGCGTCGCGACGGCTACCCCGACGAGCTGCCCTGGCGCGAGGACGTGTCGTCCGCGATCAACGATGGGCTCGACCAGGGCCGTGACTTCCCCGTGCAGCCGGTCCCACCGGACTCCGCTGCGGTGTCGTTCCTCGGCGGCAATACCCGCTACCAGACCGCGATCCTGTTCGACGCCCCAGCCGTGCCGGAGGGCGAGGACGTGATGCGCTTCGAGCTGACGTTCCAGCAGGGTTCGCCGACCTACGACATGTCGTCGCCGGCGTTCCGCCGTGCAGTCCTCGCGGCGTTCGAGGCCATCTCCGCCCAGGACCCGGTCGTCTTCGCCGAGGGCTTGGCCGCGGCGCTGCAGGAGTCGCCGATCGACACCTCCAAGGCGCTCGCCCTCGAGGCTTGCCCGCTGCTGAAGCGGTTCGAGCCGGCTGGCGCACCGCAGGCCAGCGACGAGGCCGACATGCCGCGCCACGAGTTCGACGGTGAGGAGGTCGCCGCGGTCGACTGCACCTTCGGCGGCAACGGGGTCTACGACGAGGACGCCGATGAGTGGCGGGTCGACCTCGCCTTCACGGCACAGGCCTGGGCCGACGGCGAGCTCGAGAACCACGGCGTCCTCCTGCGGCCCATCGGCGCACCGAACCTCGCGTTCGGTGACGCCGACACCACCACCAACGCCCAGCTGGTGCTCGACCTCGAGGACGTCACCGCCGTCGTCGAGACGGCCGAGGCCTTCGACCCGGGTGACTTCGGGGACTTCGGGGACGACGACTTCGCCGAGAGCGAGGGTGACGGCTTCGCCGGTGACGAGTTCGACGCGGGTGCTCCCGATCTCTCCGACGGCGGGAACGGCTTCGCCCCATCGCTCGAGTCGCCCGAGTTCCCCGCCGGGGACGAGGGCGACAGCTTCGCCGCGGACTCCCCCGAGGTGGCCACCGGTCCGGAGGTGGCACAGGAGCCCGAGGTCGGCCTCGACGCCCAGGCGGCCCGTCCTGCGGGCAGCACGCCCGTCACGCCCTGGTGGGTGTGGCTCGTGGCCCCGCTACTGCTCGGTGGTGCCTACCTGACCGGCTCGGCCGTGCTCGCCCCCGCACCGGTGGTCGGTGCCAGCGGCGGGGGAGCCCTCACCCGGATGCTGGACAAGCGCGGCCTCGCGAGCACCGCACCCACCCAGATCTGACCGTCCCCTCACCTCACCGACCCGCACGCCGACCGCCCCGACGTGCAGTCCGACCGGAGGAACGACCGATGTCCCGACGCACCTTGCGCACCCTCGCGGCCCCCCTCGCGCTGGCGCTGGCGCTCCTGGCCTGCGGTCAGAAGCCCGGCGTTCATGTCGAAGGACGCGGCCTCGCCGGCAGCGGCGATGGTGGCGACGAGCTGCTGACCGAGGAGGAGATGCTCGCCGGCGACGACGGGTTCGCCGACGACTTCGACCTCGAGGACCTGCCCGAGGGCGACCTCGAAGGCGATGCGGTCCCCGGTGACCCGGGCGATCCGGCTGCCGGTGACGGTTCCGGCGACGGCTCGGCGGGTGGCGACGGCTCCGGTGGTGGCGACGGCTCCGGTGGTGGCGGTGGCGGTGGCACCGCGGGCAACGGCGGTGGTGGCGGCGGTGGCGGTGGCGGTGGCGGCCAGCGCGAGCCCCGCGGCAGCGACCGCACCGGAGTCACCGACGACGCCATCACCCTGGCGGTCCACGCCCCGGTGACGGGCGCAGCGCCGCTGCCGTCGACCTCGTTCGAGAAGGCCCGCGACCTCTATTGGCGCTGGGTCATCGAGGAGAAGGGCGAGAAGGTCCTCGGCCGCGAGAAGGTCAACGTCATCTTCGCCGACGACAAGTACGAGCCGTCCAACGCCCGCCAGGTCTGCCGTCAGCTCGCCGATCGGGCGTTCTCCCTCGCCGGCGGTGGCGGTACCGACCAGATCCAGTCCTGCGGTCAGTGGGCAGGCCAGGCGCGCGTGCCCTACTCCTCGGCCGGGGTGACCGAAGCCGGACTCGCCGGCAACCCCTGGTACTTCGCAGCCTCGATGTCCTACAAGCAGCAGGGGCCCCTCCTCGCCCAGTACGTCAAGAAGAACTTCTCGGGCAAGAAGGTCGCGGCCATCGTGACCCAGACGCGCAACTTCGACGACGCGGTCGCCGGGTGGGAGGCCTCGCTCAGCGGTATCGACTACGTCGAGACCCTGCGCCACCCCAAGGGCGACCAGAACTGGTACGGCACCTTCGCCCGCAGGCTCAAGGACCAGAACGTCGACGTCGTGTACATGCTGACCTCACCGCTCGACTACATCCGGTTCGCGCAGACCGCCGAGGACCAGGGCACCAGCTTCGAGTACGTCGGCGTGGGCATCACCAAGGGCCTGAACGCGGTCCTCAACTCCGGGTGCGGGAGCGCTGGCAAGGGGATCGACAACGGCACCTTCCTGTCGCCCTTCCCGGCGCTCGAGACCGCCGACAAGCTCGACCCCGACTTCCGGCGGGCTGCGGCCAAGTTCAACGTGAACGTCGACGACATCGCCTGGGCGATCTGGGGCACGTCGAAGATCCAGCACGAACTGTTCAAGAAGTACGAGGCCACCTTCGGCACGGATCTGACCCGCGAGGACTACCGCGAGGTCGTGGCCAACGCTGGCAAGGTGAGCACCGGGGTCTTCCCCGACGTGAACTTCAGCCCGAACAACAACTTCGGCAGCCAGGGCGTCCACGTGCTGAAGGCGGATTGTGGCTCGAAGACCTACAAGGACGGCGGCACCTTCAAGAGCGGCTTCTGACCCGCTCGGGGGCTGGTACGGCCCCCAGCGCGTCGATGACGGACCGACCAGACAGGAGCTGCGGTGAGCGAGCACAGATCGGGCGGCGTGAGCCTGCCCACCGATGACGACGAGGCACCCGGGACACCGGGGGAGTCGTCCGCCGCGGCGGACGACGCTGCGCCGACCTCCGGACAGCTCGGTGACATCCCAGGCGCCGGCGGTGGCCCGTCGATCCTGGACCGGGCGACCGAGTTCGTGGTGGAACGGCGTGGCCTGGTCGCCGGTGTCGTGGCCGGGTTCGTCCTCATCGGCCTCCTCGGGGCCAGCGACATCGCCATCGGTGGCGTCCTGGTCGACGGCATCTCCATCGGGTCGGTCTACGCCCTCGTGGCGCTCGGCATCGCCCTGGTCTACCGCTCCACCCGGGTCCTGAACTTCGCCCAGGGCGAGCTCGGCACGATGCCGGCGTTCCTGGTGCTGATGCTGCTGGTCGGTTTCGACCGTGCCGTGACCGTCGACCCCGCGACCATCCCGCTCACGCGCCTCATCGCGTTCGCCCTCGTCGGCGTGGTCTTCGGCGCGGTCCTCGCGGTCGGCGTCAACGCCCTGATCGTCCAGCGTCTCGCGGACGCCACACCGGTTACCAGCCTCGTGGCCACCGCCGGTGTCTCGCTGCTGATGATCGGCGGTCAGGTGGTCTTCTTCGAGCTCCAGAGCCGCACGTTCCCCCGGATCCTCGACGGCTCGGTGTGCCTCGTCCCCGGGCTCGACGACGGCTGCGTCCTGTCGACCAACCGGCACAACATCGTGATCCTCGTGGTCCTGGTGGCGGTCTCAATCGTCTTCGCCGCCCTGTTCCGCACCCAGCTCGGCACCGCCCTCCTGGCGACGGCCCAGGATCCGTTCGCTGCCTCGCTGCACGGCGTCTCGCCGCGGGCCATGTCCTCGCTCGCCTGGGGCCTCGCCGGCGCGCTGGCTGCTCTCGGCGGGATCCTCGGCGCCGGCTTCTTCGCGGGGCTCACCCCGGGCCTGATGACGACCACCTTCCTGATCCCCGCCTTCACCGCGGTCATCCTGGGGGGGATCACCTCCATGAGCGGCGCGGTCGTCGGTGGCTTGCTGGTCGGGCTCGTCAACGCGCTGGCCAACGGCGCCGCGACGTCGTACGGGCTGACCGGCATCATCCCGAGCCCGCCGACCATGGCGAGCTTCACCCTGCTCCTGCTGGTCCTCCTGGTCCGGCCCCGTGGGCTCTTCGGCAAGGAGGCCTGAGGTGGCGACGACGATCGTGCGTCCTTCCGCCGCACCGACCGAGACACCGGGGGCCTCGCCGGCACGCCCGGCCCGGTGGCGGCCGTCGACCGGCGGGGTCATCGCCCGCGCGGTGGTGCTCGCCGCGCTGCTCGGTGGCGTCGCGTCGATCCCGCTGCTGGTGCCAGGCACCGACGTCAACGTGGTCTCGCGCGTCGCGGTGTTCGCGATCATCGCCCTCAGCCTCAACGTGCTGGTGGGCTACACCGGGCAGGTGTCCCTCGGGCACTCGGCCTTCCTCGGGGTCGGGGCGTTCACCGCGGGGTTCGGCCTGACCGAGCTCGGGATGCCGTGGGCGGCCTCGGCCGGCCTCGCCGTCGCGATCGGTGGCCTCGCGGCGATGCTCCTCGGTGGCGTCGCGCTCCGCATCCAGGGCCTGTACCTGGCGCTGGTGACCCTCGCGTACGGCCTGTTCGCCGAGCAGGTGCTCTTCAGCATCCCGGCCATCACCGGTGGTGGCGCCGGCATGCCCGCTCCGCGGCCCGCCTTCGCGACCGGCGACGTGCCGTACGCCTACCTCTGCCTCGGTGCCCTCGCACTCGTCTGGATCATCGACCGTCGCGTCACCGCTTCGAAGGCTGGTCGGGCGATCCGGGCGCTGCGTGACTCCGAGCGCGTCGCCGCGTCCTGGGGCATCAACGTCACCGGCTACAAGCTGCTCGCCTTCGTCCTGTCGGGCTCGATCGCCGGCCTCGCCGGGGCGTTGTTCGCCTCCATCGAGGAGATCGTCTCCAACCTGACCTTCAGTTTCACCCTGTCGTTGACCTTCCTGTTCATGGCGGTCATCGGCGGCGTCGGCTCACGCATCGGCGTGGTCATCGGCGCGGCCCTCCTCGGCTCGATGCCCTTCGTGCTCGACCGGCTCGCGCAGAACAACCCCGGGTTCCCCGTGGACGGTTCCGCCGCGCAGCTGCTGAGCGCCCTGCTCCTGCTGCTCGTCCTGGTGTTCTTCCCCGGTGGCATCGACCAGCTGATCGCACCGGTGGTCCGCTGGTGCAGCTTCCGTCCCTGGCAGGCATCCGGCCGTGAGAGCAGCGCGACCACACACACCGGAGGCGACAGTGGACGCCCGTGACCCCATGACCGCAGTCGTGCAGGCACCCGAGGAGGTGGGGGCCCCCGATCCGGCCGGTCGTACGGCCCGGGGCCCGGTCCCGCTGCTGTCCGCCGAGGGCGTCGGGATCCGCTTCGGCGGGCTGCAGGCCCTGCAGGACGTCAGCGTCGACGTCAACGACGACGAGATCGTCGGCCTCATCGGGCCGAACGGTGCGGGCAAGACCACCTTCTTCAACTGCCTGACGGGCTTCTACGCGCCGACCACGGGCACCGTCCGCGTCCGTGGGGAGGACATCACCGACCTGCGGCCCGATCAGCGCACGGCGCTCGGCCTCGGCCGGACCTTCCAGCAGGTCGGGCTCGTACGCTCGTTCTCGGTGCTCGAGAACCTGCTGGTCGCCCAGCACCGCAACGTGGGGTACTCGGTGCCCGGTGGGCTGCTCGGGACGTTCGCCAGCCGCCGCGAGGAACGTGCCCTCCGGGACCGGGCCTACGTCGTGCTCGAGGAGCTCGGCCTCGCCCACCTCGCCGACGAACCCCTCGGGGGCCTGTCGTACGGCATGCTGAAGCAGGTCGAGGTCGCGGCCGTCCTGGCCACCGACCCCGAGGTCCTGCTGCTCGACGAGCCGCTCGCGGGCCTCGGTCCCGAGGAGGCCGATGCCTTCGGGGACCGCCTGCTCGGCCTCCGCCGGGACCTCGGCGTGACGGTGGTGATCATCGAGCACCACGTGCCGTTCATGCTGCGCGTCTGCGACTACGTGTACGTGCTGAACTTCGGGCAGCTGCTCGCCGAGGGACTGCCCGACGACATCCGTGGCAACCGTGCCGTGGCCGAGGCCTACCTCGGTCAGGGCGCGACGACCCTCGCGTGAGGAGCTCGCAGGTGGCTGGGACCAGCAGGGACGAGACCGCGCCCGCGGTCGACGACGACACCCTCGTCCTCGACGGCGTCACGTGGCGGACCGACGAGGACGGCACGGCGTGGTTCGCGCACGACGGCTGGCGCTACGAGCTCGACGAGGACGGCTTCGCCTACGCGACCGCCGAGCTCGACGCCGTAGCCGCCGACGCGAACGACACCCCCGACACGTCCGCGGACGCCGACGAGGTCTCCGAGGCAGTGGGCGACGCCGGGGCGACCCTCACGGCGACCGTCGACGTGGTCCCTGGGACCGCGGTGCCACCCGTTCGCATCGGCGGCTCGGACCCCGACACCACCACCGAGCTGGAGCGTGAGCCGAGCCGCACCGGCGACGCGCCGCTCCTGCGCCTCACCGGTGTCCGCTCGGGGTACGGGCCGCTGCCCGTGCTCCACGGTGTCGACCTGGACATCGAGGAGGGCCGCACGGCTGTCCTGTTCGGCCTCAACGGTGCCGGCAAGACGACGACGGCCATGAACATCTGCGGTGCCCTGTCCACCTGGGCTGGCACCATCGAGTTCGACGGGCAGGACGTGACGCGCTGGAGCACCAAGCGGTGCGTCGACGCGGGGATCGTCATGGTGCCCGAGGGACGCCGTGTCTTCCCTGACCTCACCGTCGAACGCAACCTGCAGGTCGGATCGTGGTCTCAGCGCCGGGACGGCGACTGGGTCGCCGAGCAGCGTGAGATCGTCCTCGACTACTTCCCGCGGCTGCGTGAGCGTCTCGAGCAGCTCGCGGGCACGCTGTCGGGTGGGGAGCAGCAGATGCTGGCGATCGCCCGCGGACTGATGGCGCGGCCGAAGCTGCTGATCATCGACGAGGCGTCGATGGGGCTCGCGCCGGTCATCGTCAAGGACGTCTTCGACATCGTGCGTGCCATCAACGCCGACGGCGTGACCGTCCTGCTGATCGAGCAGAACGTCGGAGCCCTGGACGTGGCCGACCTCGGGGTCGTCATGGCGCAGGGCAGCATCGTCCGCACGCTCACCGGGGCCGAACTGACCGACCGCAGCGTGGTCTCCCGCCTGCTGATGGGCTGACGGGCACCCGCGATCGCGCGAGCCGCCGCCCGGCGAACGACACCACGAGGAAGGCCGCGACCCGGGTGGGTCGCGGCCTTCGAAGGCTGCGGGGTTGGGTGCGGGCGGTCAGGCGGTGGCGGCCTGGCTGGCATCGCAGATGCGGCAGCCGGCCAGTCCGCGGTCGATCGCCGCGGACGGGCTCATGGTCTGCAGATCCTTGCGCTCGGCGACCAAGCGGCAGGTCGGCAGGTGGTAGGTGGCGCGGCCCGCGACCACCATCGGCCCCGATCCGGGGACGGCCGTGGGACCGGCGGCAGCGGAGCCCGCCTCGGCAGCCCGCTCGAGACCGGCCAGGACCAGCGCCGTGGCCCGCTTCATCTCGTTGATGACCAGCAGCCCGACGCCGACGATGACGAGGCCGAGCCCCGCGACGCCACCCGAGATCAGGTAGGGGACCTGCTGCTGGGGGGTGTCGAAGTTCGCGGCTCCGTTCCAGCCGAGGATGATCAGCACGAAGCCGACCGCCGCCAGGCCGATCGCGATCTGGACCGGTCGCTTGGTCGCGTCCAACAGGTTGTGCACGTCGTGCCCTCCGGCGCTCGGGTCTCGGTCGCTCGGCCTGCCCGGCCGTGCGTGCTCCATCTCTCCTGTTACAACGCCTCTGCCCGCCCTGCGCAACGGTGAGGGCCGCGTGGCGGGGACCACGAGCGCCTTCAGTGCGCCCGTCGCGCACGCCATCCCGGGTTTTGCGCACCTGGGGGAGGGGGGCTACG